>JBBQWA010000393.1:0-3917 GCA_038211045.1 Gemmatales bacterium
CCCAGTATTTGAGTGACATTCCATTGCGGGCTCATTTTTTAGTCTCGCCCTGTACATATTGCTCCAAGATCAACTCCGGTGAAGGCAACTCCAAAAGTTCTTCCGCAATGGCCTCAGCGACGTGCTCGATCACACACACGATCGCACGCCGAAGCACTTCGGCCTTCGATTCTGATTCTTTGGGATTCATCTTGTTCCTCGGAAAATGAAAAAGCCCTGCTCGAATAGATCGGGCAGGGCCAAGGGTTGGAAGTGAACACATTCAGGAATTACTCAGGCCAAGCCGGGAAGCCCGGCAAAGGCTTGAATTCGTATCGCTTGTGCTCCATACGCCGCATTTTCGTGCCGGCGGGCACGCTCTTCAGCAGGACGTACGGATCGGTAGTCCCGGCCGCCTCCATCAGCCGATGGAGCGCCCGGCCCCGCTGCACCGCCGCTTGGTCGATCCCCAGTTCCGTGGCGATCCGCCTTTGCTTGCCCCCTTCCGCAATCCGACGAAGGATGTGCGGGAGATGTTTGATCCGTTGCGGCAGGCCGAACAGGTTCACCGCCACCGAACGACGTAGATATGGAGCCAATTCGCTGGCCCCTGTGCCCACCAATGGGGCCAACTGCATATCGACGTAGGCGCGTTGATGGACATCGCCACCGTCCAACGCCTGCACCGGGTAGACGCGGATGACAGGCATCAATTTCCTCAGACTGCGTCCGAACGGCTGATCACCGAAGTCCTGCGAAGCCAAGAGCTCCCTCGCCCGCAGACGGATCGCATCGACGCTCGGCAGTTCGATATCGTGGTCGGTCTCCGCCATCACCGCTATCCGATCGAGAAGGAGTTGTTGCCTGGTCAATTCGAGGTCGTGCATTTTCGCTTGCATCGTTGGGATCATCCCCACGCTCGCGATGGCGTCGGCGATGTTGCCGAGTTCACGAACCGTTTGTTCAAGCCGGCCTTCTAGAGAACGCAGCCTCTCCTTGCGACTGGCACGGCGTTCCAAGAGCGACGCCCGCAGGGTTCCCACCAAGGTGGTATCGAACTCCGGGAGGGCTTCCAACGTCCTCCAGAGGGCGGCGAGGAGCGACGGCCCGGCGCAGCGGCCGTTGAAAGACACCACGTTCCAGCAGGCGTAGTCCCGCACGCCGGAGCAGATCATGTTGTCGGCGGGGCCGTGGCCTCCCCAGACGAAGTGGCGGCCGCAGACGCCGCAGGTCACGTGTTGACCCGGCCAAACAGTTCTCGAAGTCGGGCAGGCTTCGGCCACGGCGTTGCCCATGGATTTCGCTAATATTTTGTTGCGATACCTTTCACCACGAAGGCTGAGCTTGTCGATCAGCCTGTCGTACCTTTCGGCTTTGAAGAACGCGAGATGCGGGGTCTCGCGGAACAGGTGTTCTTCCTCGGGAGCCTTCTCCGACACGTAGCGAACTGTTCTGTTATTGCGACGGCTGATCTTCTGATTCCAGCGGCGCAGCCCCTTCAGAATCGGATTGAAGACCAGATTCTTCACCATCGACGCATCCCATTTCGAGCGCTTGCACCACCGCGATGGTGGAACTTTGGTCTCATTCAACCAGTCGGCCACTTCGGCGTAACTGGCTTCGGCTTCGAGCATCTGCACGATCTGTTCCATCACCTGAATGGTGTTGGGGTCTTTGTAGATGTCGGCGTCGGTCTTTGCTCCCGGCGGCTTGACATACCCATAGACGAACGTCTTGATGATGGTTCCTTGTATGAACCGGTTCCGATTCGAACGCCGGATCCGCTTCGAGGTGTCTTTGTTGCTAGACTCGTGTTTGAGCGAGGCAAAGAACGCGTGCATCCGCCAGTCTTCCCGCGCGGTGTCAATGTTGTCGTTGATGGAGATCAGCCTGGTCCTCGCGTCCTCACAAGCCTCACAGAAATCGACAGCCCGGCTCCGTCGGCAAATCCGCCCGATGTCCTCAACCACGACCATGTCGTAGATGCGGGAGTCCACGGCTTCCTCCGCCTCGAGCAGATCGGCGCGATCAAGCAACTCGCCGCTTCCCTGGCCTTGGATGAGCCGGAACGAGATTGGGTGACTGGCGAAACGGGCGGTGACGTATTTTTCGGCGAGGGCGTTTTGATCGCCCAGGCTGCGTCGGTCTTGGAGTTTTGAGCTGATGCGGGCGATGATCAGCACATTCAATTCTCTGCCGTTGCGGGGGTGGAGCGGAACTCCATCGAAGAGGGTACTCATTGAGAGATCCTCCCGAAGGCTTCGAAGCTAACGCCACCGACGAGAAGAGTTACTTGTAGTTGCTCTCCGGAATTGTCCCGGTTTTGTCCCGGTTGGGCACCTCCACGACCGGGAACAACCGGGAATGACCGGATGCAACCAGAGAAGGTTAAACTGTCTACCCACAGGACATTGCAGCGAAAGTGGCTATCTGGCAAGGACTTGCGAAATGATGGGATGTCGAATCCCTCCCTCTCCGCTTTCACTTTCGTCGAAGGGGCAAAAGGTCGATATTCTAGGCCTTTTGCCCCATTTTCCCCCGCCGAGCCGAAACCCTGGTGCACAGTTGGTGCACAAAGCGTGCACCGGAAAGTGCAGCCATGGGGAAGCGTTCGCGCGGCGGCAACCGCCGCCTTCGGATCGGTAAGGTTTCGGTTTACCTGCACCACGGCACGTGGTGGGTCTATCACCGCGAAGCGGGCAAACCCGTTCGCAAGAAGATCGGCGCCGATCGGGCGGAAGCCGAACGGTGCGCCGCCCAGATCAACGCGCAGTTGGCGCAGGGCGCGCCGACCATGCTTTCGTTCACGCCGATCGGTGTGGCCGAACTGCGCCGGCAGTTCCTCGATCACCACGAGCACGCCCGTGGTTCCACCCTCGCTACGGTAAACCGCTACCGGGCGGCCACGCAACACCTCGAAAACTTCGTCGCCCAGTTCCCGAAGCCGCCGCTAGCACACGAGGTGAAGCCGGATCGGTTCGCCGCGTACTTACGTACCCTCGAAACCTCTCCAAACGGCCATGACAACACCGTCAAACGGCGGTTGCGGAGCAAGGGGGTGCAGTTTGTCCTCCAGACGGTGCGGAGCCTCTACCACTTCGCCGGTAAGCGGCGTTACCTCCCCCCGTACGCCGACAACCTGTTTGCCGAACTCCCCCTCGACCGGTTCAAGGTCGAGGACGCCAAGCCGGTGTTCGTGTTCGACGCCGTCACCGAACTGGCATTCTTCCGCGCGGCTAGCCGGTGGGAATTCCCGATCCATTTCACGCTGGCGAAGACCGCTCTGCGCATCAACGAATTGACCCATTTGCTCCTCGAAGACGTCGATCTCGACGGCGGTTGGATCACGGTGCGGAACAAGCCGGAGTTGGGGTGGCGGGTCAAGACAGGCAACGGTCGGCGCGTACCCCTTCTGCCCGAGGTCGTTGCGGTATTGCGGGCAATGCTCGGCGACCGTCGCGAAGGCGTTGTGTTCCTGCGCGAAGGGTGCCAAGCGGAGGGGCCGAAACTTCTTGGCAATCAACAATTCCTGATCGACGAGTTGCGGTTGTTGTTGCGCAACGCCGGGGCGTCCGTCGACCGCAAGGAAGCGCAACGACTTGCCCGAGGAGTCTGGCAAAGGGCCGGGGCGATCCCGGCGGATCGTGTTCGCACTTCCTTTTGCCGACTTGCGATTCGAACGGGCCATCCGGAATCGACCTGCCCGAAGAGCTGGCGGCACACCTTCGCAACACTCATGCAGGACGCCAACGTCGATCCGCTCATCCGCCAAATCGTGATGGGGCACTCGCCAGCGTCAGCCGGCGGCCTGGGCATGACTGCCAAATACACGCATTCGCGCGGCGAGACCGTGCGGGTGCAAATCGAACAAGCGCTCCGGACCTGGCCGGAGTCGCTGGTATTAGCTTCCTGGTTCGCAAAAGGAGTTGCATCATGAT
>JBBQWA010000394.1:0-3901 GCA_038211045.1 Gemmatales bacterium
CGCGGGGGAACTAATCGGCTACTTCAAAAGCAAAGTTCTCTCTTGGAGCGGCGGCTTCTGGGTGTACGACAAAAACGATCAGCAGTTCGCCGAAGTGAAGGGCAACTTCATCGGTTTCAAGTACCGCGTACTCACGCCCGACGGCAAAATCGAACTCGGCAAGGTCAGCAAGAATTGGGGCGGCGTGATGAAGGAAATCTTCACCTCCGCCGACACTTACATGATCGAAGTCGCAGACGATTTGAAATCGAATCCGGTCTCCAAGATGCTCGTGTTAGCCGCGTGCCTCGCCACCGACATGATCTTCAAATCGGAATCGAAGGGTGGCGGCGGCATCGACCTCGGTGGTTGAAGTTTTATAGGGTGGGCATTGCCCACCGTGCAAGCATCACAAACGGTGGGCAGTGCCCACTCTACAAAAGAGGGAATTCCCATGATCACTGCCGAAGGTTGCAAGAATCGAGTCGACCGATTCCTCCGGGAATTCCAACCATCCGGCACTGTGCTGCTCGCCGATCCGACCAACCTGCGCTACTTCGCCAACGCTTACGTCGATCCCTTTCACTTGGGAACCGACTATGGCCCAATGCTGGCAATCCGCCCCGATGGCAGCACGACGTTGCTTCTCGATAGTCGTGCCCCGGCTTCGTTGGATCGGGCTTTCGTGAACGACAGGATCAAGACGAAATGGTACGACGGTCAAACGCCGGGCAAAGATTCCCGGCGGATGATCCTTCGCAAGGCGTTGGAAGACATCGGCACCGGCGGGCGAGTCCACGACGACATTCTCGACCCCGATGCGGGACGGTTGCACGACATCGTTTCAAACCTGCGGCGCCGCAAAGATCCGGATGAGATTGAACAGTTGAAACTATGCATGCGCGTCACGGAAAAGGGACATGCTTGGGCGCGGGCCAACGTTCAACCCGGCATGAGCGAACTCGAAGTGTACGCCGGGATTCAACGGGAATGTACATTGGCCGCGGGGCATCCGGTGATCGTGTACGGCGACTTCGCGGTATCTCCGGGTTCCGCCCGCCGCGGTGGCCCGGCCACGAAACAGATCTCGAAGCCCGGCGACATGCTGATACTCGATTTCTCGGTGGTGATCCAAGGCTACCGCAGCGATTTCACCAATACGCTCGTGGTGGGTGCCGAGCCGAACGCCGGGCAACAGAAGTTGTACGACGAATGCATCAAGGCGATGAAAGCCGGGGAAACGGAGTTGAAAGCCGGGGTGAAGTGCCAAACGGTGTTTGATGCGGTGAATGCCGCGTTGGACGGCAAACTCGTCCACCACGCCGGGCACGGCTTGGGCCTCACGCACCCCGAAGCCCCCTTCTTCGTGGCCCATTCCGAAGGTGAACTCGTCGCCGGGGATGTGGTAACGCTCGAACCGGGGTTGTACATCGACGGCATCGGCGGCCTCCGCATTGAACACAATTACCTGATCACGGCGAGCGGCTACGAACGATTGAGCCATCACACGATTGCGCTGAGATAGATTGTCTGAGGCTGAAGCGTTAGCGAAGCAATGCCGAAATGGCGTTAACAGAGTTAGGCTGAAGCGAAGCAATGCCGGAATGGCGTTAACGCTGCTTCGCTGACGCTTCAGCCTCCGAAAAATCACACGTGGCCGGGGTGAGGAATCCAATCGCCATCTCGTTCCTCGTATGCATCCTCCGCCAATTCCTCCGGGTACGCTGCGGCGTGAGCCAATCGTTCCTCGATGCAATACCGCGAGATAATTAGGAAACCACCGTACCAAAGCCAACTGAAGCGGAACAGGTTGTGGCCGAAGTTCCCCATGAAGAGCAATAGGAATACGCTCGTCGCAATCGCGGCGGGTACCTGAAACACCAATTCTTGGCTCCACTCCGGGTAGGCTTGTTTCACCTTTCGCACCCAGAGCAGGTTCATCACAAAGCAACCTACCACGCTGGCAAAGGCAATTGCACCAAGTGTTCCCGTCTCGCCGAGGATTTGCCCGTAGAGATTGTGCGATTCCACAATGCTCCCCGTGGCGGGCCGCCAAGCACCGGGGCCGATGCCGCTGATGGGATTGCGGCTCCAGAGGGTGAAGCCGTTCAACAGGCCGTCGATCCGCCCCTCACCCGATTCGCGGGCATTCGCCGGGCCGACCTCCGGGTTCACAATGGTTTCGAATCGATTCTGCAATGAATCGGGCAGGGCCACGAAAACCGCCGGGGCACCGCACACGAACAGGGCGAGCCAGAGGAACCGTTTCCGATGACCCATCATCAGGATGAGGAACCAGAGTACCAACCCAATCAGCGAACCGCGCGAACCGGTTAGCAGGATGCACAAGGAGGAGAGGCCGGTATAGCCGAGCAAGGCGAAGCGGCCCATGCGGCCGCCCCACCCGGTGCGCCAGATCGCGGCAACGAAGGGAAGCACGTAGATGATGCTGGCCCCGAAGCTGTTCGGGTCGCCGAGCGTGGTATCGACGCCGATCATCCGCGAGATACCCATGCGGTAGGTGTGCCGCCCGGCGATGTATTCCTTGAGCGAATGCATCAGGTACAGCGACATCACCGCAAGGAATCCGAGCACGATCTTCTTCAACGCTTTTTCATCGTGGACGGTGGTGACGAGCAAGCCGTAGAAAACGATGATCTTGAACCAGTCTTCGATCACGGGTTGCGTCTTGTCCATCCACGGGCTCATCACCCATGCGCAGAGAACCGCCGCGGCCAAGGCGGCGTATGCGAGGTGTTGGCCATTGGGAAGGAAGCGTTTGTTGGGATAAATGGCCCACACCGCCAGCGTCAGGCACATGTAGATGCGCTCGATGCGGAGATCCCCGAGCCACGGCCAAACCTCGAAAGGCCGGTCGATGAAGAGGAACATGTAGCCGATGAGCAGCCAATGCATGGCCGGTGCCGTCCTTGGCGGAGTAGGGAATTGCGGTAGCGTAACAAAATCACATTGGGCGATGGAAGGGGAGTTTTTATGATCTCTCGTATCCACTCTTTCCGCGTAGTCTACAAACACGTTTCCACGCGGAACGTGGGAACGAGAAGCTCCCCATGCCGCAACCTCTTCGTGCTACGCCCGACGATGCGATCATCGTCGGTTGGGATTTCTCCACCGGTTCCGTCAAAGCTTTGGCGTTCACGCTCGATGGCCAAACGATCGCGGAAGCCCGGTTGCCTACCGACCTTTGGACCGAGGGCGGCGTCAGCGAATTGAGTTCCTTGCAATTGGAAGGTCAAGCCCGTGCCAGCACGCGTGCCTTGGCAACGATCATGGATCAGGATGTGACGCATTGGGCCGCTGGGGGCATCTCTGCGACTCACCACAGTGCTGGGCGCCTTGATTTTTACGCCGGCCCGGTGCGAAGGTTGATCTGCTGGAACGATCAAACGCTCGGCGAGTATCACGCCGAGGGGTTGAAGCGACTCGGTGGGCAGGATCGCGCCCGCGAACTCACCGGCGGCCCTTGGGCGGTGCGATATTCACTGAGCCATCTGGTGAAGGATGAACAAACGCTGAGCGAAAAGGATTGGAACCGTACCACGAAGATTCTTCCACATGGCCCGATGGCCGGGGGCTTCCTCACCGGCGTATTCGACCGTTGCAGCATCTCCTCGGCAGCGTCCACAGGCATCCTCGATCTGCGAACGAATCAATGGCGGCGGGAAATGCTCGACGCCTTGGGGAACCCGCAGTACCGCGAGTTTGCGTGGAAACAACTGCCGCAACTCATCGAAATGAACGAACCGATCGGGCCGCTCTCCGAATCGTGTGCCCTCGATGCAAAGCTCCCCGCGAATATTCGCCCGTTGATCTTCCCGACGCTCGACGATCAAGCGGCGGGCCTCATCGGTGGCGGGGCGGTCGAACCGGGGCACGTCGCCGTGATCCTCGGCAATTCGGC
>JBBQWA010000395.1:0-3898 GCA_038211045.1 Gemmatales bacterium
GCACCATCACGTCGTTCTGCCAATCGCCAAAATGGGATGCGACTGTGGCGCTCGGCTACGTGCGTTGGAAACACCGCGAACCGGGCACGGCGTTGATCGTGGAAATCGGTGCGGATCGAATCGCCGGGGAAGTGATGAAACTGTGACACTGAAACCCGCGGTGCGGTCGCGGTGTAATAATGCTGTCGGGCGCGTGTTGATCGAATAGATTCCCCAAGGAACCGCCGTATGCTCCGCATTCTTTTCATATCGCTTCTCGCAGTTGCCCCCGCGTTGGCCCAATCGAAATCGCTAAAAGAATTCGCCAAGCCCATCGCACCGAACACAGCGGGCATCGGCCTGCAAATGCCCGATTTCGTCGCAACCTCTCTCGATGGAACGAAGTTTCAACTCTCCGCCGCCATGAAAGGCAATAAGGCGTTCGTGGTTGCGATCACGAGTACATCTTGCCCGCTCAGCAAGAAGTATCTGCCGACGTTGCGTAAACTCGAAGAACAATTCGCCGAGGAACAAGTCGGGTTTGTCTATTTGAATCCGATGGAAAGCGATAAAATTCAGGCCGGCGATAAACTCCCCGCAAGGTACATCCACGATGCTTCCGGGGAAATCGCCCAGCGCGTCGGCGCCCGAACCACGACCGATGTTTTCCTCATCGATTCCCAACGCACCGTGATCTACCGCGGCGGCATCGACGACCAATACGGCCTCGGCTACTCGTCGGACGAACCCAAGCACCGGTATCTGAAGGATGCCATCGAAGCACACCTCGAGCAGCGCGAAGTGAAATTCAAAGCGACCACGGCCCCCGGTTGCGAACTCGATTTCGGCAAAGCCAAAGTTGCCTCGCGGGAAGGCACCTATCACAATCGCATCTCGCGGATCGTTCAAACGAACTGTATGGAATGCCACCGCGATGGGGGCGTCGGCCCGTTTACGCTCGACACCTTGAAAGACGTAGTATCCCACAAAGGCATGATTAAAAAGGTGATCGAGAACGGAACGATGCCGCCGTGGCACGCCGCGAAACCGACCGATGGCCCAAGCCCGTTCGTGAACGACCGCTCGCTGACCGCCGCGGACAAAAACGATTTTCTCGCTTGGTTCGAGAACGGCAATCCGGCTGGCAACGAAGCCGATGCACCACTGCCCCGCACCTTTCCCAAAGATTGGGCCATCGGCAAACCGGATGTGGTCTTCGAACTGCCGAAAGCGATTGCGATCAAGGCCACGGGAACGATGCCGTACGAGGTCGTCACGGTCGAAACGAACCTCGAAGAAGACAAATGGGTCAATGCCGTGGAAGTGCAACCCACGGCCCGCGAAGTGGTTCACCACGTGCTGGTATTCGCTCTGCCGCCCGCAAAAAAAGGGGGGCTCGATTTGCGCCGCGGCGAAGCCCAAGGCTACTTCGCCGCGTATGTACCCGGGAACAACCATCAGATCATGCCCGAAGGCTTTGCCCGGAAGTTGCCCAAGGGAAGCCGACTCCGCTTCCAGATTCACTACACCCCGAACGGTATCGCGACCAAGGATCGCACCCGCATCGGCTTTCGGTTCGCGGCCGAACCACCGAAGCATGAAATCTTCGTGCTTTCGTTGGCAAATCCTTCGTTCAAAATCCCTCCGGGGGCAGAGAACCACGAAGACAAAGCGCAGATCCGCATACCCGTGGACGCGGTCATCATGGCCTATTCCCCGCACATGCACGTCCGCGGCAAAGCCTGCCGGTACGAATTGGAGACGCCCGACGGCAAGAAGACCACGCTGCTCGATGTGCCGCATTACGATTTCAATTGGCAATTGCAGTACAAGCTCGCCGAACCGCTGAAAGTGAGCAAAGGAACGACCGTGAGGTTCACCGCCTGGTTCGACAACAGCGAGAATAACCCCGCCAATCCGAACCCGAAAGCCACGGTGAAATGGGGGCCGCAAACATCCGACGAAATGCTCCTCGGCTACATCGAGTTCTACTTCCCCAACGGGAATCCGCTCGGCATCCGCTGAGGATAGAATCGCCATTCGGTTTTCTCCGCTTCCTCCACGGCGGGCAATCGTTATCATGCCGTGATGCGTCGGTACGGTTTCACGCTCATCGAATTGTTGGTCGTCATCGCCATCATCGCACTGCTCATCGGGCTGTTGCTGCCCGCCGTGCAAAAAGTGCGCGAAGCTGCGGCGCGGTTGCAATCGCAGAACAACTTGAAGCAGATCGGCCTCGCGGGTCACTCGTGCCAGATCGCGGAGGGCAAACTTCCCCCGAGCGTCGGTTGGAATAACAACGCGAATTCGCCGGGGGCGAACGATGCCGATGGCTCGGCCCATTTCCACTTGCTGCCGTATCTGGAACAACAAGCGAACTTCCAAGGCAGCCTCGGCCCACTCTTCGCCGAGGTGTTCCCAGCGATGGGGAAACTCCCGTACAAGAAGGGCGATCCTACCGTTTCGACCTCGCAAGGCGTGCCCGCCTTCCGCGCCGCCAATCTTTCCGAAGACGTGAAAGTGTACATTGGGCCGGGGGATACCACCGCGAAGCTCGGCGAACGCCCGACGAGTTACCCGATGAACCTCGAACTCTTCGAACCCCGCATGAAGTGGGGAGATGTCCGCGATGGGCTTTCGCAAACGCTCCTATTTACCGAAGGGTACTCCGAGTGCAACGGCGTCGGCGGGCGATCGAATACGATCCGCATGGGGAATGAAGCGATCAGTTTCTACCAGCGCAATCTGGTGTACATGCCGCCGCTCCGCGGCATCATCGGCAGCACCGATTTCACCCCGGCCGGTTCCAGCCCGACGGGGAACATTCCCCCCGGTATTCGCGTTCCGGCATCCGGAACATTCCAAATGAAACCACCCCTCGCCCAGTGCGATGCGGCCCTCGCTCAATCCCTCCGCAACGGCCCAATCCTAGTGTTGTTTTGCGATGGCAGCGTTCGGGGTATTGCCGGTTCTGTATCGGCGGGGGTGTGGAAGGCGTTCATCACGCCGAACGCGGAAGATTCCCCCGGCGATTGGTGACTGCGATTTGGGCGACTTGCGTATTTATTCGAGCCGGAAGCGTGAGCGACGATTCCATTCAATCGTTGCTTGCGCTTCCCGCTCGGATGGAACTCATGGGAATGTTCAATCCGGTTTCTGATTATCGGCCGGTTTGGTGAAATCGAGTTCGGGGTTGTACTCGAACGGCCGCGATTCCCCGCTCGATCGCAGGGGATTGGGCGGCAGCGCCCCGATACGCTTCACCCGCACGCTCGACCACCAACGCATGCCGTTCCACAAAGCCAATGCGAACGCAACGATGCCGCCGAACAGAAGATCGCTATCGTCCCAACGGTCGTTGAAGAAATCGATGCCCAGAGGTTTTCGCAGCACGATGACCAAGCCTACAATGAGCCAGAGGATAGCGAAGGCGGGGCGGAGGAAGTTGAGATTCACGGTGCACGCTCCATCGGAATATTGCCATTCTATCGGGGAAGTTGAAGACGCGATCGGTTCCTAGTTGCCACCGTTGCGAATACTCGGGGGGAAACCGCCCTCGACAAGCCTTCCACGAATCGCATAAACTCTGCTGCATGAATATCGTCCACCTCACGGCCAGTACCTTTTTCGGCGGGCCGGAACGCCAAATGCTCGGCTTGGCCGAACACATGGATCGCCGGTTCACTTCGCGTTTCCTTTCTTTCTCGGAGAGTGGTCGCTGCGAAGAGTTCCTGAACGAGGTGCGTTCCGCCGGTTTCTCCACCGAGGCGATGGCGAACGATACCCCGCAACTCCCACAAACTCTCCGCGAACTGACCGATCGCTTGAAAACCGCTAAGGCCGATCTCCTCGTTACGCACACGTTCAAACCGAATTGCCTCGGTCGCATCGCGGCCCGCCGCCTCGGAATTCCTTGCGT
>JBBQWA010000396.1:0-3890 GCA_038211045.1 Gemmatales bacterium
GAAAATTGGGTTCCGCAACGATGCGCACGAAAAAGCCGGGGGACGCTGTCCCCCGGCTTTCGATCCGTCGCTGACGCTTCCGGCTCCGATTTACTTAATCATCTTCTCCACATCATCCTTGAGCAACGGGCCGTTTTGGGCGTTGCGGTTGAACACCTTGCCGTCCTTGTCCACCAGCAAAATGTGCGGCACCATCTGGATGCCGTAGGCCGCGGCCAACGGCGAACCGTCCAAGCCGCCGTCCGCGTACAGGTGGATGCCTTCGAGGCCGGACTTCTTCAGCATCTCGATTGCGGCGGCTTTGTTGCTCGCGTCGTCGAGGCAGATCGTCACCACCTGCACGCCTTGCATCGCGGCATTGCCCCCCTTCACCATCGCTGCCACGCCTTGCAATTCGGCCAGCGTTCCGCTGCCCCACGTCGCCCAGTAATACACGGTCGTCGGCTTGCCGGCGATGTTCGCTTGGGTGAACGCTTGACCGTTGAACGCCGTGCCGCTGAGGGTGAAGGGTTGGCCTTCGCTGCCGAGGCGCTTCACCGCACCCGCCGCCTTCGCGGCGTAGGCGTGGCTGGCGTAATCCTTGGCCAGCTTCTCGTACCAAGTCTTCGCCGAGGCTTCGCCTTCCTTGCCGCCGTACTCGTACGAGAAGGCCACCCGCATGATCGCTTCCGGGGCATCCGTCGAAGCCGGGTAATTCTTCACGAACATCTCGAGGGCTTCGCGGTAGGCCTTCTGCACGCTGGCTTTGTCCGCGTCTTTGGCTTCCTTGTTGTTCACCGCGAACTCGGCGGCGGCGAAACGGAACATCACATACGGATGGGTTTCGTTCGGGGCGCTCTTCAACACCGCGTCTTTCCACGCCTTCAAACGTTCGAACGCGGCTTTCTGCGGCGGATCGGATTCAATGGCGCTCTGGTAAGCGTCCACGAGTTGTTTCAGCCAAGGGTATTGCTCGGCTCCCTTGGTTCCGGCCACGCACTGTTCCAGCAGACCGGCGCGTTCGAGTTGGAACTTGGCCACATCGGCGTTACTGCTGCTCGCCGGTTTTAACGCGATGATCTGATCGACGAATTTTTGAATCTGAGGGGGAACACCCCCCGCGAGGTTCCCCGGAATCTCTTCGCCGTGTTCGCTCGGCGCACCCACCGCGGGGCCTTCGATCACTTTCCACGCCCGGCCCACTTGCACGATCTCGCCGACGCTGAACACGAACGCCGTCTTATCTTCCGTGCCCTTCTCCACGAGGATGGCCCCGGCCTTGTGCTTCACGAGGTCTTCGCGGCCGCCGAAGCTATCGGCGGCGGTGGTGTTGGGGGCGCCGAAGGTCGCATGCAGGATCTTGGCTTTGTCGGTCAGGCCGAGGCCGGCCACGGTCGCGGCGAGGCGTTGGGGCGCCGATTTCACCTTGGCCATGCTGCGTTCGATTTCTGCGGCGGGCATGTTCAACTTTTTGAGATCGTCTTCTTTCACGAAGAGCGCGGCGAGGCGGCGTTGATCTTTGCCGTACACTGCGGCGTACACTTCCTGGCTGAGTTCCTCGGGGGAAATGGCGATCCATTCATCCACGAGGCCGTCGCCGTTGGCGTCGATGCCCCACTTGCCGCCGTTGATGCCGAGCCAGCGGAATTGGTCGGGTTTCTGGCCCCCGGCCACGGTGATGATTTCGCGGTAGCTTTCGACGCCGTCGGTGTAGTATGAGAAAATGTTGAAGTTGCCGGTGCCGGCCGTGGAGATGAACTGGCGGAGCTTCTTGCCGGCGGCATCGGTCACGACCACGCCTTTGGCAGGGCTACCCGTATTTGGCCAGCTCACTTCGGTGGCTTTGCATCCGGCCACGTCGGCGGCGGTCGGCATGGTCACGATCACGCCGGGCTGAATGGGTGCCCGAGCCAAAACTTGTTCCGGCTTGAACTGCGCTTGGGCGCTCGCGGCACTGCCGCCGACGACCGCGAGGGAAACCGCCTGCCAGAATTTGCGTGGGATCGCCATCCGTAATACTCCCGTGGAGAATGCGTTCTGCTCGGGTTGTATCGACAAACTGGGGTGCAGAAGTTGAAGGGAAAGGCGGCTGAAGCGCCGGTGTCACACGATCCGCCGCTGCCATTCTTTCGGATCGCGGGAGGTGTGGAAGACAGAAATGACGAGGACTTCCGAGTTTACTTCTTGGTATAGCACAACGTAGGGGAAGCGCTTCACCACCGCACGACGAACGTCGCGGTACACCTTTTGATGGATACGCGGATTGGCTGCCACGCGGCGGAAGATCGCCTTCACGAGATCGGTGAAATCGTCACCTAATCCGTCTTCGCAATCTTCGTACCATTCCGCCGCGCCGGCGAGTTCCTCCTCAGCCTCCGTTGACAATCGAATCGGCAGACTCATTTCTGCCTCCGGGCCTGAATCCTCGCCCGGATCCTGGCTTCCGCTTCCTCCCACGGAACTGCCAGGCTCGGGTCGGATGCGTGGGCCGCCAACCTCCGATCAATCTCCGCCTTCGCTTCGTCGCACAAAGGTTCCACTTCGGCATCGTCATCGGCGTACACGCTTTCCCAGAGTTCGCCGATCAAAGCCAATCGTTCTTTCGTATTCAAGTGGCCCAAGCCCAGCGCTTCGATTTGCGATGTCATCGCCTTTCTCCGGGAGTTTCAATGATTGTATCGCGTTCGGTATGCCAACACTGCGCAAGCCCGACGTTCGCCTAACGCCAACACCGTTTCAAGGTCAACACTGCCGCCACCGTGATTGGCGGTAAGGCAAGGAACAGCACTTCGGACGGATAGTACAACGGGTGTTCGATGCTTTTGTACCGGCGTACCGGCTCGATCACGGTCGAAAGTAAGCTCATCAGTGGGATGCTTCCGAGAACGACAAGCACAAGTGACCACGCAAAATGATGCCGCCCGGGGGGTGCGTACGTTGCCCACCCGGCCGCCGCGGTAACCGCACCGCATCCTAGGAATGGGAAGGCCAACTCCTTCCACATATACCTGAGATTGGCGCTGCGTTGAAACTCGGAAGTTCCTTCGAACCACCCACGGACGATAATGAATCCACCGTAAAGCAACACCACGAGAACGAGGGCCACCAGAGCACCAGTCAATGCAGCGATAATGCCACGGCGCACATTCAACGCTGAGGTAAGCCTTTCGGTCATCACTTCTTCGCTTCCTTCTTCTTGAAGATCACGATGTGCTGCCACGGTAGGGTTTTCACCGTCTTCGCGTGTTCCATCGCCGTTTCGAACTCGGCCATCTCCTTCATCACTTGGCGTTCCGTCATCTTGTGAACCAGTTTGATCGGCACCTTCGGATCCTCCAGCCGGAATTCGACGAACGCGATCCGACCGCCCGGTTTCAAGGATGCCACCATCTTCTCCATCATCTCGTAGGGGAACTCCAACTCGTGGTACACATCCACCATGATGATGAGATCGACGGCGTTCTCCGGAAGCTTCGGATCCTTCTCGGTGCTCAGAATCGCTTTTACGTTCTTCACATCGTGCTTCTTCGCCTTGCCTTCCACCAAGGCGATCATCTCCTTTTGAACGTCCACCGCGAAAACTTTCCCCTTATCGCCGACCAGCGGGGCCATGCGGAAGACGTGGTAACCACCGCCGGCGCCGACGTCGGCGATGGTCATGCTTTCCTTGATTTCGAGGGCGTCGAGCAGTTTGGCCGGGTCTTCTTCCTTCTCGCGTTCCGGGCGTTCGAGCCAACCGTTGCCTTGGAAGCCCATGACGTGGGCGATCTCGCGGCCGAGGTAGAACTTGCCGATGCCATCGGGATCGTGCTTCTTGCGGGTTTCGTAGCGTTCCTTCGGTGGTTCCGCCGCGAGGAGCAGGGTGGGAAGGAGGAAGAAGAGGATGAGGAAGCGGTGCATCGTGTGTTTCC
>JBBQWA010000397.1:0-3877 GCA_038211045.1 Gemmatales bacterium
GTCGCTCACGCTTCCGGCTCCGAACTCACTTCTTCTTCTTCGGATTCATCGCGTTCGTGATCAACATGCGGATGATGCCGCCAATGGTCGTGGCGATCGATCGCATCATCGACTTCGTAAACGACATGAACGCGCTATCGCCCCGCTTGGCCGGGGCCTTCTTCGGTTCGTCGGCTTCCGATTGTTGCTCATCCCGCTTCTTCTCGAAATCGGCCTGCTTCTTGGCTTGCTCGGCATCGGCTTCCTCGGCTTCGTCCGGGGCGGCCTTGTTCTTCAAAATCTCGTACGCCGATTTGCGGTCGATCTTCTTTTCGTAAGCGCCGAACACCACCGAACCTTCAATTTGAGCTTTGCGCTCTTCCGGGGTGATTGGCCCGATGCGCGTGCCGGGGGGAACCACGAATGCCCGTTCGACCATACTCGGCGTACCCTTTTCATCTAGGAAAGAGACCAACGCCTCGCCGACACCGAGTTGGGTGATCACTTCCTTCTCATCGATCTTGGGATTATCGCGGAAGGTGTCCGCCGCGGCGGAGACCGCCTTTTGATCGCGGGGGGTGAACGCCCGCAAGGCGTGTTGCACCCGGTTGCCCAATTGGGCCAGCACCCTATCGGGAACATCCAGCGGGTTCTGCGTGACGAAATACACACCCACGCCCTTGGAACGGATCAAGCGTACGACCTGTTCGATTTTGTCGAGCAGGGGCTTCGGCGTGTCGTTGAAAAGCAAGTGGGCTTCGTCGAAGAAGAAGACGATCTTCGGCTTATCGGGGTCGCCGATTTCCGGGAGTTTCTCGAAGAGTTCGTTCAACATCCAAAGCAGAAACGTCGCGTACAACTGCGGCGATTGAAGGAGTTTATCGGCGGCGAGGATGTTGATCACGCCGCGATTCTTGTCACCCGTTTGAATGAAGTCCATGAGATCGAGAGCCGGTTCGCCGAAGAATTTATCCGCCCCCTGCTCTTCCAAACGGAGCAACGACCGTTGGATCGCCCCGATGCTGGCGGGGGAAACGTTGCCGTATTCCTGCGTGAGTGCCTTGGCACGTTCGCTCACATTTTGTAGCATCGCTCGCAAATCTTTGAGATCGATCAAAGGCAATCCATCGTCTTTCGCCACCTTGAATGCCAGCGTCAAAACGCCGTTCTGCGTGTCGTTCAGTTCGAGCAACCGAGAGAGTAGAATCGGCCCCATCGCAGCGATCGTCGCCCGCACCGGGTGCCCCTGCTCCCCGAAGACATCCCAAAGCACCACCGGGCAGGGTTCGTACACGAAATCGGTCATGCCGAAATGTTCGACCCGCTTGGCGATCGGCGGCTTGGGGGGATTCCCCGATTGGCATAAGCCGGAGAGATCGCCTTTCACATCCGCGAGGAACACCGGCACCCCGAGGCGGCTGAACCCCTCGGCCAATCTCTGGAGCGTAACCGACTTCCCGGTACCGGTGGCCCCGGCCACCAAACCGTGGCGGTTGGCCATCTTCGGCAAGATGGTGAGGTCGCGTTCGCCCTTGGCGATGAGGATCGGATCGGCCATGAAATGTCGCTCGACGAGGGGGAAACCGGATGCAAGCAGTTTATGGAACGCACCCGAACCCGCAGGCATTCGGTTTGTAATTCTTACTTGCCCCGTTCTTCACAAAAGATTGATGCGACCGGTACAATCCGAACGATGAATAAGGCATTGGCCATTGCGTTGGAAGTGGGGCAAGGAATGCGCAAAATCATTGCGGTGGCGGGATCGCTGTTCGTCGCGGCCAACATCGCCACTTCCGGGGAAGTGCCGCGGGTTCAACCCCGACGCACGACCCAAAGCCTCCCGGCTCCCGGTTCCAATGCGACCGTTCAGCCGGGCGTGCTCGAACACGTGGCCGAAGGGTATCGCGATGCGGTGGCCGCGGTGTTGAAAAGCCCGACCATGAGCGTGAAAGCGGAGGAGGAAGAATTCCTCGCGGAAGCGAAGATTTACGATTGGCTCGTGGAACACCCCGATCGGGCCAGCCTCGCTTGGCAACGGTTGAAAGTTCCTTGCCTCGAAATCGTCGATCAAGGCAAAGGCATATTCAAATGGACGGACGACGCCGGGAGCGAACTCACCTGGCAAACGGTGGGCAAGTACGAACATGGCACCATCTGGTACGCCACGGGCAAAGTGAAAGCCGGAACCCTCATTCCGACTGTACCCGTGAAGGCCGTGGCGATCTTGCACACGCTGCGGGGTGCGGAAAAGGATGGTGTGAGCACGATCAAGCCATCGATCCGGATGCACTTACTCACGGATAGTAAAGTGGCTTCGACGGTGATGCGAGTGGTCGGCCCGGCCGCCCCGAAAATGGCGGAACAGGGGGCCGAACAATTGATGTTCTTCTTCTCCGGCTTAGCGCGGTACGCCCACAAGAAGCCGGAACAAGTGGAAGTGCTTTTGGCACCGAAGAAATAGTTGGGAGTCATCGGTTGAAAGTTGGGAGTGCGGGGATATCCCCGCTCTTAACTTGCAACTGTCAACCGACTATGGCCCGATCGCGGCGGGGCCGCTTTCGCCAGTACGAATGCGGATACATTCTTCCAACCCCATTACGAAGATTTTCCCGTCGCCGATCGCACCGGTGTCGCTGCGGGCGGCGTGGACAATCGCTTCGATGGTCGCTTCCACGAACGCTTCATTGATGGCGATTTCGAGCTTGAGCTTCGGGATCAACCGGGTTTCCACTTCTTGGCCGCGATACACTTCCGTGTAACCGCGTTGGCGGCCGCAACCGCGAACATCGGTCACGGTCATCAGGTACACATCGCGCTCGGCCAACGCCTTCTGCACAGCGTCGAGCTTCTCCGGGCGGATGATGGCAACGATCATTTTCATTGGAATGGGGTCTCGGGTGTGGGGTTTGGGGTATGGAAGAAGAATAGGGAACGGGTATGAAGGATGGAGATCGAAGACGACTGCTTCAAACTCCATACCCCACACCCCATACCCCAGAAATCAGTGTTCCACGTGAGCTTGCAAACCCGATTGGTTCAAGGCATCGCTGAACAGTTTCGCCAATGCGGCTTTGATGTCGGCCGGGTTACCGCCACGGAAACGGAACTTGTTCCCGCTGATCGTGGTGAGATACTTGTAGACGGTGTCGAATTCCTTGCGGGGCTTGCCCTCGTAGGGCTTGCACATATCGACCCAGACGGTGCGGAGTTTCGTCGCATCGGCCCCGTCCAGAACCACGGTGAAGCGCTCGGCCTTCCCGGCCGCCATCGACGGTGGATTCGTGGCCGATTTCGGTTCGACGATCGCACCGGCGTCCACGTCTGGGCCCATGTCGAAGCCGGTTTCGCCGTGCTGGCTCAAGTCTAACCCGGCTCCTTCATCTATGGGCTTCACGGAGAAACCGATGGTGTATTCGAGAACGAGCACCAAGACACTGGTGACCACGAATGCGTAGATTGCGGACATCGCCGATGCCTTGATCTGCCAAGAAATCTGCGAGGAGTAGTCGATGGTGGGCACCGCCGCATCGGCGAGCAGTTTACCGCCGAACTTCGAAGGATCCATTTCGGCGCCGTATGCCCACAAAGGTAAACTCACGAACACTCCGGTCAGGATGGCACCGATGAGGCCGCCCACGCCGTGGACGCCGAAAGCATCGAGGGAATCGTCGTAACCCAACAGGCCTTTCACGACGACCGCCAAGTAGCAGCCTATGCCCGCAGCGGCACCTATGGCCAACGCACCGCCCGGCCCGACGAATCCGCTGGCCGGCGTGATTGCCACGAGGCCGGCAACCAAACCCGATGCGAAGCCGAGGGCGGTCGGCTTGCCGCGGTGCAGCCATTCGATGATGAGCCAAGTCATACCGGCCACGGCGGCTGCAATTTGCGTGACGGT
>JBBQWA010000398.1:0-3838 GCA_038211045.1 Gemmatales bacterium
TCCCAATTCGCATTCGAGATCGGGAACGGTTCAAACATGTGCCCTTCGATGGCGAGCACCGCTTCGGGCCGCGCACCCCGTTCGTCCGAATCGATCATCGAGATCATCACTTGATCCCGCGTGGTGATGATCGGATCCCCCGCAACGATGGCGAAGAAGGCGATGTCGCCGAGGAGTTTGCCGGAGATCGGCGGCCGCGTCGGCAGGGCGAGGGCTTGCGAATCTTCCTTCGGGTCGGCGAAGCGGACTTCTTTCAAAAGCCCGTCGTACCAACGGATTTGTTCACGGGTGGGGCGCTCGGCGAAGAGCCGCCGCAGGATGCTGTAGTTCCGGCAGTGCTGGAAGCCTTGGTAGATCCAGTAGCCGCCGAAGAAGAGGAAGATCATGCTGGGCCGGCCGGGGAGAAACTGCATGAACACCAAGCCTTCGCGCAACATGTTCCAACCGCCGAAGGCGATGAGAACCAAGCCATCGAGTAACACGCCTTCGGCGGAAGGGGCGAAACGGTTGAGCAACCCGATACCGAACTCCGCGACGGCGAGCACCAAATAGACGATGCCGAACCAATCGAATTTCATTTTGTCCGGCAACAGGAAATGCCACACGGCGAGCATGATGGCGCCGAAAACGAGGCTACCGGTGCTCGATTTGCGCACGCCTTCGCAGAGGCCGTAATACGCCGCGACCCGCTGGAGAATGCGGACTTTCTCGATGGCGTGCAGCGGGGCTTCATCGTCGGAATATGTCATCGGGGTTCGATTCGGAAGCGGTCGAAGAAGGTCGGGGCGAGGTGGTCGCTGCCGCGGACGAAATGGACGGTGATATTCGTATCCAGAATGTACTTCAGTACGTTCACGACATGCGTTCCAACAGTTCGAAGGTTCGTTTGCGATCCTCCTCACTTTCATACGGGATCTTGCCGACGATCATGTCCCAAATCGTCTTGCCGGGAGGGGGAACTCGCTTTGGGGGAGGAATCATGGCATACCTAGCTGCCATTTCCTCGTCGCTGCGGGTACGAAGCTTCATGGCATAAAGACCAATATCGCTTTCAGAATCGATGCCTTGTTGAACAAGCATCGTTCCTACTTCTTCGGGGGTCATGCGGGTATTCTAATAAACCCGGCATGCTGGGGGAAGCCCCGTCATGCCGGGTGTTGCGACACTTACTGACGGAGTTTGACAAGGCCCCCCGGGCACCCCCTCGACAGTGTCGCTTGCTGCTAAATAGAGATCGTTCTTGCCCAGTTTACGTCCCATCAGAATCGAACGAGGGTCGAGAGTCGCCCGTAAGACTCGCGGTCGAGCGGTAGACTTTCATGCCGTGCCGCTGGGCGCGGTAGGGGAAGCCAAATATAGCACATTCATGCATTCGAGTTCCGCATCGGCGGAGCGCTGCAGCGAAACGGGGGAGGTGGAATCGGTATATCGATCAAATGATGATTGCATTTCTTGGGAGAGCTCGTGGTAAGCGAAATCGCGCAGAGATTGGAAATGCCGTTCGAGAAAATCGTGGGTGGCGTGTTCGAATGGTGCCGTACGTTCGAGCGGGTAGTTCCATCGGCGAATCGATGCAAATCCCGCGGCGCGCAAGATGGGCCGTAGCCGCCGGGCCGGTGAGAGTTTGACCCCATCGCCGTATTTTCGAATGCTCGCCTTGAGCGTCGCCGACGCCAGGGCCACTTCGAGCTCCGCGGGCCAAGGCAGCACCACGTGGTGGAACTGATCGACTTCGAGGATGGCAACGAAACCCTGGGGTTTGCAAATGCGGTACATTTCTCGCACCGCGAGGTTCGGATCCAAGCTAATGAGACTCTGCGCGCTCCAGACCAAGTCGAAGGTGGCATCTTGAAACGGCAATCGGTACGCATCCCCCCTTCGCACATCCACGGTTCCCGGTAAAGCCACCACCTGCTCGCGGACATCGTTCAAATAGGCTTCACACTGATCCACGGCGGTCAGGCGTTGATCGGGGCCGAGGCGCTCGGCCAATCGGCGGGTGTAGAAACCATTGCCGCAAGGCAAGTCGATGACGTGCCCTCCGGGGGGTAGGGGCAAGGCGTCGAGTAACGAGTACAACTCGGGGCGGAACGCCTCGTGATAGGCCGATTGGAAGGGATCGTAATCCGGGATGTCGTGGGGCATGGGGCACATGAAAACGAATCGAACTTGTTTCGGACTACCTTGCAAAGCAGATGCCGGAACTCGATTCGATTGCCGCCACCATTCACGCCGCCGCTTTCTCTTCCAAGAGTTGATAGTAGACGTTGCGCTGGCGGGGTTGCCAACCGGCTTCGCGGATGCTGCCGCGGATTTGTTCGAGCGTGAGGTGGTGAACCGTGCCGGCCGAGGCGACCACGTTCTCTTCGATCATCAGGCTACCCATGTCGTTGGCGCCGAAGAAGAGCGCCAACTGGCCGATCTTCGCACCCTGCGTCACCCACGAGGATTGGATGTTTGGGAAGTTGTCGAGGTACAACCGAGCGATGGCCTGCACACGCAGGTATTCGAATGCCCCCTGCTCGGGGTAGTCGGCCATCTTGTGGCCGGGCTGCATCGTCCAGCAGATGAAGGCGGTGAAGCCGTTCGTCTCATCCTGCAGAGTGCGCAGCCGATCCAGATGTTCGATCCGTTCCGCCAAGGTCTCGATGTGGCCGAACATCAAGGTCGCACTCGAGCGGCCGCCGAGGTTGTGCCAGACACGCGAGGCTTCCAGCCATTCGTCCGTCAGAGCCTTGCCCTTGGTGAGCAGTTTGCGGACGCGGTCGACGAGAATCTCGCCGCCGCCGCCGGGCAGGCTGCCCATACCTGCGGCCTTCAGACGCGTCAGCACTTGGAGCATCGTCATCTTGTTGATGCGGGCGAAGTTGACGATCTCCGGTGGGGAGAAGGCATGCAGATTCACCGTCGGGAAGCGCATCCGGAGGTCGCGCAACAGTTCCTCATACCATTCCAGTTTCAGGTTGGGATGCATGCCGCCCTGCATGAGAATCTGATCGCCACCGAGCGCGATGGTTTCCTCGATCTTGGCGTACAGCTCCTCCCGGGGCATCACATACGCATCGGCATCGCCCGACTTCCGGTAGAACGCGCAGAAATCGCATACCGCCGAGCAGATGTTCGTGTAATTGATGTTGCGGTCGATGTTGTACGTGCGATACGGCTCCGGATGCAACCGCATCGTCACCGCATGGGCGGCCCGGCCGAGTTTGTTGAGGTCGGTACAGTCCGTCAGAAGGGTCACGCCTTCGTCGAAGGTCAGGCGTTTGCCTTCAACGGCTTGGTGCAGGATGCGGTCGACGGCGGTCATGGAGGGGAACTCCGGCGGGGGCCAACCCGAGTTCGACCGCGAGTTCGTGGTATCGGCGCAGGCCGGCCAATTCGCGTTCGCCCAGGTCGTAGTGAATGATATTCGTGAAGTAACGCCGCAGGTAGCCGGGATCGACGCCGAGCCGTGGGGCCTCGCGTGCCGCGATGGTGCCCGCATTGGCCAAGCCGTGGGCTTTGGCCCGTTGGAAAGCTTGACGGGTGTCCCAGTCCAGTTCCACGTCGCCGCGCACGGCCCAGACGGCGTAGACCATCGGCAGACCGGTCCAGTTCGTCCATTCCTCACCGAGGTCGTAGGCATACCGAAAGCCCGGCAGGCAGGCCCGCATGGCACGATCGCCGATCAGCAACACAGCATCGGTGGATACATCGTCCGCCGGCATCTCGATGGGCAATTGTTCCAGCCGCGGTGTAAGGCCATGGCGATGGGCCAACAAAATCCGCGTCAGCGCAGCACTGGTGCGGCTGCCTTCATCCAGAGCGACTGATGTGATCTCGTTCCACGGCACCC
>JBBQWA010000399.1:0-3791 GCA_038211045.1 Gemmatales bacterium
GCGATCGACAATGTACCTTCCGTGGCCAATGCGAACGATTCGCTCGGCAGCGGCAAATATTCAATCTCCCCGGTGAGTGAAGGCCTGCGAGTGATCGTACGCCCGGTGAAAGACAGTCGGTAAATCGGTTCGATTCCGGGATTCGGAATTGCGAAAACGGAAAGCCAACGAGGTGACGAGATGGTTCGTGCGTTCTGCTCTCGCGTTCTGTTGCTAGCCACTGTGGCGCTCCACACCGGCTGCGCCGCCGTTACCAATACCGTGGCGGATGGCATTCCTGTGCGACGGGTGCCCGTGGAAGTGCTCGGCCGACCGAAAGCGGATCTGAAGCCGATTCCGCTCACGTTGCTGCGCCAGCGCGAACTCGATCCGTACACTCTGGACAAAGGTGACGTCCTCGCGGTCGTCGCGGACGATGTCGTCGCACCGGCCGGTTCGCAAGTTCCCTTCCGGCAGCCCGATCAGTTCAATAGCCTCGCCGCAGTCGGATTCCCGATTCCTGTGAACGACGATGGCACGATCAGCATTCCGCGGCTCAAACCGATTTCGGTTCGGGGCAAGACGCTGGCCGAAGTCGAACAACTGATCAAGGATACCGCCGGCGGCAAAAACGGCGGCCCGGTGCTTATCAATCCCGATCTCGCCCGTGTGACAGTTCAATTGCTTCAGAAGCGAATCTATTCGATTACTGTGGTTCGAGAAGATACCCAGCCGACTGCGGGTGGCACGGCAGTGCAAGGGAGCCAAGTCATAGGCACGAACAAGAAGGGCAACGGTTTCACCCTGAGACTTCAGGCCGGGGAAAACGACGTTCTCCGCGCATTGAACGCCACCGGAGGCCCGCCCGGCCTCGATGCCAAAGACGAGGTGATCATCTTGCGCGGAACCTACGATCCCACCAAGCCGGAAGAATCGATCACACGTATCCCGCTGAGAATCTTCCCAGAACAGCAGTTCAACCTATGCGAAGCCGACATCATCCTCCGCGATGGTGACGTGATGAAGATCGAATCGCGGGACACGAGCACGGAAGTCTATTACGTCGCCGGCGTCGCGGGGTCGCGCCCGTTTCAATTGCCGCGCGACTTCGACCTCGATGTGATCCAAGCTCTCACCCAAGTGGGTGCCCCTTTGCAGAACGGCGGCTTCTCGGCAAACCAATTCCAAGGCGCTGCCGTCGCGGCCGGGATCGGCTCGCCCACTCCCGCACTGCTCACCGTTCTTCGGCAACTGCCGAACAACCAGCAGATCGCCATCCGCGTCGATCTCGGCCGTGCATTCCGCGATCCGCGCGAACGCATCCGCGTTCTCGGCGGCGATATCCTCGTGATGCAAGAGCGCCCCGGCGATGCCATCAGCCGATACCTCTACCAGACCTTCCGATTCAATACGGCTCTGAGTGTGTTGGGCAGCAACAACGGCAACACTCCGCAAGCATTCAGCAGCTTTTCGACCTTCCCGTAAGCGGGTGCGGAAACGGCATCGCCCGCCTCGCGATTGCGGGGCGGGCGGTGTATGCCGAGTTGCTAGAATTCCTGGATGGAACTGCCGCCGAAACCCACGCGAAGATCGTTTCTCCATCGCGCACTGCGAACGAGTGCGGCCACTGCGGCAATCGGTGGCGTGACCGCCTGCTACGGTTTCTGGGAAGTCTCGCAGATTCGCCTCCGACGCCAAACGATCGCACTGCCGAACCTCCCGCCATCGTTCGTCGGCAAAACTCTCGCGGTTCTCACCGACTTCCACCACGGCCCGTACGTGGGCATCGACTTCATCCGCGGGGCGATTTCGCTGGCACAATCGTTGAACGCCGATGCCTACGCGCTCGTCGGCGACTTCGCACACAAGGGGAGCCACGCGGCCGAGCAATTGCCGCTTTGCCTCGAAGTCGTCTCGATGTTGAAAGCGCCGCTAGGCGTGTTCGCGGTTCCGGGCAACCACGACATGCTCAACGGTGGGCAGCTCTACCGCGATGCGATCCGCACGACGTCTCTCACCGATTTGACCAACCGTGCCGTGCCCATTACCAACGGTGCGGATACGCTCTGGTTCGCGGGTGTGGACGATTACTGGTGGGGGAAGCCCGATTTGAAACGGGCATTGGCCGAGGTTCCCGCGAACGCGGCGGTCGTGCTGCTTTCGCACAATCCGGATTTTGCCGAAACCTCGCCCGACGACCGTGTCGGCTTGATGCTCAGCGGGCACACCCACGGCGGTCAAGTGTACCTTCCGGTGTTGGGCGCCCCTTGGATGCCATCGGGGTACGGGAAGAAGTACAGCGGCGGTTTGGTGCGAGGCCCGCAATCGCAAGTGTTCGTCTCGCGCGGCCTCGGCGAAGCCGGGGTGCCCGTGAGATTGAACTGCCCACCGGAAATCCATTTGCTGACGCTGGTGGAGGCGTGAGAATTTAGTCTTGAACACGTCGCGTCAAAATCTACCCGTACGAATCATCCATCCGGATCGTCGAGGAGTTGTTGCAAGCGTTCGCCCAAAGGAGGCGGGAAGCGACTGGGCCAAGTGGCATCGATCCACCCGACGCCGATCAAATCTCGGAGGTGTGTCCGATCTTTGTCCCGCCAAGCGATCAGTTTCATCTTCAAAAGCCCTTCGAGATCGATCACTTGAAAATCGGCGGCCCGTTCCGAACGATCCAGTTCCGGCAGAGTATGAGCGTCGCCCGGCTTCACCTTCTCACCGCAGAATAGCAAGTGGACGCCTTCGCTCGGCCGCCCCTTCTCGCCATCGATGAACGCATCGACACCGAAAAGATTGTGGTAGATGAATCCCACTTTCTCCAACGCTACCTGCACGGCAGGAAGGCTCTCCCGCCTCACGAGCAGATCGACATCCTTCGTATTGCGGGTGGCGCCTTCATCAATGCGCCCCACCCACTCGGCCACGGCATTTCCGCCAGCGACCGCATACAGCACGCCGGCCGCATCGAGCGCACGGGTCGCACGTCGCATCCGTTCTTTCACTTTTTCCGCGGCATCCACGGATCTTTCCCATCCGCTCGGGTCGACCAAAGTCGCCATATATTCTCATCCATCCGGGTTATCGAGGAGTTGCTGCAACCGCTCATCCAATGGGGATGGAAAGCGGGCGGGCCAAGTGGCATCGATCAGCCCGACGCCGATCAAATCCAAGATGTGAACGCGATCCTTGAGGCGGTGGGCGAGCAGTTTCATTTTTATCAGCGCTTCGAGATTCACCACTTGGAAACCGATGCCCCGCTCGGATTCTTCGAGTGCGGGCAAAGCGTGGCTATCCCCCGTCCGCAGTTTCTCGCCCGCGAAGAGTACATGGACACCGCCACTCGGTTTGCCTTTCGGTCCATCGATGAACGCATCGACGCCCATGACGTTGTGATAAATGAAGCCGACATCTTCCAATACCGTTTGTACAGCGGAGAAATCCTCCCGCCGCACTAGAAGATCTACATCCTTGGTGTTGCGTGTAGCGCCTTCGTCGATACGGCCCACCCATTCCGCCACGGCGTTGCCGCCGGCAACCGCGTAGGGCACGCCGGCCGCATCGAGCGCACGGGTCGCACGTCGCATCCGTTCCTTAACCCGTTCGGCAGCATCAATTGCTCTCTCCCAGCCCGGCGGTGCAAGTACAGTCGACATGGTAATCGTTCCTCGTGTCTTCCAGTATACCGCATTACTCCCCCCGCAATTCTCTGAACCCTTGCAACTGTTCCTTCAATATTCCTTTCAATCGCTTCGCATCCATGTGATCCGCGTTCACAAATTTTAGCGTCAGCAGATCGCAGCCTTCTTGGCGGTCGC
>JBBQWA010000400.1:0-3755 GCA_038211045.1 Gemmatales bacterium
GGCGCTCCTCGGTTGCGGCTTGGCCTACCTCGCGTGGGTGCTGATGCCGCCCAAATACGAATCATACGCGCTCTTCCAAGTCGCCTCGATGCCCTCCAGCGTCACGGGTACCGACCCGACCCGCAGCAAGACCGACTTCGCCACGTACTTGAAAACGCAAGCAAGCTTGTTCAAGTACGAGTTCGTGTATGCCGCCGCACTCCGCGATTCCAAGCTCGGCGATTTGCCCACCGTGCGGGCGGAAAAGGATCCTTTCAAGTACTTCGACGAAAAGCTCCTCGTGGAAACCAAGGAAGGCTCCGAAATCGTGCGGCTCTCGCTGCTGGGCGACAACCCGGACGACATTCGCAAGATCGTCGATGGGATCAAGGAAGCCTACCTCCGCGAAGTGATCATGAAGGAGAAGGACACGAAAAACGAACTACGTCTCGAACTTCAGAAGGCCAAAGCCGACCTCGAAAACCTGATGAAGAACAAGGTGCCGGCCAAGCCGGACGGCGTGTTGGCCGAAGCCCCCAAACTGGTTGACGGTGCCGTGCTCGCCCCCGGCGCACTGGCCGATCCGGACACAGTGAAGCGCGCGCGCTTCCCGCTCTTGGTGCAGAAGGTGGCGAGGTTGGAAAACGACCTGCCGAATTACGATCTGCAAATTGCGGCGAAGAAGGCGGACATCGCCGCGGCGGAGAGGGCGTTGAAGGTACTCGTCGATATGCCGATCGCACCGGAAGCGATCGACGCCGCCAAGAAGGATGCGGAGTACCTCGAGAAGGATGCCCAAAGCAAATTCTACCGCCGCGAGGAAAGCTTCCTGCGAAACACCCTCGGTAATGCCGAATCCCCCCGAGTGCTGGCGATGGCCGCGAAAGCCAAAGCCGCCGAGGAAGAAGCCCAGAAGGTGCTCAACGAGAAAGCCAAGGCAATCGAACTCGCAATCCGCAAGCCGAAGTTCAACGAGATCAATCAAACGATGAATCTTGCGGTGCGGGACATCAGCTTGCTTGGCGAACAAAAGAAGATTGCCGAGATGCAGTTGGCGAGCGCGAAGAAAGAACTGGCCGAGATGCCCGCGCCAGTGAGCGACAAGGTTCGGGATCAGCAGATCAAGGCCTCCGAGTATAAGGATCCCGCCCTCTCCGATTACATGACGCACGAAAACCTGTACAACCGCGTGACGGCTCAACTCATCGCCACGGAGTACGATCTCAAGCTGCCGCCGCGGGTGAAGGTGATTCAACCGGCCACCACGCCCACGCTGAAGGATAGCAAGAAGCAAATCTTCGCTGCGATCTTCGCCGGGCTGATGGGCTTCGCTTTGATCGGCGGCCTAGCGGTGGCCTACGAAACCCGCGTGCGGAAAATCAGTTCGCTCGGGGAACTCCGCACCTCCGGCCATGTGCCCGTCGTCGGCGTGCTCCCGTGGATGCCGACCGAAGCCACCACCCGCGACCCGGCCAAGCGGGCCGACCTTTCCGAAGGCATCGATAAACTCCGGGCGTATGTGGCGCAAACGTGGCTTAGCCGCGGGGCCACCACCGTCACGGTGACCAGCCCCGTCGGCGATGAAGGAAAATCGTTCACCGCGTTCGGCCTCGCCAGCAGCCTCGCCCAAGCCGGGTACAAAACGCTGCTCGTCGATTTCGATCTCCGCAACCCGAGCATGCACGCTTTCGCCGGCGTGTTGAACGGAACCGGCGTGTGCGACCTCCTTCGGGGCGAAGCCGACGTTCGCAAGTCGATTCAAGTGTTGCCGAACGGCTTGAACTTCATCCCCGCCGGGAAGTGGTCGGATGAAGCCCGCCAAGCCGCGACCGGCGGCCGGCTCGAAAGCCTGATGGCGCGGCTGAAAGAACCGTACGATTGCGTCGTGCTGCACGGCCATGCTCTACTCACCGTGGCGGAGACCGTAGAAGTGGCCCGCCGCTCGGAGGTGGTGTTGCTCTGTGCCCTGTACCGCGAAACGAAGTTGCCGCTGGTGAAGCGGGCCGCTGAGCGGATCGCCACGATGGAGATTCCGTATTCGGGCATCGTGTATTTGGGCGCGACAACGCAAGAAGCGCTGTGTTAGTTCAATCACCTTCTCCCCTTGGGGGAGAGGGTCGTCGAAACCGTAGGTTTCGGCGGGGTGAGGGGGCTTCATCAAAAAATACCCCCTCACCCCCAACCCCTCTCCCCCTAAGGCGAGGGGAGTAAAGCTATGAAAAGGATTTCACCATGATTCGCATCGTCGCCGGTATCGCCGGATTCGTTCTCATCCTCGCGGGGGCTGTAGTCCACGGCGCGGCCACGCACCGTTGGGCGGGCTTGAATATTGAAGCCAGTCGCTCCGCCGCGGCCATGAACTTCAAAATACGCCTCGGCGATTACGAATCGACCGATGTGCCAAGCGAACTCCCGGTGAAGGAGCGCAGCAGCGTCGCTTGCCGGCGATACAATTCGCCCAGCAACAAACCGACGATGGTTGTATCGATTACTTCGGGGCCACCGGGTGCCGTCTCTACGCACACGCCGGACGTTTGCTACCCCGGCAGCGGCTTCAAAACGGTGAAAGCTCCGCAGAAGGAAACCCTCGATTTGGGCAACGGCCGCACAGCCACTTGCTATGTGGCCGAGTTCGAGAAGAAAACCGCCACGAGTGCCGAACGGCACCGCATTCGCTGGGCTTGGACGGTGAACGGTGCCTGGAACGTTCCCGATTATGCCCGCTTCGCCTACCTGCGTTCGCCCGAGTTGTACAAGATCTACATCGTCGCTTCGATGCCCGTGACCGACGGCGAACCCGAAGCGGAAAGCCCGGCGATGAAGGCGTTCGCCGCCGCCGCGTTCGAGCAATACGGAGCATTGTTGGTGAAGTGATGATCTGGCGAGTTGGGAGCGTCAGCGACGGACAACTTGTTACCGTCGCTGACGCTTCCGGCTCTGAAATGAAGTTTGCGATAGCCGAATCATGAGGATTCGGCTCACAGTTCCGAGGAAGGATTCCGCATGACGACCGCACTCCAATCCGCGCCCGTTTCAGTACGGCATACCCCGAGGCCCGCGTTGACCCGCACGACACCGCACCGGCCGTCGCGGCCCGCGTTCCGCCCCACGGGTGCGATCCCGGAGCGGCCCGAATACACGCTCAAACCGATACTCGATTATTCCTTAGCCTTCGCCGTGGCGGCGGTCGCCGTACCGGTGATGCTGGTGGCCGCGGCGCTGGTCAAGATTACTTCCCCCGGCCCGGCGATCTACTCGCAAACCCGCGTCGGCAGGACGGGGCGAAATTTCACCATCTACAAAATCCGCACCATGCGGCACAACTGCGAACGCCTCACCGGCCCGCAGTGGAGCACCGGCAACGACAACCGCGTAACGCCCCTCGGCAAAATCCTCCGCGCATTGCACGTGGATGAACTGCCCCAGTTATGGAACGTGTTCCGCGGCGAAATGAGCTTGGTCGGCCCGCGGCCGGAACGCCCGGAGATCGTCGCGGATCTGCGCCGCAACGTGTTCGGCTACGACATCCGCCACCAAGTGAAGCCCGGCATCACTGGCTTCGCCCAAGTGCATTTGCCGCCGGATAGTTGCCTGCAAACCGTGAAGAACAAGTTGATTTACGACCGTTACTACCTCAGCCGCATGAGCCTCGGGCGCGATTTCGCGATCCTCGCCTGCACGGCCATGAAAGTGATCGGCCTGCGTAGCCTGTACCGCCGGGCGCCGCGTAAGGAAGTTCTGTGAATTGCATTTAGCCCCCGGTGAAAGGGTCACCG
>JBBQWA010000401.1:0-3678 GCA_038211045.1 Gemmatales bacterium
ATGATGCCAGCGATATTGAACACCACGAGAGTGACGCCGGAGGAGTTCCTCGAAATGGGGGATGCCTCGTCCGGTTACGAACTCGTGGACGGCCAGTTGCGGGAGAACCCCATGAGTACGGAATCCAGCCGGGTCGGCGGCCGCGTGTCGCGCATCGTGGGAAACTTCGTGGAGGAGCATCGGCTTGGATGGGATTTCCCCCAAGAAACGGAATTCCAATGCTTCGTCGATGATCCGGGCCGTGTACGCAAGCCGGATGGTGCGTTCATCTCCTACGATACGTTGCCGAAGTCCGAATATGTGCGCGACGGGTTTTGCGAGACCGTTCCCGATTTGGTATGGGAAGTGCTTTCGCCGAACGATACCGCCAAGGGTATTGATTTGAAGGTCGATCAGTGGCTCAATGCCGGGGTGAATTCGGTGTGGGTGCTGCAACCCGAAAACAAGACGGTCAAAGTGATCCGCGCCGACGGTTCGATGGTACTCCTCCGCGAAAAAGACACTCTGACCGAACCGATACTCCTACCGGGGTTCTCCGTTTCCGTCGCCCGGCTGTTTGAGCAACTTTAGGCGATTCTCCTCACCGACACCCCGCAAGAGGCACAAGCCATGACCGCGATGCCACCATTGCTCACGCCGGAGGACTTGCTCGCTATGCCCGACGACGGGCACTCCTACGAACTGCTGGACGGCCACCTGAAGCAGCGCAACGTGAGCAAGGAATCGAGCCGCTTCGGCGGCAGGATCGTCACTTCGCTCAACAACCATTGCGATGTCTATGGCGGTTGGGTCTATGCGTCCGATCTGGGGTACCGTTGCTTCCCGAACGAAAACCGCGTCCGCTTTGCGGATGCCTCCTACATCTCCTTCGTGACGATGCCCGTGGTAACTTACACGGACGAGGGCTATTGTTCGACCGTTCCCGATTTGGTTGCCGAGGTGATTTCGCCCAACGACTTGGCCCGCGAAGTCGATGCGAAGATCGTGGAATGGCTTTCGGTCGGTGTCAAAGTCGTGTGGGTGTTGCAACCGGAAACGAACACGATCCGAGTACACCGCGACGACGGCACGTACGAATTCCTCATCGAAAAAGACACCCTGACGGAACCCGGGCTACTCCCCGGTTTCACCGTGCCCGTCGCGGACATTTTCCGCAGGCCGACACCACCCAACTAACCCAACCCCTCGGCCCCGTTGATAACGGAAACCCGGATCCATGCCCAAAGTTTACATCGAAACCGTCGGCTGCCAGATGAACGTTCTGGATAGCGAAGTCGTCATCGGCACCCTGAAAAAGCAGGGCTACACGCTGACGGATCGCCTCGCCGACGCGGACGTCTTCCTGTTCAACACCTGCTCCGTGCGCGAACATGCCGAGGAGAAAACCTTCTCGGCCCTCGGCCGCGTCGCGCCGATCAAACGACTCGATCCCAGCAAGGTCGTCGGTGTGATCGGCTGCATGGCTCAGAAGGATCAGGAGGCGATCCGCGACCGCGCTCCCTACGTCGATCTTGTCGTCGGCACCGGACAACTCGGCAAGATTCCCGAACTCATCCGCGCCGTGCAGGAGACGAAGCTGCCGCAGTTCGCCTTCAGCCTCGGTCGTAAGGATGCCGGGCGCGAGGAAGTAGAAGCCAGCTTCGAGAGCTTCGATCCGGCCCGCGATCCGGAAATGCGGCCGACGCCGTTCCAAGCGTTCGTGCGCATTCAGATCGGCTGCGACAAGTTCTGCACCTACTGCGTGGTGCCAACCACCCGCGGTCCAGAGCAGAGCCGCAGCCCCGAACACATCTTGCGTGAATCGCGGATGCTCGTCGAACAAGGCGCGAAGGAGATCACGCTGTTGGGCCAGACCGTCAACAGCTACGTGTACGACCACGGCGATGGCCGGCGCTCGCGCTTGAGCGACCTGTTGAATCAACTGCACGCCATCGACGGATTGCGCCGCATCAAGTTCGTGACGAACTTCCCCAAAGACATGACGCCCGATTTGCTCGACGCCGTGCGCGACCTGCCGAAGATGAGTAAGTACCTGCACATCCCGGTGCAATCGGGTTGCAACGACATACTAAAGAAGATGAAACGGTTGTACACGGTGGAAGAGTACCGCGAGATGCTCCAACGGGTGCGCGAACATATCCCCGGATCTTCGGTGAGTTCCGATTTCATCGTCGGCTTCTGCGGCGAGAGCGAAGCGAGCTTCCAGAAGAGCATGGATCTGGTGCGCGAATCGAAGTTCAAGAATTCGTTCATCTTCAAGTACAGCGAACGCAGCGGTACCAAGGCGGCTGCGTTGTATCCGGACGACGTGCCCGAAGACGTGAAGAAACGCCGCAATAAGGATCTGCTCGAAGTGCAAGACGCGAACTGCTTCGAGGACAACAAGAGTTGGGTCGGCAAGCGCGTGGAAGTGCTCGTGGAAGGCCCAAGCCGCCACGGCCACCGCGACGTTGGCCCGGTGAAGCAACTTATCGGCCGCACCCAAACCGATCACATCTGCGTGTTCGACGGCAACGAACGCCTGACCGGGGAGATCGTGGAACTCGACATCGCCGAGGCCAGCGAATTCACGCTCTACGGTCGCGTCGTCACCGGCGAGAAGGTCGGCGGCAACGGTGCGGAGGAGCCGCTGCGCATCACCCGGAAAGTTCGGCGCGAGTTGCTGTGAGAAGGTAGAATGAGATAAGCTTTCGCGGTAGGATTACGGAGAAGGGTTGCCGTGAAGCTGTATCGAGTGATGAAAATTGATGTTGACGGAAAGCCCATGGTGGGCATTCGGCGAAACATGCTCGGAGTTCGGCCTACCGATCCAAACAACACAATTCCGAATCGAAAATTCGATGTTGACGCGGTATCCGGGAGCGATTTAGTGGTGCCAGGAAAACTGAAGGGACTTTCAGTTTCAACTTCGACAGAACGGTTGTTTCCCGCACCCGGAGAAGCAGTTTGGCAGATTGAAGAGAACGAATTGGCCCCTGAATTGTTGCCTTGCCCCGCGGGGCCACCCCATCACATACTTGAGCCAGTCCGAGTGATGAACTTGGATGACTACCAAGGCTTACTCTTGGCAACACAGGATCTATGGGAACTTGTGAACGAGGAGGGCTGAGCGATGATTTCAATCGGAGTTGTTCGAGAAGCCGTGCTTTCAGATCAACCGTGGAGCCGGTTGGATAAAATTGTGCGCGCAGAAATGGACGCCGGGAGGAAGGTCGATTCGATCGCGGAAGATTTTGTTGGTATTCGCAGCGAGGTTTGGGAAACGCCCGGTATTGGCGAGGATGGCGAAGATGCATTCGGAGACACACTCGATGCCTTAACTGGAAATTGCTCACCGAAGTGCCGCTATACCGACCCGCCGAATATTCCTTCGCCCAGTGAAGCCGAAATCGCCCGATGAAGTCGAAATCGCTCAACTACCACACTGGGCAAGAGCCGCATGCGATCCAACCTTTCGATGCCGCTGGTCTTCCCGTTTCACTAACGAGCACAATGCGCGGGCGGTATTCATCAACTCGTTGCGGACTTCTTTCCTGAATTCGCCTAAGCTAACCCCATGTGGCCCAACCGCGAACGCACCGACGAAATGCTCCAACACGCCCGCGATGGCGAAACCGGAGCCATCGACGATCTCCTCGGCGAGTTCCGGGAACCGCTCCGCCGCGTGGTGAACTTGCG
>JBBQWA010000402.1:0-3666 GCA_038211045.1 Gemmatales bacterium
GCCGAGTCGCGACGACATCCGTTTCCCGACTTTCGCCCGAGTTCGGGTCTTCGTAGTAGAAAGAATGGCTCGTGCGGAATCCGGATTCTCGAAAGGCCTTCGCAACCCGAAGTTCCAACGGGACGCCTTCTTTCTCCAACCATTTAAGCACTTCATCATTTAGGGGCGACTTCGGTTGCTCTGCCATTTCGTGCTCCATTACGTCTTTCGTCGCATTTTACGATGAGCGTCTGCAGAGGCACTGAAGAATGCACTTGATCCAAATCGAATCAAGCAGATCCATCGAAGCCAAAGCCAGAAGCACGGGGGACTCAGAATCGAGGAGCATATTGGCAAGGGGACATGGAAAGCCTATTCCAAATGTTTCGTGTCCGCCCCGCACTTGAACCAGAACCGAACTAGTTCGCAACCCTCCACCTGGCCGAACGCAGAATTGTCTCTACCGTGACTTAAATTGGTTTCCGAACATCGTTCGGCGCCCTGTACATGGTCTTCCGTACAGTAATGGACGGCAGACGACATAGCGGGACGGGAAGCCTTTGATACTTGGCTTGGTGATTGATTAGCTCACCGCTTCCAGCAAAAATCGTTCGATGATCGCCCGTTCCTTCGTTCGAGCGGCGGCCTTCTTGAATAACTTCGCGGCTTCCTTGCGGTCGCCGAGGAAGAACAACTGGTAGCCATACAGGAATAGCAACGCGGGGTCGTCCGGCTTGGCTTCGTGGGCCAGTTTCAACCGTTGCAAATCGGCATCGAAGAATTCCGGCCGGGAATACATCGTCGTCGGGTCGAACTTCGCGGTGGGCCAATCGGGGGCGAACCGCATGCCATCGCGGATCGCGGCGACCGCTTCGGCGTATTCGCTGCGGGCGACGAGGACTTGAGCCAACAGGAAGTACGGAAGCGGTGCATTCGGCGTCAACGCAATCGCGACCCGCAATCGCTCCGCCGAGCGGCCGAGTTCTTCTTGGAGGAACGCTTCGCGGGCCTTCTGAATCAGATACAGGCTGCGGGCTTTGGGTTCGTCCGGCGGTACATCCAACTCGGCGAGTTTAGGAAGCGCGAGCAAATCGGGCGGCACCTTCTCGATCACCCCTTTCGGTTTCACCACGAGGAAATCGCCGCGCTTCACGGCATCTTCGAACTTGGCCTGCTGGATCGGGTCGCGCTCCACCGGCGGCGGGGCTTCTTGGATGCGTGGGAAGGGGCGCGGCGGTTGAACCACCACGATGACCGGAGGTGGCGGAGCATAAGCCACGACGCCCCACACCGGCCTCGTGGCGAAACCGTGGCCGTAGGCCACGCCGTAGGGTGTGAGGTAGCGATAGCCGTAGGCTTGGGTGACGGTTCCGATGGGGGCAACGACGAACTGGGCCGGGAGCAAGCCCGGTGTGAGGAGCAACATTGCAATGGCGATACGGGACATGGCGTTCACTCTCAACTCTTGACTCACCACTGTCAACTCATCACTTCTTCAACTCGGCTTCCGTCGCTTCGATGACCGCCTTCACTTCGTCGTCGTTGAACTTGCCGGCCTCGAACGTCCAGCGCTTCACCACTTTCAACCGGTGGTAGAGTATCACGGTCACGTCGTCGTTGGCGCCGATCTCCCATGCTTTCACAGCTTCCGAGTCTTTACCGGTGAGGCCGAGAACCACGCCTTCGATGCCGCCGGGGAGCTTCTTCTTCGAGATGGGGTCGATGGCCGGGGGATTGTCCTTCCCCACTTCGTTGCCCCAATCGACGATGGCGATGTCGGCTTCATCCCGCTTGGCGTCGAGTTGGAATTCTTTGTCCAAGGTGAGGAAGACGATGTACGCGCCGAAGTTGCGGGCCTTGTATTTCTCGGTGCGGAGAACGCGGCGGAGTTCCAGCGTGAGCTTGGCGAGCGCGTCGTCCGCCTTGGGTGCCGAACGGGAAAATACGGCCAACGTGGGATTCAGTGCGTTATCGCTCACCAAGTCGTGCATCTTCTCGGTGCGGTTCTTGGGGTCGCGCTTCGGTTCCTTCACATACACATGTTTGAAGATTTCCTTGTTCACGGCATCTTGAACGATCTTCGGTTCGCCATCGTAGGTGCGCTTATCGACGACGATATAGCTGCGGAACGAGGCGGGCACCGCCTTGGCCGGTTCCGCCGGTTCTTGGGCGAGCGCTGACATTGCAATGAGTAAAAACGTGAAGGCAACGATTCGCATACTGTCTCCGCGGAAATCACTAACCACGGAGGCACGGAGGCACGGAGAAAAATTATCGAATCAAATCCTCAAATTCTTCTCCGTGCCTCCGTGCCTCCGTGGATAGTCTTCAATGAATATTGCAACAGCCTGACGGAATTCGTCCGCTTCGTCAAGCCGTTTCGTCGAAGAGCGCGGCGACGAAATCATCCGGGTTGAACGGATCGAGGTCGTCGATCGTTTCCCCGATGCCGATAAATTTCACCGGCAAGCCCACTTTGGTTTTAATGGCGAACACCGATCCACCCTTGGCGGTGCCATCGAGCTTGGTGAGGATAATGCCGGTGCACTTCACCGTTTTGGTGAATTGCTCGGCTTGAGCGACCGCATTTTGGCCGTTGGTCGCATCGAGGACCAGCAGCACTTCGTGCGGGGCACCGGGGATTTGCTTCGCCACGACGCGGTGAATCTTTTCGAGTTCCCGCATCAGGTGCGTTTGCGTGTGCAACCGCCCGGCGGTATCCACGATCAGAACATCGTAACCGCGGGCCTTGGCCCGTTCGCAGGCATCGTGGGCCACGGCCGCCGGATCGGAACCCTGCTGTTGCTTGACGATGTCGCAACCGATGCGTTCGCACCACACGGTGAGTTGTTCCACGGCCGCAGCCCGGAAGGTATCGCAGGCGGCCACGAGAACTTTCTTCCCTTCCCCCTTCAGCCGATGCGCGAGCTTGGCGATGCTCGTGGTTTTGCCCGATCCGTTCACCCCGGCGATCATCACTACGGTGAGGCCGTTGGGCGGGCCGTTCAACCCCTCGGCCGGGTCGGCCAGGTGTTCGCGGAGTTGCAATCGCACGAACGCCTTCACGTCGTCGCCGACTTCCTTATCCTGGTACGCCTTGTGAACGCGCTCGACGATGTCGGTCGTCGCCTTGATGCCGACGTCGGCGAGGAGAAGTTGTTCTTCGAGCTTGGTGAGGAAATCCTTATCGACGCGGTGGCTGCCGGTGAACAGGCCGACGACGCCGGAGAAGACGTTGCGCGTCTTCGCCAGCCCCTTTTTGATTTTACCGAAGAACCGTCCGAGCATGGGCCGCCTCGCGGGGAGTGGGAATGAGCCATTCTATTTCGAAAGCGGAGGGACGGCGTCCCTCCGTGAATTCTTCTCGTTTCCACGCTCCGCGTGGGAACGCCTCTTCGGCCGCTCTGCGGCCTCCACGTCAGAACAGCCAGTCCATGGCGATCTCCAAGGGCGCGCTCATCCCGGCGTAGTTCCTCGCACTGCTGGACAACCAATGGGTCGGCTCCGTCGCGTATCCGCGGGCGATCGGGTTGTTGTGGATGTACTCGATCTTCTGGTTCATCATCGGCGTGGCACGGGTTTTCGATCCCGGAGGGATCCCAGCCATTAGCCGGGGGTCGAAGACCCCCGGACACCGTCCGCGTTAAGGTCGACCCCGGTAGGGGTCGTAGCACGCTCGGGACTCCA
>JBBQWA010000403.1:0-3660 GCA_038211045.1 Gemmatales bacterium
CAGCGCTGCCGGGGGTGCCCCACTGCTGGGCATCGACGGCGTTTGTATCATCTGCCACGGTAGCTCGGACGAACGCGCGATCGCCAACGCCATCGGCGCCGCGGTCAAGAACGTGCACGTGAAGCTGAACGAACACATCACCGAAGAATTGGCTGCCCTGCCCCCGATGGGCGACGAGGTTTAGCTTTACCGAGCCGGAAGCGTGAGCGACGGTTCTTCTCGGCTTCAATATCGTCGCTTACGCTTCCTGCTCGGAAAAACGAACATGTCCACCACTTTTCTCTTCCCCGGTCAAGGTGCTCAGACCGTAGGTATGGGCCGCGATCTCGCCGCCAACCTGCCTGCCGCAAAGGCGTTGTTCGACTATGCGTCGGCCATCCTCGGCTACGATCTTCTCGAAGTCTGCACGAACGGGCCGGCGGAGAAGTTGAACGCCACGAACATCAGCCAACCGGCGATCTTCGTGGCCAGCATGGCCGCGCTCGAACAACTCAAGGCGACCGATCCGGCCGCACTCGAAGGCGTGACCAACACGGCCGGGCTGAGCCTCGGCGAGTACACCGCGCTGACCTTTGCCGGGGCGATCACCTTCGCCGATGCCTTGACTGTGGTAAAGGCCCGTGGCGAAGCGATGCAAGCCGCCGCGGAAGCGACCCCCAGCGGCATGGTGGCGGTGCTGGCCATCGACGTGCCCGATGTCGAAGCCTTGGTGATCGAGGCCCGCAGTGCGGGCGTGCTGGAAATCGCCAATTACCTCTGCCCCGGCAACACCGTGATCTCCGGTTCCGCCGCGGCCATCGAAAAAGCTTGTCAGTTGGCTGAGGTAAAACAGTACCGCGTGGCCAAACTCGCCGTGGCCGGGGCTTTTCACACCTCGTTAATGAAACCGGCCGACGAACGATTGGCCGAAGCGCTGGCTGGTATCACGATTCACATGCCACGGATCCCAGTTTGGAGTAACGTCGATGCGAAGCCGCACACCGACCCCACCGAGATTCGGGCTTTGCTGGTGAAGCAAGTGCTCTCGCCGGTGCTCTGGGAAGCGACGCTCCGCGGCCTGCTAGAATCGGGCACGACCAAGTTCTATGAGATCGGCCCCGGCCGCGTGCTGGCCGGGTTGCTGAAGCGCGTGCTACGCAAGGCGGAGATCGTGAACATCGGCGCCTGAGGAATTCCGCATGCCTTCGGCGTTCGGTGAGCGTCTTTCAGCATATCCCGCACGTCCGGAAAGTTTGCGCCGCCGAAATCTCCCACAATTCCGTCAAAAGCCTTGCAATCGCCGCAGCTTGCCAGATACCCTAATTGTTTGGCCCCATTCGCTCCTCCGGGCGCCGCGGCTGAACATTCGAGGGTTTCACAATGTCTTTGCGTTCGTTGCCGCTGTTCGCCCTATTCGCCGTGCTGATGCTCGCCAACGGCGGGCAAACGCAAACCCCACCAGCGGCCGAGCCGCCGAAGTTCCCGGAATACGCCACGTTCCTCAAGGGGGCGAAAGTCACCGAAGGCCTGTTCACCCTCCATCAAAAAGACGATCACTTGTACGCCGAGATCGGCATCGGCCAACTCGATCGGCCGTATTTGGTGCCGATGGCGATCGCCAAGGGGGCGGGCGTCGGCGGAACCACGCTGAACTTCGGCGAACAATGGGTGATCGCGTTCAAACGTTCCGGCGATAAAATCTTCGTCATCCGTCGTAACACCAAGTACACCGCCAAAGCGGGCACGCCCGCCGCGAAAGCCCTCGATACCACCTATTCCGATTCCATCCTCATGGCGTTGCCGATCAAAACGGTGAACCCCGCCAAAGCGTCGATCGTCATCGACTTCAACTCGATTTTCTTCTCGGACTTCGGCGACCTGGGCATCGGCAACCTCGACCCGCAACGCACGACCTGGAACAAGGTGAAGGGCTTCAAAAAGAACGTCGAACTCCAAGTCGCCGCGACCTTCTCCCGCGCACGCAGCGGCGACCACCACGGTTCGGACGATGCGATTCCCGATGCCCGAGGAGCCTCGGTGATCGTCCATTACGGCATCGTCGAACTCCCGGAAATCGGCTACGCGCCCCGGCAAGCCGACGACCGCGTCGGCCACTTCACCACCGTGATGAAGGATTTCTCCAAGGAATCGACCGATACCGCCTTCGTACGTTACGTCAACCGTTGGCGTTTGGAGCGGGCCGACGGCTCGGTGTGGAAAGAAGGGGCGAAGTTGGTGCCGCCGAGGAAGAAGATCGTGTTCTGGATCGAGAACAGCGTACCGGACGAATATCGGGCCGCCGTGCGGGAAGGCATCCTCGAATGGAACAAGGCCTTCGAGAAGATCGGCTTCCGCGATACCATCGAAGTGCGGCAGCAAGAAGGCGAAGACTTCGACCCCGAAGATATCAGCTACGCCACGTTCCGCTGGATCACCTCGGAAACGCCCTACGCTATCGGGCCGAGCCGGGCGAACCCTTACACGGGCGAACTCCTCGATGCGGATATCCTCTTCGATGCCAGCATGGTTCGCAGCTACAAGGGGGAAGCCCGTTTGCACCGCGACGAGAAAGGCCAACTCGTGGAACCTGTTAGCAACATCCAAGCGAGCCGCCGCGGTTGGGATCTGCCGATGCACCCGCTGGATGAACTCCGGGCAACCATGAATTGGAACGATCGCGCCGCGCCGAAGGAACCGCTGCGGGATCGCCTCGAAGCCGTTCGCCACGGCTATTGCCAATGCGCCCACCACAAGATGAGCGAACTCGGCTTGGCATTAATGAACATCGCGGGGGAAGTTGGTGCGAAAGAGGGTGACAAGCTTCCCGACGAACTCCTTCAACAAGCGGTAAAGGAAACGGTCATGCACGAAGTCGGGCACACGCTCGGCCTCAGGCACAACTTCAAAGCCAGCACCATGCTCCCGAATGAACAATTGCACGATACCGCGATTACCAGCAAACGCGGCCTCGTCGGCAGCGTGATGGATTACACCCCGGCCAACATCGCCCCCAAGGGCACCAAGCAAGGGCACTACTTCACCCCCACCCTCGGGGCCTACGATTACTGGGCCATCGAGTACGCGTACACGCCCAACGGCAGCGAGGAACAACTGGCGAAAATCGCTTCGCGCTGTGCCGAGGCCGGTTTGATCTACGGCACGGACGAAGACTTGTACGGTTCCAACGATCCGCACACGAACCAATGGGATTTGGGTGCCGACACGCTCAAATTCGCTCGCAACCGCGTGAAGATCGCCCAAGATCTGATTCCCAAGCTCGCCGAGCAAACCGTCGATAAAGGCGAAGGCTATCAACGCGCCCGCGCCGCCTTCGGCGTGTTGATGAACCAGTACGGTAACGCCAGCGCCCTCGCCGCCAAGCACATCGGCGGGGCAGCCGTCCACCGCGACCACAAAGGGGATTCCAATGCACGCGATCCGTTCGTGCCCACCAGCCCGGCACAACAACGCGAGAGTTTGAAGTTCCTTCAGGATAACATTCTGACGGACAAGCCATTCGACTTCCCGCCCGAACTGCTACGCAAGCTCGGCGCCGACCGTTGGGTTCACTGGGGCAACGAACGGGCGATGCGAGCCGTGGAGTTCCCGCTGTACGAGCGAGTTCTCAGCATTCAAAAGGTGGTTCTCAGCGAACTCCTCGACGCCGGCACCATGACTTCC
>JBBQWA010000404.1:0-3655 GCA_038211045.1 Gemmatales bacterium
CGTCGGCAAATGGATCGGATACACGTTCAAACGGAAGAAGAGATCGTGACGGAACCGCCCGGCCATCACTTCGTCATCGAGATTGGAGTTTGTGGCGGAGATGATCCGCACGTTCACCCGTTGCAACTCCGAACCGCCGACGGGTTGGACTTCTTGTCGTTCCAACACGCGCAAGAGCTTCGCCTGCACTGGCAACGGAATATCGCCGAGTTCATCAAGGAACACGGTACCGCCATCGGCGAGGGTGAGCAATCCGGGGCGGGCGCGATCGGCCCCGGTGAAGGCCCCTTTCACGTGCCCGAACAGTTCGCTCTCCACGAGGTTCACATTCAAAGATGCGATGTGAACTGGCAGGAAAGGCTTGTGCCGCCGGGGGCTGTTGGTATGAAGAGCTCGCGCCACGAGTTCCTTCCCCGTACCGCTTTCGCCGGTGATCATCACGCAGGCATCGGTGGGTGCAGCGAGCGCGATCCGTTTGAAGATCGCTTGCATCGGGGCGCTACGCCCAACGAGTTCATCTTCCGTATCCAAGGATATGTTCGGAGCGACCGGTATTGTTACTGTGTTCCGTTCGAGTGCCCGTTTGAGTGTGGCCAAAGCCTGCGAGAGATCGAACGGCTTGGCGAGGTAATCGAAGGCTCCCCCCTCCACGGCTTTCACCGCCGTGCTCAGGTTGCCGTGGGCGGTGATGATAATCACGGCGGTTCGCGGGCTGATCGCCTTCAGTTTGGCGAGAGCGGTCAAGCCGTCCATTCCGGGCAAACGCACATCCAAGAATGCGGCATCCGGTTGTTCCGCTGCGAGTTTCAACCCCGCCTCCGCACTCGCGGCAACGAGCGGGGTGTGCCCCTCGCGTTCGCAGGCTTTCCGCAATGCCCACGCGATGGCTTCTTCGTCGTCGATGATGAGGATTTTGCCCATGGGGAAAGTATACCGCGATCCTTGCGAATACAATAACGGGCACCGCTCGTTCCCAAGATTCCGGAGCATTCCCGATGGATTTTGCTTTGCCCACCGTAGGCGAGGGGTTGATCGAAGTGGAACTCGTGCGTTGGATGATTCAACCGAACGATCCGGTGCAACGCGGGCAATCGCTCATGGAAGTGATGTCCGACAAAGCCACGATGGAAGTGAGCGCGGACTTTTCCGGAACCGTCGGCGAACTGTTGGCCGAACCCGGCAGCAAGATCCAAGTCGGCCAGACAATACTCACCTACTCGGACGAGGCCGAAGCGGAAATGGTTCCGGCTTCACCATCGCGCATGCCGGTGATGCACGGGGAAATGTCCGGCCTATTAATGGGCAGTGCGAAAGCTACCTCGTTGGCACCGCCGGTTTCGCAATCGAATGGGAGTGCGAACCACTGCGCCGCGGCCCCGTCGGTTCGCCATCTCGCCCGCAAACTCGGGTTGGATCTCGCCAAGGTGAAAGGGAGCGGCCCGGCGGGCCGGATTCTCCACGAAGATATCGCCGACCACTTGAAATCCAACGCTCCCCGGGAAGCGCCGCCACCGATTCCGACCGCCAAGATCCTGTACGACGTCGGCAAGCCCGGCACCCGGATGAAGCTCACGGGCCTGCGGCGAAAAATCGCCGAGCACATGACGGCCAGCAAGAGGAACATCCCGCATTATTCGTACATCGATGAATGCGATCTCGGCGATCTCGTCCGCATCCGCAGCCAATTGAAAGACAAGTTCGCCAAGGCCGGGGTGAAGCTCACCTACTTGCCGTTTTTCGTCAAAGCGGTGGTGCGGGCGTTGAAAGAAGTTCCGATCGTGAATTCGACGTTCGATGAATCGACGCAGGAAATCACCATCCACGATCGTTACAACATCGGCATCGCGGTAGCGACGCCCACTGGGTTGATCGTGCCGGTGTTGAAAGATGCGGACAAAAAAGACATCGCTGCAATCGCCACGGAAATCGACCGGCTCGGCGGCGATGCCCGCGCCGGAAAATCGAAGTTGGAGGACTTGAAAGGCGGATCGTTCACGATCACCTCCGTCGGGAACATCGGCGGGCTGATCTCCACGCCGATCATCAACGCCCCGGAAGTCGGCATCGTGGGCATCGGCAAAATTCTCACCCGGCCCGTGTTCGACAAAAGCGGTGCCGTGATCCCCGCCGAGATGGCATACTTCTCGTTCTCGTTCGATCACCGGATCATCGACGGGGCCGTGTGCGCCACGTTCGCCAATCTGTTGATCCATCAGTTGCAGCACCCCGCGGCTCTACTCTTGCCCGAGGGTTTCGCCAGTTAGCGTCGGTGCTTCATCTTCGATAGTCTCGCGGATGCGGTTTTTGGGCGTCACGAACAACAGGGTCGGCGCGTACTTGTTCGCCCGTTTTGAACTCATATCGGTGAACGTGGCAATGATGATGACGTTCCCCTTGCCGATGAGGTGCGCCCCGGCCCCGTTTACGCGGATGACGCCGCTGCCGCGTTCGCCGGGCAATGCGTAGGTCACCAAACGGGCGCCGCTCGTCACGTCCCAAACGTGGATCTGTTCGTGCGGGTAGATATCTGCGGCGTTCATCAGATCGAGGTCGATCGTCAGGCTACCTTCGTAATCGACTTGGGTGTCGGTTACGGTCGCGCGGTGAATTTTCGATTTGAGCATCGTTCGTCGCATACTCGGCTCCGCGTGGGTGGTTCTTTCCAACTGCGGTTATTATAGAAACGCGGATGGGCGGTTGTTCCGGAAGCCGCTTCGCCGTAATGTTTCTCAGACATCGCAACCGACGATACACCAACCGAAGGGGAGAATATGTCGGTCATTCAAACCGAAGATCTCCGCAAAAGCTACGGCGGCATCGAAGCGCTCAAAGGCGTAACGATGAAAGTGGAACCGGGCCAAATCTACGGCCTGCTCGGCCAGAACGGCGCCGGCAAATCCACGATGGTGAAAATCCTCCTCGGTATCGTGCGGAAAACCGATGGCGAAGCATACCTATTGGGCGAACCGGCGGGAACCGTCGCCACGCGGCGGCGCGTGGGGTACTTGCCCGAAGATCACGCGTTCGCGGGGTATCACACGGCGAAGAGCCTCCTGCACTTCTATGGCCAACTCTACGGCCTCAGTCGCGACGAGCGGACGAAACGCATGAACGAAGCCTTGAGCATCGTCGGCTTGAGTAAGCGGGCGGATAGCAAAGTCAAAACATTCTCGAAAGGGATGAAACAACGGCTCGGTATCGCGCAAGCGTTCTTCCACGATCCCGAGGTGATCTTCCTCGACGAACCGACCGACGGCGTCGATCCCGTGGGCCGTAAGGAAATCCGCGATTTGCTGCAATCCTTAAAAGGCGAAGGTCGTACCATCTTCGTCAACTCTCACTTGTTGGGCGAAGTGGAGATGATTTCAGATCGCGTAGCGATCATGCATAAAGGCGAGCTGGTTCGGCAAGGAACGGTGGCCGAACTCACGAAGCAAACGAACCGATTCGTGATCGGATTGGCCCCCGGCGAAGAATTTCCCGCCAACGAAGTGAAAGAGCGCGGTTACAAGATCGAACTGATCGGCGGGAAAGCCGAGATCGAACTCGCGGAAGGCCAAGGCATCGACCCGGTGATCGAACTGCTCTGGCACAAGGGTTTGAAAATCAGGCACCTGTTGGAACATAAACTCACGCTCGAAGATGTCTTCGTCAA
>JBBQWA010000405.1:0-3611 GCA_038211045.1 Gemmatales bacterium
TTAGTTTAATGTTGCTTGCCTCACACCCCGCGTCCGGTGCCCCCCCCGCCTCGCCAGTGTGGTTGAGGATAATTCGAGCTTGTCGCGTACGGAGAGGTAGTTCATTTGCAAATACCCTCGCGTGCCGGGAGCGTCAGCGACCGGAAGCATTCCATTGGAATTACGAATCTAACTGGTTCAGCCACTTCCGACCACGATGAAGCTCGGGATCCAATGCAGTTAATGGCCCTCTCGAACGAAGTTCGGGCGGGTGGGGGTGCCAGAATCTTTTGCCAGCCCGGTCGATTCGTGGCGGCAACACTCCGGGGGAAGTTATCGGCGGAAACGCTACGATAGCTCGAAACTCCGCCCGGAACTCTTTCCATGGCTGGCTGGCCCGCCCAGGCTGATTACCGCGACGCCCTCCAGAACGCCGATCTCGCGTTCCGCGATCCGGTGCTGCGCGCCTGCAAGGTCGAACGCAACAAAATGGGCGTGCCCAAGGCCCGCTCCGGGGCGTTCGCCAGCGTGTACAAGCTCATCAAATCGAATGGCGAAGCCGTCGCGCTCAAGCTGTTCAACTTCCCCAGCGAGGATCGCCAACGCCGTTACGAAGCCGTGAGCAAACACCTCGCGGCACTCGGGGCCAAACGCCCCGATTCGCTCGTCGGCTTCCACTATTCTCGGGATGGAATCAATATCGGTGGAAAGTCGTACCCGTTCCAAACCATGGATTGGGTGAAGGGGGAATCGCTCGGCGAATGGGCACGGCAGCGCATGAAGGCGAAGGACACCGCCGCGATGCGCTCCATGGCCGACCACTGGGTGAAGCTGGTGATAACGCTGCAAAGTGCCGACATTGCCCACGGCGACCTGCAGCACGACAACGTGATGATCGCCAACGGCAAGCCGATGCTCGTCGATTACGATGGCATGTGGGTGCCGGCATTGGATGGTGCCGATCCGCTCGAATTCGGCAAGCCGGCGTATCAGCACCCGCGCCGTGGCGAAATGAAGCTCCACCGCGGATTGGATCATTTCAGCGCCTGGATCATCTTGCTCGCACTGCGGGCGAGCGCCACGGAGCCGATGCTCTACGAGCGCTTCGTGTTCCAAGCCGATAACGAGAACGTTCTTTTCTCCGAAGCCGATTTGAAGGAGCCGAAAGAATCGAAACTCTGGCCCGAGTTGCTGAAGTGCAAGGACGCGGAGGTAGCGAAGTGGGCCGCCGAGATTCGCGCGGCTCTGGAACTTCCCGCCGAGCGGGTGCCACCGTTCAGCATGGATCCGTTCCATCGCCTCCGCGAACTGTGCGACGCCGGTTTGAAAGATTGGGAGGCGATCTTCGAGGAAGCCGATCGGCTCAAGAACTCGGGCCGCGCGCTCACCGCTGAATCGCCGCAGGTTCTCGGCGTGGTACAAGAAGCGTGGCAGCGCGTGATTGCCCGCAACCGGGTGCGCGATGCGCTGATAGCCGGTGACGTGCGGGCCGTGGCCAACGCGTATTCGCCCAGCATCTTTGAAAACTGGCCGAACCAGCGCGGCCTCGGCAAGCAGGCGGCCGCGGCCCGAGACAAAGTGAAAGCCCTCGACGAACTGAAGGCCGCCATCGAGAACCCCGGCGACGGTTCCGCACTCGCGGCCCTGTGGGCCAAACATTCCACGCAGTTGATCGGAGTGAAAGAAGCCGAGAACTACTGCCGTACCGTCGAGATGTGGAAGAATCGACAGCAGGCAGTGGGGCCGTACCTCGCGGCGGTGAACTCGCCGATGGCCACGGAAAAAAGCATCGCCGACGCATGGAAGCATGCGGTCGCATCCGGGGCGATGAACCTCATTCCAACCAACTTGCGACTGCGTGGCGAACAGGCGACCAAGCGGAACGAGGCGCTCACCAAACTCCGCGGCTTCTCCGGTGCGTCATCGGAATCGTCCGATCAAGGTTTCCTCAACGTTTGGTTGGCTTCCACCGTGTTGTTGAAGGAGTGCCCGGAAGCCGATCCGTTCCACGCCCGCCAAGCGGCGGTGAAACAACGCCTCGATGTTCTAAAAGAGTTAGACGAACTTCTGAAACTCGAATTGCCGGCACCGGACGTTCTGAAGGCTGCCACGGCGTTGCCCGCCGGGTACACGCACCGCTTGCAAGATCGCGTTCGGCAGTTGCAGGAAAGCATTCAACACCTCGCCGAGGTGCGAGCCGCGCTCGCGGCCGCGCCGATTTCCGATTCCGTTCTCGCCAGCGCATGGCGGAGCTTGAAACTCAAGGATGCCAAGCGGGCGAGCCAACTCCCCGCCGAGGAACGGGAACGGTGCGAACTCGCCGAGCAACGGGCCATCGTGCTGGAACGGCTGAAATCGGTGCCGTTCGCGGCTTCCGAAGCGATCGACCGCGCGCTGATCGGCAACTGGGTCGGGCAGGAACGGTTGCTGGAAGGTTGCATGGAGGCGGTTCCCTACCGGGGGCGGGTAAAGGCGGCATCTGATCGTTTAGACATTGTTTCCACTATCGAAGGGGCGACGAAGCGGGCGAATACCGGGCCGGGCGTGCTGCAAGAACTCGCGCTCGCCGGGGCGAAGCTACCGGTCGGATATCAACACCGTTTCGTCGCGGCCATCGAGAACGCTAAGGAGAGTGCGAAGCGGTACGCGATTCTGCAATCCGCGATGTCGGTCAAACCGCTGCTCGATGTTCCGCTCGCCGAGGCGTGGGAGAAGTTCCGCGAGGTGGCTCCGGCGGTCGAGCTTCCGCCGGCGTTGGTGGAACGCTGCAAATTGGCGATCCTTCGCCGCGATGCGGTGCACCAATTCGATTTGATCGTTCGCAAGGTACTCGCCGTGGACGATCAAGATCGCAGGCTGTTGAAGGTGTGGAAGGAACATCGCGAGGCGCTCGCAGAGTGTGCGGAATTCGCCGCGTGGAAGGAACGCATCGCATTGGCGGAACGCCGCCATTCCAAGGCCAAGAAGTTGCTGATCGGCCTCGATCGCAAAGGGTTGGGCACGGTTCTCGAACTCGCGGACGATCCCGATCTGGTGGGTTACGCGCCGATTGAAAAGAAGCGGGAAGCGATCCGCGAGATGGCGGCGGTGGCCGCACGACTTGTGAAGTTGCGCGAAGGTGCCAAGGCGGCGAAGAGCGGAATGTCGAAGATCGACGCGGACGATTTTCAATTCCTGCGGGAACGCGAACGCTTCCTCGACGACACGATGAAACGAACGCTCGCACGGATGGTGGAAGTTTCGATGGGGCCGTTGGCGGGCCTCGAAGCCGGGGTGCCGCCGTTCCAGTTGCAACCGGGTTCGATTCCCTCGGCGAAGGTTTTCTGGGAGTGGAGCGGCACTCCGCTGGTCACGCGGTTCCTCTTGGCGGTGGTGGCTTCTCCGGTCGCGAAGCCGCCGGACGCGCCACTGATGGCGCTCTCGAAGTGCCGCCCGGAAGATCACCTCCGCGATGGCGGTGGCCGATTGGTGGTGCTGCCGCGCAGCGGCGAAGCGTACGTGTGCATTTGGGCGGAAGCCGATTGGGGTTGGGGTTCGGCATTGAGCCCGCCGTTGGTAATCGGGCCGATCCGACCGGTATGAGGTTTGTTTCGCCGCGACGCGAGGCTTAGAGCGGAGCGCTCCGCTCGAAG
>JBBQWA010000406.1:0-3601 GCA_038211045.1 Gemmatales bacterium
CCGAATTTGGGCACTGCTGCCGTTGGGGGTGAAATAATTCCACCTTTGAATCCACCGAATCCGCTAAAGTTTCCGCCTCCGATCCCTTGGGGGATTCCGCCGCCGCCGAATTTTCCAGCGCCCCCCGTTTGTGCGATGGCCTGCATTTGGGGCGTCGGAGCGGCCGCGCTCGGTAGTGCCGCTTTTTGAGTGTGATACTCGCTCAGGAATTTCGCAAGGGAACCTGCGGGTTGCGATTTGGCCGATTCCGCGAGTGCTTTGAACGCTTCAAGTTGACTGCGGTAGATGCTCGGCGAATAGATGCCGGGAAGAATGTCGAACACGACTCCGCCGGGGCTGCACAGATAAGTGGCGATGTTGCCGTGGAGCGATCGCCGCAAAACATGGTCGTTGCCGAAATCGATGGTCACGAGCGGGACGGGGCGAACGCTCTCCCAAACCGGTTCGAAAGAAGCGTCGATGTACTCGGCGATTTCGGCGGATGAAAACAACACGTCGCGGGCGATGCGGGAATTGGAGCAGCAATATTGGCGGTCGAGAGATCCCAACATTTGGAAGAGAAATATCGGCTTGCCCGAGCGCTCGGCCGCGCGTTTGGCATCATCGAAGGAAGCGTGCCAGTGAACCTTGCCGGGAGCGACCCGGGGATTGTGCGTCTTTTCCGCATCCGCATGGACTGGAGTCACCGATGGCCGAGGTTTATCCGGATGATTGGCCGCGAGTTGAACCGTCTGTGGAAGATCGGTTCGATTCGAACTCACCGCGAGGACTGCGGAGGCCGTGATCAAGCCGACTGTCCACCACGCAAACGGTCGGTATAGTTTGGCGAACATCGCACACCTCGCGGCTGATATTTCCAATCTCTCGGAACAACGAGACAACGTAAACGGGTGCGTTCCGTTTGCGAGGAGTTGGAATCAGGCCCCCGTCACTTCGGGCCGCCGCCGAATTGTTTGTAGTACAACTCGTGGAAGGTGTTTTTCGCAGGGCCGACCGCGTTCTCGTTCACCATCAGCGGCAGCACTTCCTTCCACCAAACGTCGTAGCGCCGGCTCAGTTCCTTCACCACTTCTGGGTGTTCCGCGGCCACGTTCTTCTTCTCGCCGGGGTCTTTCACGATCTCGTACAGTTCCCACGCTTCGCCTTTGCGGTTCGGGTGAACCATGCGGTACTGCGGGGTGCGCACGGCGCACGCGCTCAATTTCGATTCTGCGGCTTTGCCTTTTTCCCACCGGCCGACGTGGGTGAACAGCGTGCGATCTTCCCACGCGGCATCCTTGTTCTTCAACAGCGGCACGAGGCTGCGCCCATCGGGTTTCACATTATCCGGAATCTTCGCCCCGGTGAGTTCCGCAAAGGTCGGGAACACATCGATCTGACCGGCGAGTGAGGAAACGTCTACGCCGGTGGGGTACTTCGCGGGCCACGAGAAGAAGAAGGGCACCCGGGTGCCCCCTTCGTAGGGGGTGCCTTTGCCGGTGCGCATCCCGGCGTTGTACACGCCGGTACCGGCGGTGCCGCCGTTATCGGTCATAAAGACGACGATGGTATTCTCATCCAGCTTCTTTTCCTTCAAGAAGGCCATCAACTTGCCGACGTTCTCGTCGATGTTGGTAATCATGCCGAAGAACTTCGCGGCTTCCCCCACTTTCTTCCCCTTCTCTTGGGCGGCGGGGATCTTATCGGCGAAGGGTTTATCGGCATCCGGCGGGCAGATGTACGGCGCGTGCGGGGCGTTCGTGGCGAGCCAACAGAGGAACGGTTCGGGCTTCTCGCGGCGGCTATCGATCCACGCCGTGGCGCGTTGGAAGAAGACGTCGGTGCAGTAGCCGGTGGTCTTCTCGAAGGTGCCGTTGCGGAGGATGGCGGGGTTGAAGTACTTGTTGCCGGGGGCGTCGCCGCAGCTTCCGGGGTAGCTTTGACCGATGCCGCCGGCGCCGTGGATGAACACTTCATCGAAGCCGCGTTTGCCGGGTTGGTAAGCGGGTTCGTCGCCGAGGTGCCACTTGCCGAACATGCCGGTGGCGTAGCCGGCGGACTTCAACAGTTGGGCGAGCGTGAACGCTTCGGGGGTGAGCCGTTCGCGTTCGTTGATGGTGTGCGTGACGCCGTTTTTGAATTCGTGCCGCCCGGTCATGAGGGCCGAGCGCGTGGGAGCGCAAGTGGGGCTGGCCTGAAAGCTGGTGAAGCGGACGCTCTTGGCGTACAGCGCGTCGATGTTCGGCGTCTTCAATAGCGGATTGCCGTGGCAGGAGAGATCGCCATACCCTTGGTCATCCGTGAGAATGAAGACGATGTTCGGAAGCTTCGCGGGCGATTGGGCCGCAACGAAGGGTGCCAAGACGGCGAGGGCGAGGAGAGTTTTCATGCGGGTATTCTTCCGCAGTAGGCTGGCGAATGCAACGGAAATGTCGAATGGCTGCACCCATGCGACCTTGGGTTTGCCACTTTGCTGCTCTTTGTGCTCTCATTGTGCTCCCATTGTGCCTTCACTGCGGGCACAATTCCTATACGGCCTATTCGACGCTTCTCTCGATTGGGCAGTGGGATATGGCATCAAATCGCTCAAGCCGAGATTTGTGCCCTCAGATGCGCCCACCTACCCCTCTTGTTACAATCGCAGGAAGATGTCGGGAATTCTGTCATATGCGGAGCTAGAGGCCGCCTTTTCGGTATCCTCGTTCCCATGCTCCGCGTGGGAACGTTCTACGGCCGCTCTGCGGCCAAAGTTATCGGAGAGAAGGAATAGCATGAGGAACGGAAAGGACGCGGAGCGTCCGAAGATCGTAACCACGCAGAGCGTGGTAACGAGGGAATCCTATTTCTCGGACTGCATAGCCTTCTTGCGATATTCTCGGATCGCATTCCAGGCGTCCGGAATTTCTTCCCGGCGGGGGTGGGTCTTCAGGCTCTCGGCGGTGCGTTCGTAGTCATGCAATTCGGGCTTGGGCGAAAGCTCAAACCATTGCCGCTTGCCCCCTTCGCCACGAACGATGGCGTACACCGTCTTTCCATCCACATCTTGGATGCACCCGAGCAACCGTCGCTTGGGGTCGGCCCAGACTTCCGTCATCGTCTCTGCATCGGGATCGTCCGGGAGCATGTATAGCCTGCCCGTGTCAGTGAGGAAGTAGTACGCTTTCCATACATGATACGCGGTGAAGTCTCCCTCGAATTTCGACTTCACCGCACGAATGTTCCTGCGGCCGTCGCCAAGGTTCTTTTCACCCTTTGGCGGGAATTTTTTATCGTTCCGCTGCCAGTGCAGATCGATTCCGATCATGGTACCTTTGTGAAGGCAGAAGGCACGCACCCATTTCGGGTCATCCAAGGGGCAAAAATCGTGGTTGTCCAGAAAATGGGCCGGGGGAACCGCGTTTTCCTCGATCTCATACAGCGGTGGGGTATGTAGAAATGGATATAGGTCTCGAAACTGACCACCCGGGCCATTGAACGTGTACGGTCGAATATCTCGGCCGGTTTTCTTTAGCCATAGCCTGTCGGCGAATGCCGAGTCCTCGTAAAGCTGGAGTTCATCAAGCGGTATGCGATTGATAACGGTGTAAGTTGGAACTGTGACATACAGGAAATCGTGTGCGAT
>JBBQWA010000407.1:0-3599 GCA_038211045.1 Gemmatales bacterium
GCCTACGCGGGAATGACGATGCGGTTGGGTCGATTCGGTGACTTGCCAAAATTGATCGGCAAACCCATGTTGGAGCCGCAGAATGCATTTGCCCGAACGCCGACGCTTTCTGAAAACCTGTGCCGCCCTCGGGGCGGGCGCCGCACCGTGGGGATGCGGGCTGATGGGGCCGTACACTCTGCCGGGTTACACCGCTCCCAAAAACGAAACCGACGTCGCCGAGGAAGGCACCGAAGCCGCTGCGGCCACCGCTGTGACAATGACACTCTTCAAATCCGCCACTCCGGTGGAACCGCCTATTCCCAACTTTCACGCCGATCATCCATTCCTTTACGCGATCCGCCATCGGCCGAGCGGGGCGATCCTTTTCATCGGCCGCGTGGAATATCCCGGCTGATCGCCGGCTGATCGGTTAAAATTCCCGGCATGTCCGCAATCCATCAAACCACACGCAACGACGGCGTTGGCGTTCTCACCCTCGATCAACCGAGTAGCCGCGTAAACATCCTCACCCGAGAACTTTGGGAGGAACTCCGTGCCGCTCTTTTGCAACTCGCCGGGCAATCCGAGGTTCGCGGGCTCGTGTTCGCCAGTGCCAAGCCCGGCATCTTCATTGCCGGGGCCGACCTGAAATTCTTCGCCAACGTCTCCGCACCGAACGATCCCGCCGTGGCCGAGTTGATCGGATTCGGCTTGGAGACGCTTGAACTCCTGGAAACGCTGCCATTCCCCACGTGTGCGGCCATCGACGGCACCGCAGTGGGTGGCGGGTTGGAAGTTGCGCTGGCCTGCGACACGCGCTTGTTGGGCACGAATCTGCGTGTCGAACTCGGCTTATCGGAAACCAAGCTGGGCCTAATCCCCGGTTGGGGTGGCACGCAGCGGCTGCCGCGGATCGCCGGGATGGAACTTGCCTGCGACATGCTAGCAAGCGGGCGATCGTTGAAGGCCGAGGAAGCCTGCGAAAAGGGCTTGGCCTCCGCGGTCGTTCAATCGGGCGAACTGATCGACTTCGCCGCGAGGCATGTACTGCTCGAAGGCTGGCAGGAGTTGCGGGCGATGAAACGCGGCCCCGTGGCGATCCACGAAAGCGAACGCTTCTCGGCTCCCGTGCCAAGTTCCCCGGATGCCATCCGCGAAGCGATGATGTTGTTGAACCGCGGTGCCGAGTTGCCGTTGGCGGAGGCGTTGAAGTTGGAAACCGAAGCATTCCTGCGATTGGCCGGTTCCGAGGAATCGAAGGCGAGGATCGCCGCGTTCTTCGCAGCGAGGAAGGGTTAGTTTCTTTCAGAGCCGGAAGCGTTAGCGACGATCTTGGCTGCGATCGTCGCTAACGCTTCCGGCTCGAATCAATGCATTCAATCCCGGAGTGCACTCCCCGTCAGCGAGAGGAATACCCGCTCCAAGCTCGGCTGTTCTATCTCCATCGTTTCCACATCACCGCACATGGCAACCATTTTCGCCAGGATCGGCGGCAGTTCCGCCGCCGCGATTGTGACGGCGTTCCCCGCGATGCTCACGCTCTTCACCCCCGGCAGCGATTGCAAGCGTTCCGCCAAACCCGCCGGCACCACTTTCAATGTCAGCGTCGCATGGGCATCCAACCGGCGCAGCAGGTTGGTCCGCGAGTCGCAGGCCTTCACCGTGCCGTGGTCCACGATGGCGATCCGCGGGCAGAGGGCCTGCACTTCCTCCATGTAATGGCTGGTGTAGATCACCGTCAGCCCCGCGGCATTCTGGGCCTTTACTTGTTCGAAGATGTGGTTGCGGCTCTGCGGATCAACCCCCGTCGTCGGTTCGTCCAACAGCAACAACTGCGGGCGATGCACCAGCGATACCGCCAAGTTCAGCCGGCGTTTCATCCCGCCGGAGAAGGTGCCCGCCCGATGCTCTGCACGATCCGTGAGTTCCACCGCCGCGAGCATTTCCTTCGCACGGGCGTTCAAATCCGCTCCGGCCAAGCCGTAGAGTTTGCCGAAGAATAGCAAGTTCTCGCGGGCGGTGAGTTCCGGATAAATCGCCAAATCCTGCGTGGCAATTCCGATCCGGTGGCGCGAAGAAAAACCCAACGGCTGGCCGAACAATAACACGTCGCCCCCACCGGCGGGGAGCAGCCCGGCGAGGATCGAAAGCAGCGTGGTCTTCCCGGCGCCGTTGGGGCCGAGCAGGCCGAAGAGTTCCCCGTTTTCCACGGCGAACGAAACGCCTCGCAGCGCGGTCGTACGGCCGTAACTTTTGCGAACATCGCGGAGTTCGAGAATCGGTGGCATCGTGGAGACTATGTATAGGGGGATGCCGAACATCAACGACGACAGAATCCGCCTCGCCAACGACAGCCCCATCGACCCGGCGGGCAGGTACGTGCTGTATTGGTGCCAGATGTACCGCCGGTGGGATCGCAACCACGCGCTCGATGCGGCCATCGCCCAAGCTCGGGAATTGAAGAAGCCGCTCGTGGTGTACGAGGGATTGAAGCTGAACTACCCGTGGGCCAGCGCCCGGATGCACCAATTCATGCTCGAAGGCATGGCCGAGAGTGCGAAGCGTGCGAAGGAACTCGGCATCCATTACTGGCCGTTCGTCGAAACGCCGGAGCACAATGGCCACGGTTTGCTTCGGCAACTCTGTGAAAAAGCCTGCCTGCTCATCACAGACGATTACCCGCAGTTCATCGTCCCGGCGCAGATTCGAGCACTCGCGGCGAAGGTGAATATCGCTGTATGGGCCGTGGATGGCAACAGCCTCGTACCGTTGAAACTCCTCGGCCCCCCCACGGCGGCGGCGGCGCATTTACGGCCGAAGATCCGCAAGCTGTTCGCGGAAGGCTGGAAACACCGGGCCGAAGCGGAACCCGATTTCGAGCGCGTTCGTGGGCCGAAATCGCTCGCCGCCCCCTTCGAGCTTTGGCAGCCCCCGGACGACCTCGGCGCGTTTGTGAAAGGCTTGCCCATCGATCAATCGGTTCCCGCAGTATCCGGAACGCCGGGCGGAAGCATTGAAGCCCACGCAGTTCTCGCCGACTTCCTCAAATTTAAGCTCGACCGTTACGCCGAGGAACGCAGCCTGCCGGACGACCCGAAACGCAATTCCGCCAGCCGCCTCAGCCCGCACCTGCGCCACGGCCACATCTCAATTCAAGAAGTCGTCGAACAAACCCTCGGCAAGAAATGGACACTCGATGAAATCAATCCGCAGGCCCGAGGCCGCGACGATTACTATTGCAGGGATGCAAACATCAATTCCTTCCTCGATGAGGCGATCACGTGGCGGGATGTCGGTTTGCAATGGAACTTCGCTCGCAGGGGTCAGGGTTCAGGGGTCAGTAGCCAGAACAAGAGTTGGCAGAATGAAGGGGAGCAACCCTCCTTCAACTTCGAGACACATGATTTCAGCCCGCTCAGCAGCAAAGGCACGCTGAAAGCGGTGTTGCCACCGTGGGCGATGGCCACGTTGGAGAAGCACACCGGCGATGCCCGCGAGTTCCTGTACACGCTCGAAGAATTCGAGAATGCGGATACGCACGACGAACTCTGGAACGCCGCGCAAACGGAACTCGTGGCCACCGGCCGCATCCACAATTACCTGCGGATGCTCTGGGG
>JBBQWA010000408.1:0-3591 GCA_038211045.1 Gemmatales bacterium
TCTTGCCATTCCGTGCCGTGGGCGTTCGACAAATTCAGGATGAAAGTCTTGTTCGCTTCGCGGTTGGAATTATCGATGGCGGCGACATTGATGATCACCGTCGGATTGTCGGCGGTCAGACTGACCGTGCCACTGGCACCGTAGTAGTCGCTGCCTCGCTGGCGCTAGCACTGGACGTGGCGTAATCGATGAAATAACTGCCCGAATGATCGCCGCCAGTGCCACCGCTGAGGCTGATGAGGAACGCCTGTTGGTTGCCGCCGTTCTCGGCGATGGGATCCAAGGCGGTAACGGTGAAGGTCGCGGGCACGGTGCGATCTTCCAAGGAAGTGACGCTCAGCCGGGTGTTAAGCTGGAAGGGGGGCAACGTGTTTGGGCAAGAATCGGCGGAACAGGTTTCGCACGGGGGATACTCGTGGTGAACGGAACGCTTACACGGGCATCTTGGCGGATCGCACGACGCTATGCAAGCTCAATGTGCCGAGAATTCCGAATTTGTCGGGAGCGATCATTCCAGCGCCGCAAGTTCGCTCGTCCGCCCACTTCGCAGGTCGCCCGTCGCCAACCGGGCCGCAAGGCGTAACCTAACCCTATGAACGCGATCCTGCTGGCGGGTGTGGCCCTCGTGGGCCTGCCGATCCTGCTGCACCTCATCATGAAGCAGGAGCCGAAGCGGCTCATCTTCCCGGCGCTGCGCTTCCTCCAAGTGAAGCAGCGAACCAACTCGCGGAAGATGCGGCTGCGCCACTTCCTGCTTTTGCTCTTGCGGATGTTGTTGATCGCGCTCTTCTGCCTCACACTGTACCAACCGCGAATGCAAAGTGCCCGGCTCGGCCTCGGCACCGAACGCCCCATCGCCGCGGTGCTGATCCTCGATACCTCTCCCAGCATGGGCTATATCGCCAACGGCGCCACCCGCTTGGCGGAGGCCCGCCGGCTCGCCCACGAATGGATCGACAAGCTCCCGGCCAATTCCAAAGTGGCCATCCTCGACCCCAACGACGCCTTCGGCAATTGGGAACAATCCCTCGCCGATGCCCACGCCCGCCTCGACACTTTCAAGGAACCGGCCGGGTTCGCGCCGCCCCTTACGGAAACGCTCGCCTCGGCGTACCAGCTTCTCAAAACCGTCGATTCGGAAACCGGCAGCGAGCAACCCTGGCCGCGAATGGTGGCGATCTTCGGCGACCGCATGGCCAGTTCGTGGGACGGCCGCCGCAGCGAAAGCCTCGTGAAGTTGCGCGATACCATCCCCGATCCCAAGCCGGTGCATCTCTTCGTGGATGTGGGCATCGAGAAGCCGACGAATGTGGCGATCCTCGGCGTGGAAATGAAACCGCAGATGGTGAGCGGTTCGGCCGATGCCGTGTTCAGCGTGACCGTGCGGGCCGATGGCGCCGATGTACCAGCCGCCTCGATCACGGTGATTTTGGATGAATCGCCTACACCCGAACGCCGCCAGTTGACCCTCACGGCCGGGAGCCAACAAGCGGTCGCGTTCAAGTTCAGCGGGCTGGCCCCCGGCTTCCACACCGCGGTGATCCAACTACGGGACGACAATCTTGCCTTCGATAACACCCGCACGCTCACGTTCGCCGTGGCCGCGAAACGGAAGATTCTGGCCATCGCGGACGACCCCTACGAGGCCGAGTTGTGGCGCCTGGCCCACGAACGCAAGAAGGAATTCGAGTGCGTGGTGATGAAGCCGGACGAGGTGAAAGACTTCGCCGGGTACGAAGCGGTCACGCTGATTAGCGTTGCCGATCCTACGCCGCTTGCGGCGAAGCTGAAGGCGTATGTGGAAGGTGGCGGCAAGCTGCTGATCGCCCCAGGAGTGAACGTAGATAAATACGCCGAGTGGGAGTTGATGCCCGCGACATTGGGGGTGGTGAAGGACTGGCGGGACGAACCGGCTCCGCGGAACAAAGGCGTGAGTTGGAAGCTCGACGGCGACCGCGATCTGGCGCATCCGCTCTTGGCCCCGTTCCGCGAATGGCGCCGCCGCCCGGACATCGATCTGTTCAAAGAGACCGGCAAGGCCCACGCTTGGAAGCACTACGAAATCAAGGACAAGCCACCGGAAACGGTCGTCGCCGTGACGTACGATGACGGCGAGGACGATATTGCCAAACGCCGCCCCGCCGTGTTGGAACGCACCTTCGGCCGCGGCAAGGTGCTGTTGCTCACCACCCGCATCGATGTACAAGATGCCGAAGATACCGGTATCGAACGCTGGAACGATTATTGGCGCACGGTGAACACCTCGTGGTATGTGGTGTTCCCCAACGTGCTGATGCGCTACCTCGCCGGCAGCCCGGACGATGCCGTGTACAACTTTCCGACCGGGCAAGACGTGACCTTGCCGCTACCGGTGCGCGAGGGCAAACCGCCGCAGTTGTTGCTGAGTGGGCCGGGGGTCAGCGGCAAGGATGCGACGCCGCCGTTGGGCGAGAAACAAACCGAATACCGCGTGACGCGCCCGCTGACGCTCAACCCCGGCGAGTTCCGCCTACGCTTCAAGGATCAACCGTGGGAGGAACGCTTCAGCTTGAGCGCGCCGCCCGAAGAGAGCGTGCTGGAGAAGGTGCCGGAGGAAGCGTTCGACCCGCTGTTCGGCCCCGGCCGCGTGGCCGTGATGGGCCGCGACGAGAAACTCACCGACGTGCCCGCCACCGGTTTCGACGAACCGGTGGAACTATTCCCGTGGCTGCTGATCGCCGTGCTGGTGCTGTTCGCGTTGGAGGGATTGTTTGCGAATCGGTTCTACAAAAGCCGGGCAGCATAACCGAGCCGCGATAATTACAGAGCTGCGAGCGTCAGCGAGCGAAACGATCGCACCCAGCATAACCGAGCCGCGAGCGTCAGCGAGCGAAACGATACGCATCACCGTGACGACATTGACTTGCAACCCACCTTGCGGGCGAGGGCCAGGATCTCGCCGAGGTCTTCGTCCTGCATCACGTCGTCGGGGCCGAGTAACTCACAGAAGTGCTTTCCTTGAAGTGGGAAGACGTGAATCTTCCTGGGGCGCGAATGGTTGTAACTTCGCCAAAAACTGAACACTTGGAGGGGAAAGTGAACCGTGTCGTTCCAATTTTTAACGGCATTGCGACCATACCTGGAAGATACCTACGAACTGGCGGAAACGGGTGAGTTTACGTCGTTGGTGGGAAAGACCGGCGCGACTTATCCCACCGCGGCGGGAGAGAATTGGAAGAATGCTAACATGCGGACGACCTTCTTGAAGATCATCCGCCGAGCCGGGTTAACATCGTGGCCGAAGCCGTTTCACAACATGCGGTCGAGTTCCGAAACTGATTTGGCTGGCCGCGAACCCCTTCACTTAGTCACGGCGTGGATCGGTAATACGCCGCGAATCGCCCTCGGGCACTATCTGCAAACGAACGATGCCGACTTTGAGAAGGCGCTCCGAGGCGACGCATATTCCGGCGCTTTCGCAGCGCAAAAAGCGGCGCAGACACAATCGCCCGTAACGTGCCAGAAAAAGACAAACGCGACGGGAAGCCTGCAATTACTGGCTTTCCGTCGCGTTATGTCCGACTTGGATCGATACTGTACAAATGAATATTG
>JBBQWA010000409.1:0-3565 GCA_038211045.1 Gemmatales bacterium
GCGATCACTGAGCCGGGGTTCGCCCATCGCGGCATTCGCTTCCGCGAGCGAATCCAGCACTTCGGGGAAGGTGCAAGCGAGTTCGCGCAGCATTCCCACGGCCTGCGACCCCTGGCCGGGGAACAGCACGGCGAGTTTACCAGGTGCGGCACCGGTGCCGGTGTACGCGTGCTTCGACTTGCCAATGGTTTTGAGATCCGTCTTGCCCCGTTCCGCGACGATCACGAGACGATACTTCGCAGAGACGTCGAACGTTCGACGAGAACTCGCCGCGGCTCGTGCAAAGGCGTCCCACGATACCCAAGCTTCGAGCTTCGCTGCCACCTCGCCGGCACTGTTGCCCGAGAGTGCGAGGATCTCGACGCGGCCATCCCAATCGGGTTCGGCCTTCTTCGGGCTGTATTCTTCGAGCACGGCGTGGAAGTTGGAACCGCCGAAGCCGAACGCGGAGAGGCCGGCCCGCCGCGGATGTTCTTCTCGCGGCAACCACGGCCGCATCTGCCCGTTCACATAGAAGGGGGAATCGGGCGCGTTGAGCGGATCGACCGGCTTGCTCACCTTCAACGTCGGCGGCAGCACCTTATTGTAAAGCGAGAGTGCGACCTTGATGAGCGACGCCGAACCGGCGGCGGCCTTGGTGTGGCCGATTTGGGATTTGATGGAACCGAGGGCAGTACGGGGTGCATCGCTCCGCTGCGCGTCGCGGCTAAACACTTCGACGAGTGCGCTCGCTTCGGCGGCATCGCCCACGCGTGTTCCCGTGCCGTGGGCTTCGACCAATTCCACGGTTCGCGGATCGATCCCGGCGGTTCGATACGCATCGTTCAAACATCGCTTTTGCCCTTCGGCGGATGGCGCGTAGATCGCGTTCCCTTTGCCATCGCTGCTGGTGCCGATGCCCTTGAGCACGGCGTAGATTTTATCCCCGGCGGCTTCGGCATCGGCGAGGCGCTTCAGTACGACCATGCCGAGGCCTTCGCCGAGGATGGTGCCATCGCCTTGGGCATCGAAGGGTTTGGAATCGCCGGTGGGGCTGAGTGCGGGCGTCTTCGAGAAGCACATGAACATGAAAATGTCGTTGAACGTATCGGCTCCGCCGGTGACGACGACATCGGCCTTGCCGGTTTGCAGTTCCATCGCCGCGAGGTGAAGGGCACTGAGCGAACTGGCGCACGCGGCATCGACCACACAGTTCGTTCCGTGCAAATCGAGGCGGTTGGCGATCCGCCCGGCCACGACATTGCCGAGCAGGCCGGGGAAGCTGTTCTCCTGCCACGGCACATAGCTTTCGCCGATGCGTTCGATCACATCCTTGGCCACGTCCGCCGGCACCCCGGCGTCGTTGAGCGCTTCCTTCCACTTGGGATGGCCCAACCGTGCACCGAGTGGAATGACGAGTTCGAGCGTACCCGTGACACCGAGGATGACGCTGGTCTTGTCGCGGCGCGTCTTGGTGAAATCCACCCCCGCATCCACCAACGCTTGCTTGGCGGCCACCAATCCGAGGAGTTGCGAAGTATCGGTCGCTTCGAGGTCGCGTGGGGCGATGCCGAATTCCAGTGGGTTGAACTCGACGGGCGTGAGGAAGCCGCCACGGCGGCCGTAGGTCATGTCCGGCTTTTTCGGATCGGCGTCGAAGTAATCGGCGGGGTTCCAGTGCGTGCCGGGCACGTCTGTAATGCAATCGACTCCGTGCTTGACGTTCGCCCAGAAGTGCCCCGGCCCACCCGCTTTAGGGAACAGGCAACCGATGCCGACGATGGCCAAGGGAACAGGCTCGAAACTCGTATTCAAATCAAAACTCCGAATGCGGGGGAACATCGTCCCCCCGCATTGTTCATCACCCACGGGCTTACGCGAGGGGCAGTTCTTGCTTTACCCTCTCTCCCGCTGGGGAGAGGGTCGTTTCGAGCGAAGCGAGAAGCGGGGAGAGGGGCTTTGAAACGAATTAAAACCCCTCTCCCCGTCCCGAAACGGGACGACCCTCTCCCCAGCGGGCGAGAGGGTAAAAATCCAACCGCCGATCGCCTTACGCCAGCGGTTCTAATGGCCACCACTCGCTCGGCAATTCCACGCCTTGTTGCCGCAGGCTTTCGCGCCGCAGGTGCAGGCACGCCCCGAACAGGAGATTGTACGCCACGTTCACCGCCCGGCGATTGGCTGGCGCTTCCAAATGGCTCCCTTTGGCCCATTCGTTGAAGGCGCCCATGGCCGGGCCGCACCAGATTTGGTAATCGAGTTGCCGGGTGGGTTCGCCCGCATTCGCCCAACGCGAACTCAGGCCGAGGTACCAGCGGAACACGAGGGCCATTTTCTGCTTCGGTTCCGCTTCGGCCTTCGCCAGCATCGTGGGATCGCGGCGGGCGAAGAAATCGCGGGTCTCGTTCCAAATATCCTCGAAGCTCGCCTTCAACAGGTTCTTCTCAATTTGGACGCGCTCCGCCGCGGGAATCGCCTCCCAACTCGAATAACCCCGGTAAAGTTCGAAGAGCTTCTGCCCGCGCATGGCGAACATCGTTCCGCGTTTCAGCACTTGGAGCTTCACGCCCATCTCGAACATATCGGCGGCTGGGGCCATGATGACATCGGCTTGGCCCGCTTCCGCGAGCATCTTGCGAACGACATCCGAACTGCCCGAATCCACGCACGCTTGGTTGATCGATCCGGTGACGACGTACGCCGCACCGAGGGCGAATGCCCCGGCCACACTCGCCGGGGTACCGATGCCGCCGCCCAAGCCCACCCGCACCGGTTCGTCGAACTTGAACTGCGCCTGCAAGCGATCCCGCAGCGCGAGTAGGGAAGGCAGAAGCGTGATGGCCGGGCGGTTATCGGTATGGCCGCCGCTATCGGCCTCGGCGGTGAGGTCGTCGCACATCGGCACGCCGGCGCCGAGTTCGGCCTGTTCCGCCGTGATGAGCTTCGCCGAGAGCAGTTGTTGAACGATCCGCTCGGGGGCGGGGGAAAGGAACCGCGTGGCCACTTCGCTGCGGGACACCTTGGCGATGACGCGGTTTCCGATCTTCCCCCGGCTCAACCCGGCGAGGCGGTACCGCATGATGGCGGGCGTCAGATCGAGGTACGCCGAAGCTTCCACGCACCGCACCCCCTTCGCCAACAGGAGTTCCGCGAGGGCCGCTTCGTGTGCCGGTTCGTTCGGGCTGTGGATGAGATTGATGGCGAAGGGCTTGTTCTTCAAGGACGATTGCAAACGGTCGATGGCTGCCGAGACGCGTTCGATCGAAAGCCCGGCGGCGCCGAAGCTGCCCAACATCCCGGCGTTGCCCATCGCTTCGACGAGTTCCACCGAGGCGATGCCGTTGGCCATCGCGCCGGTCATGTACGGATACTTCACGCCGTGGACGCGCAGGAAGTGCCCATCGCCCAAGCGTTCCGGCGGCAACGATGGTAGGAACGCCTTGACGGGGTAGCTGCCCGACGGGCCTTGCGCGGCGCCCAATTCGCAAACGCCCCCTTGAACGACCGCAAAACCCGGCTCGGTGCGAACCACGAATGCGGGGGATTGCAAATCGCCGAGGATGCGGCGGGCCGTATCGGCATCCGC
>JBBQWA010000410.1:0-3523 GCA_038211045.1 Gemmatales bacterium
GGAATGGCCAGCGGATTTGCAAGGTGAGCGCCCACCGGGTGCGGCAAAAATTCTGGCGGTTGTCCCTCCGTCCGCCGAAACCTTCGGTTTCGATTAACCCCAGTATCATTCCAATGGGAATTTGAACCCATTTGTGCCCCCGCACCCAGAGCACAAACCCCCATCCAAAGATCGAACGCTTCCACGCTATTGGCAATGCTTTAAGGCAGAAGTGTCGCTCAAGCCGACTTTTGTGCCCTCAGTTCCGCCCACCTACCCCTCCCCGGGCACAATCGCATCGACTGTCGAGGAATTCGACGGAAAATCATGAAATATCGACAAATCGCAAAAGCCACCCGCCCCACGAAGAGGAGGTCATCGGTCGAGCGGAGCCAGAACGGCCGGGGGGGGGTTCGCCATAAAAATTTGCCAGACCCGGTGCCCACCCGACAAAAGCGGTTCAAAATCTCGCCATTGTTCGGATTACGCACTCCCGGTATGGTCGCTATCATCAGGGAAAGGATTCCCTCGCGTCGAACGCTGCGCCGGAGGCATTATGCGGTTCCCATTTGGCTTCATTGCGATTGCCCTCGGCATTCTCGTTACTCAAGCCGGTTGCCCGAAATCGAGCGGATTGCCCAGAGAACTGCGGGATTACAGTAAGACTGCGCAGCCGATCTCCGGCGGCCCGATCGTTTCGCCATTGCCGCCTCCGCAGCCGTTGAGCGCCGATATGGCGGTGCTGCCGCCGAAATCGAATCCGCAAGGGAAGGTGCCGGCGCTGCCGGGGAGTTTCCAAGTTGCTCCGGTATCGTTGGAAGTGCCCGTGGCCCCGGCAAACTTGATCTCGGCCGACGACGCGGATGCCTCGGAGGAAGAGAGAAAGCTGTTACAGAAGATCCGGGAACGCCGCGAACAGCGCCTCAAGGAGAAGCGGGAACAAGAGAAAGCCCCCGAGAAACCGAATGAACTCCCGCCCGCCATCGAAAAAGCGAAGCCCATTGAGAAAGCCCCCGAGCCGAGGGTAATCCCGCCGATGGGTAAGATCCCGGCCCCGAAACCGGCCCCCGTAACGAACTTCGATATCCGCGGCATGGTTCGAGATTCGGCCAAACGGTACGAACAGATTCCGGATTACGAAGCCCGCCTCATCAAACGCGAAGTGGTGAAAGGGAAGCCAATCCCCGGTGAAGAAATGCTCCTGCGATACCGCAAGGAACCGCATAGCGTGTACATGATCGTGACGTCGGACAACGGCAAAGGTCGTGAAGTGCTGTACGTGAAAGGGCAAAACAACGGGAAAATGATCATCGTCACGGGCAAGGGGGACAACCTCCTCATGGGCGTCGGGGCGAAAATCAACTTGGATCCCGAAGACGCCCTCGCCTCAACGAAAACCCGCAACCGCATCACGAATGCCGGGTTCGGCCGCACCTTTTCGATATTGGAAAAGTTCCTCGACGACGACACCAACGGCAAGCGCCCCGGCGGCACCATCCGCGTGATGGGCGAAGTCGAACGCCCGGAATTCGCCAAGCCGGTGCTCGGTTTGGAAGTGGTGCTCATCGCCGGGGACGATCCGAATCTTCCCAAGGGGGGCAAACGGCACTACTATTTCGATCGCGATGAGAAGTCCCCCTCGTATGGTTTCCCGGTGCTCGTCATCACCTACGAAAACGAAAAGGAAGTCGAGTACTATTGCTTGGATCGCTTCAAAATGCCCGCGAACTTCACGGATGCGGACTTCTCCGCTGAGAAGCTGGGCGGGAAGAAGAAGTAGCGTGCCGAAGCTAGAGAGGTCTGTCACAGTAGCAGTGTGCGTCCGATAGGAGAATTCGGTGACGGTTCGCGAAGTCGTCAAGCTCATTGAATTGGATGGATAGTATTTGATGCGTCAAAAGGGTAGCCAACGGCAATTTAAGCATCCCCGACAAAGCTGGGACTGGTGATTGTCGCGGGGCATCCGCCGAAAGTTCTCGGTGCGGATGGAGGCCGCGACGGTGAAGTTCGGCGTGCACGGGGTGGTGGGCCGGGTGGCGGGTGAGGGGTCGGTGGCGCACCGGGCGGCGAAGGCGATGGCGCAGTTGGCCGGGTTCAAGGCGTGCTTCGCGGCGGACGTGCCGATGCGGACGCCGACGGGCCACGTGATGTGCCAGGACGTTCGCGAGAACGATCTGCTGCTGAGCCGCGACGAGTGGAACCCCAAAGGGTTGGTCGTTGCTCAGCGGGTGGAGGAAGTGTTTGTCCGCGAGGCGTTGATCCTCGAGTTGAAGGTGCTGGGCCGAACCATCCGGACGACGGCGGAGCACCCGTTCCACCGCTACGAGGACGGCTGGGTCGCCTGCAACCGGTTGCAGGTCGGCGACCGGATCGCCTTGGAGGACGGCTGGGCCGAGGTGGAGGGATTGGTGGATACCGGCTCGTGGGAAACGGTGTACAATTTCCGCATCGCCGACTTCCACACCTACTTCGTCGGCTGCGACGAGTGGGGCTTCAGTGTCTGGGCGCACAACCAGTACGACGCCCGGAACTCGATGCCCAACCGTGCCAAGTGGGAGAAGAAGGGCGGGCTGGTAATTGAGAATGATCCCGCTCCAGGTTTCACGACGTACATTCGGAAGGACGGCGTAACCCTGACGTACAACCCGCAAGGACACCCTGATTTCGGGCCGCACGCACTCGCTACAGTCAGCATTGGTAAGCAGAAGGGCGACCACTACCACGACTTCATCGCGGCCAACAAAGCAGTCGGGATGCCCGAGGCCGGAGCGAAAACACCGATTGAAGGGACTACATGGCATCACCACGAAAACGGGGTTGACATGTTGCTCGTACCGACGAGTAACCACAACGTCGCACAGGGTGGCTTCCCCCATGCCGGTGGAGTATCAGCCGGTAAGCCGTAGCCGCCCTTGTTTACGGGTTCAGCAATGTGGAATTCACTTCCAGCGAGGGACGTACACATGGCTTCTGTCACGATAACCAAGCAGGCGTCCCCGGTGTCGCCAGAGCAGATCAAACGGTTCGAGCAAGAGAACGGCCTCTTGCTTCCTGACTCCTACAAAAACTTCTTGCTCAGGTCCAACGGCGGCGAGCCAAAACCGGATCGCCTAGTGGTCCCTGGGTGGCGTGGAAAGTCTACCGCAGTGAACCGCTTTTTTGGATTGGGAGAGGGCGGAAACTATGACCTGGAAACAAGTCTTCATAACGTCGAAGATTACGTTCCAAACGGATTCATGCCAATTGCAGAGGATTCCGGGGGTAACCTGCTGTGTCTCGGGACAACTGGTTCTCAGGAAGGGAAGATTTACTTCTGGGATCACGAAGAAGCAGACGGAGATGATCCCCACAACTTGCGTGAGTTGGCGGAAAGCATTGACGAGTTGCTCGACAAACTTCTTTCGCCAGAGGGGTAAACCATGCGGAATTTTCCCATCACAGATTTCAAGGCCGGCACTCTGATCCCGACCGCCGCCGGCCTGAAGCCCATCGAAGAGATCAAGGTCGGCGACTACGTCGTCGTGCCGTCGCCCGAGCGGAACTG
>JBBQWA010000411.1:0-3514 GCA_038211045.1 Gemmatales bacterium
TCGCGTCAGCGCCCGGAGTTTATCCTCTCCGGGCGCTAACGCGACCCGGCTCGCCACATGCTCACTGCACCGTCTGGCCCATCTTGAACACCGGCAACAGCAAGCCCATCACCACCAACAGCACGACCACGGCCATCACGAGCATCATCACCGGTTCGATCAGCTTCACCATGAGTTCCAAGCTGCGCGACGTCCGGCGTTCCATGCTATCGGCGATATCGAGCAGCACCTTCTCCAAGGTGTTCGATTCCTCGGCGATGGCGATCATTTCCACCATATCCGGGGGGAAATACTTGCTGTTCCGCATCGGCTCGGCCAGCTTCTGCCCGGCGGTGATGTATTCCGTCGATTTCGCCACGGCTTCCGTGAGAATCACGTTTCCGGTGGAATCCTTGGCGATCTGCAACGCCTTCAAAATGGGGATGCCGTTGCTCAGCATCGTACCGAGGATGCGGGCGAACCGCGAGAGCGCGAGGTTTTGATAGATTTTCCCGAACATCGGCAAGCCGAGGCGAATCTGATCCATCTTCCGCCGGCCGGCCGGGGTGCGAGCCCACGCCGAGTAGGCGAAGATCGAACCGACGACCACAGCGATGATCGCCCACCACCAGTCGATCATGAAGTTGCTCACCATCATCAAGTATTCGGTGAGCAATGGCAGTTCGCCCTTCTCGCGGAGCTTGCCGAAGATTTTGTCGAACTTCGGCACGAACCCGACCATGAGCACGATCAACACCACGATCCCGGCGAACATGAGAAACACCGGATACGCCAGCGAACCGATCACTTTCCCTTTCAGATCTTCTTGGTGTTCGATGAACGTGGCGGTGCGTTTGAGCACATCTTCGAGGAATCCGCCTTCCTGCCCGGCCCGCACCATGCTTACCACGAGTTCGCTGAACACGTTGGGGTGCTTGCCCATCGCTTGGGCCAAGCCGGTACCCTCGGCCACGTTCATGCGAACGTCTCGCAGTACCGATTGCAAGCGTTTGTTCGCGCTCTGCTTTTCGAGGAGTTCCAAGGCCCGCAGGAGCGGCACCCCGGAATGCAGCAGGTCGGCCATCTGGGAATACGTGGTCACCAACACGCGGGGCCGCACGTTGCCGAAGAGGACGCGCTCGTTGCTGGACTTGGCCGCCGTGATCTGCGTGGGGAACAACCCCTTGGCGTCGAGCATCAACGCGGCTTCGCGTTCGCTCCCGGCGGTAATGGTGCCGGTGCTGGTAAGGCCGGTGAGGGCGAGCGCGGAGTAGGAAAAGTCGGGCATAAGCAGTGTTCAGTTTTCAGTGTTCAGCAGGTTTAAACTGTGTCGAGTTTTCCGGATGGCGATCCGTTGTTCATTGCCAGATTTGAACTGAACACTGAACACTAGGAGATGTCTCCCGCCGTGGTTCGGCTCACTTCGTCGAGTGTGGTCATACCCTTGAGAACCTTGGCGAAGCCATCTTGGCGGAGGGTTTTCATCCCCCCTTTGAGGGCTTCGTACCGCAGCAACGAAGAATTCGTGCGTTGGACGACCAAATCCTTGATCACATCGGTGTTGATGAGCAATTCGTGGATGCCCGTACGACCGCGGTAACCGCTCTGCCGGCACGACCGGCAGCCGAGGCCCTTGGAAAGCGTCTTCCACTTGGCTTCCGAATCGAGCATCGTCTTGGGGAAGTCGATGGGGATTTCGTCCGGGTCGGGCACGTAATCGGTTCTGCAATCGGGGCAGATCGTCCGCACGAGGCGTTGCGCCATCACCCCTTCCACCGTACTCGAAACGAGGAACGGTTCCACGCCCATATCGATCATCCGCGTGAACGCGCTCGGGGCGTCGTTGGTGTGGAGCGTACTGAATACCATGTGGCCGGTGAGCGACGCTTGGATCGCCATCTCTGCGGTTTCCACGTCCCGGATTTCCCCCACGAGGATTACGTCCGGATCGTGGCGGAGGATACTGCGGAGGCTCGCAGCAAAGCTCAAGCCGATCTTGGAATGCACTTGGATCTGACTGATGCCGGCCTGTTGGTATTCGACCGGGTCTTCGACGGTGATGATCTTGGTGGCTTCGTCTTTGATTTCGTTGAGGGCCGAGTAGAGCGTCGTCGATTTGCCGGAGCCGGTGGGGCCGGTCACGAGCACGATGCCGTGGGGCCGGTCGATCAGCGCCCGGAATTTGCGATCGATTTCCGGGTCGAAGCCGATGCTCTTCAGGCTGAACACCATGCGGCCTTTATCGAGCAACCGCATGACGATGCCTTCGCCGTGGACCATCGGAATGATGCTCACGCGAACGTCGATCTCGCGGTTTTGCACCTTCATCTTGATCCGGCCGTCTTGCGGCAACCGTTTCTCGGCGATGTTCAGCCGTGCCATGATCTTCAACCGGCTCACGATCGCGGATTGAAACCGACTGATTTCCGGGGGCAGCCGCTGTTCATGGAGCAGGCCGTCGATGCGGTAGCGGATGCGGAGGGTATCCTCCTCGTGTTCGATGTGGATGTCGCTCGCCCGTTCGTTGGCCGCCTCGATCAGGATTTTGTTCACCAGCCCCACGACCGTTGCATCCTGCGCCTGTTTTGCAGCCTCGCTATCGTCCGCCTCGATGTCTTCCAAGAGTTCGATACTGTCTTCCGCCCTCTTCGACGCGACGAGTGCGGCCACCGTGTCGCCGCCGATGCCGAAGTAGGTCTTCAGGAGCCGGGCGATTTCCTTGGGGGCGCCGATCACGGGTTGAATCTGCAATCCGGTGATGGTTTGCAGTTCGTCAAGTGCATAGGTATCGAAAGGATCCGCGGTGGCGACGACCAAGGTGCCATTCTCTCGGGAGAGCGGCATGAGGTTCTTGCGGTACACGAGCTTTTGCGGAACCCCGGCGAGTGCGGCCGGATCGATCTGCGTGTTGGTGAGGTCGACGAATTCGAGGCCGTATTCGTCGGCCAACGCGGGCATCAACACGTCTTCCGACACGAAGCCCTTTTCGATGAGCGCGAGGTGGGGGGCCTTCTCGGACGCGCCGAGGGCGTTGGCGGCGCGATCCCGTTCGGAGTCGGCAAGCAGCCCGCGAACCACGAGCATATCGATCAGTTGCATGGGCGTGCGGTATCCGGGGCGCGGGCGTATTCTGTGGTCATCGCCATTTTAACCGGGGAAAGATGAGAAAGCACGGAAGAACGGGTACGATTTGCGGGCCGGTCGTTCGGATGGTGCCGGGTGGGAGCATTGAAAGGGAGCAGTTGCAGGCGGACAATCGACCGGTTATAATGATGCGTACAAACGGAGTTCCGTTCCATGCCGAAGGTTCTCACACCCCCATCTTCGCCCATTGTGGAAGTGCCCGACTGGGTCGCGGATCTCGATTCTTTCCGTTCGTGGCGGCACTCCGGCGTATTGCCTGATGAACTCCCGGTTCACTTCATTTCCGGCCGCGTTTGGGTGGACACCGAAGTGGAAGAAGTTTTCAGCCACACCCGCGTCAAGCAATCACTCAACTTTTTCCTCGACGGTTTCGTCCGCCGGAACAAACTCG
>JBBQWA010000412.1:0-3502 GCA_038211045.1 Gemmatales bacterium
AGATCAAGACCGGCAGCCTCTACCCCAACGGCGAATTCAAACTCGATAAGTTCCGCGATCAAATCTGCGTGGTGATGAATACCGCGGCCCACAAACCGGACGAATACTTCGTGCAGGAAGTCACCTGCATCGGCGACGAGATCACCATCAAGGTGAACGACAAGGTGACCCTCAACAAATGGAAGGATCCGAACAAGACCTTTACCAAGGGCCACTTCGCCCTACAGGGCCACGACCCCGGCAGCATCATGACCTTCAAGAAAGTGGAATACATGCCTTTGAGATAGCTGAAGGTTGAGAGTTGGAAGTTGAAAGCGGGGGACATCGTCCCCCGTGTTCGTGGTGTTATCCTCCCCATGAATCCCGCATCGCCCCGGTAGATGGGCCTTTCCGAGAGGGGACTTTCCAACCCGTGTTGAATCCCCCGCCGCGTTCTCTATAACTTTCTAGCGCGATTGTGCCGATTGTTCCGGCCGCACCGCTCTCCGTTCGACCTATTCGGGATGGCCATGAACGCCGAAGAACTGCACAAGAAGCAACTCGAAGAAAACTCGTTGGCCAAGGGGTTGAATACTCTGGCCCAGAAGGCCAAAAGCGGCCACCTCGTCAACCCGAAGATCCTCGGCATCCTCCTCGCGGTGCTGCTGATCGGCGGGTTGTGGTGGTACTTCAAATCCCAAAGCAAGAAAGCCGATTCTCGCCGTTGGAGCGAATACGAGCTCGCCAACAACATAGATTCGTTCAAGAAGGTCGCGGAAGAGAACCCCAAAACCACAATCGCTCCGGTCGCTCGGCTCGCGGCGGCCCGCCTCCGCCTGACCAGCGGAGGCTTGGCCAAACTCAATATTCCGAAGGATCGCGCCGGGGCAATCGAAGCCGTGGCCAAATCGCGTGACGAGTTCAAAGAACTCTCGGCGGAATTCGAGAAGGCCGGGGAAAGAACCCTGCGGGTCGAGGCGCTCCGCTTGGCCGCCCAAGCGGAACTCGCCCTCGTCGGGGTACCGAAGCCTGGCACCGCTCCGCTCGATCAAATGAACCCGGCCAACCAACTCGGCGACTTGAACGCGGCCGTGGAATTGTTGAACAGCGCCGCGAAGATCATCGGCGAAACGACTCTTGCCGGGGAACGCTTGAAGAAACAAGCCGGGGAACTCAGCGCCGCCGCGAACCGCAAAGACAACTCCGTTGCGATGGGCCCGCTCCAACTCGGCAAGTACATCAACGATCTGCTCGTGTTCGTACCGGAAACGAATATCGAACCCAAGGCCCCGGAGAAGCCGCTCGATCCGATTCCCGAACCCAAGGCTCCTGAGGGCACGCCGCCCAGCACTCGTTCCACTCGTCGCTAGTGTTCAGTGTTCAGTGTTCAGTACAATTCAGGAACACGAACAGAACACCGCACACAACCATGCTCGAAGAAGATGAAGAGGCCTCCCTTGAGATCCCCCTTGCACTCGGGAGTGATCCGTACGCTCGGCCGCGCGATCCCGTCGAATTGATCGTGAAGGTGAAAGCCGAAGGGATGCGGCTCGACCGCTATCTGCCCATCTTCTTCAACGATTCCAGCCGATCCGAACTTCAAAAAGCGATCCTCGATAAGAACGTGACCGTCAACGGTAAGCCGGCTAAGGCGAGCTACAAGGTTCGCAACGACGACGTGCTAATAGTTGCGCTGCCCACTCCGGTTCACGGCGTGATCATCGCGGAGGATATTCCCCTCGATGTGCTCTACGAAGACGATGTTCTTGCGGTCATCAACAAGCCCGCGAACATGGTCGTCCACCCTGCCCGAGGCAACTGGGGCGGCACGCTGGCCAACGCCCTCGCCTTCCGCTTCGCCGGGCACCTCAGCACTTCCAACGGCAGCCACCGCCTCGGCATCGTCCACCGGCTCGACCGCGACACCACCGGGGCAATTCTGATTGCGAAGGACGATCGCTCACACAGTATCTTGAGCATGCAGTTCGAGAAGCGTACCGTGTTCAAGGAGTACGTCGCGCTCGTGGCTGGGGAAGTCGATCGCGATTCCGATTACGTGGAAGCCGCGTTGAAGCAACATCCGCATGTGCGCGAGCAGCAATGCGTCGCCGCACCGGACGATCCCGACGGGCGGCCTTCGCTGAGTTACTACGAAGTGATGGAACGTTTCCGCGGCTACACGCTCGTGAAGGTACAACCGCGAACCGGCCGCACCCACCAGATCCGCGTCCATATGGCCCACATCGGCTGCCCGGTGCTCGCGGACAAGATGTACGGCAGCCGTGCGAACTTCAAACGCTCCGATTTAGAAACCAACCTACCCCGCCCGGACGACGTGACCTACTTGGAACGCCAAGCCCTGCACGCCTTCCGCCTCCGGTTCAAACATCCGGTAAAGAATACTTGGCTCGAAATCGAAGCCCCCTTGCCCCCGGATATGCGGAGCGCCTTGGACGCGCTCCGGGAACGCCGGCCGTTCCGCTGATTGGCCGAATCGGCGACCTCAAGTTGAACCGGGCGCGATAGAATGCCTGCCCACCCACGAGGTTCTCCCATGCTACGCCCCGCCTGTTTCTTCTTGTTGTGCCTACCCGCCTTGGCGGACGGCGTGACACCCGGCTCGATCACAATTCGAAAACAAGTGCCAGAACAAGTGGTCACGCAGGTTCAAGTTCCGGATAAGTCCGGCGGGAAGATCGTGAAAATCGAGACGAAAACCGTTTGGAAATCGAAAACGGACGAACAACTGTTGAACCCCGAACGCACGGCGATCATCCTCTGCGACATGTGGGATGACCATTGGTGCAAGGAAGCCACGAAGCGCAGCGATGCCTTGGCGAAAGCGATCGCACCGCTCGTGGAAGCCGCCCGCAAATCCGGCGTCACGATCATCCACTGCCCTTCGGAAACGATGGACTTCTACAAGGAAAGCAATGCCCGCATCCGCACGCTGGCGCTGAAGCGAGTCGAGCCGCCCAAGAACAAGGATTTGCCCAACCCGCCGCTGCCCATCGACGATGCCGAGGGGGGTTGCGACGACGCCGTGCCCGCGAAGCCATTCAAAGCGTGGAAGCGCCAGCACGAAGCGATTGCGATCGATGAAGCCAAAGACTTCATCACCGACCAAGGCACCGACGTCTTCAATGTGCTCAAGGAGAAGAACATCGAAACGGTGTTGGTGCTCGGCGTTCACACCAACATGTGCGTACTCAACCGAAGCTTCGGCATCAAGCAGTTGCGGAAGTGGGATGTGAACTGCCTGCTCGTCCGCGACCTGACCGACGCGATGTACGACCCGAAGAAGAAGCCGTTCGTGACCCACGAAAAAGGAACGCAACTCGTGGTCGAGTATATCGAACGGTATTGGTGCCCGAGTTGCTGTAGCCGCGACTTGTTCAAGCTCTTCACGAAGTGAATGGTCAATGGCGATTGACCTTTGCCCACGCATTCCAATCGCCATCCCTGCTTCCTTACTTCGGCGCCCCCGGCTCTTTCTTCGGATCGAGCGGCTCGGGCTTATCGA
>JBBQWA010000413.1:0-3481 GCA_038211045.1 Gemmatales bacterium
ATGACCGCGAATCGCGACGAACGCGTGTGGGCCGTCGCCGCAGGCAAGGAAAAGAAGGTGGACGACGGCAACGTGCCCAAGCCCGTGCCGGTCGCTTCGAATGTCGGCGGAGGCAGCAAAAGCTCGAGCGCGGTGAAGGAAGGCACGCTGAAGTACGTCAGCGCCGAAGAAAGCCTCAAGAGTATCGCCGTCGCCAAGGGCTTCAAGGTGAGCCTGTTCGCGGACGAGTCGCGCTTCCCGCAACTTGTGAACCCCGTGCAGATGCAGTTCGACACTAAGGGCCGGCTCTGGGCCGCGGTGTGGCCGAGCTACCCCAAGTGGGAGCCGCGGAAGCCGATGAACGACGCGCTCATTATCCTTCACGACGACAACGGCGACGGCGTCGCGGATCGCGCCACGGAATTCGCCAAGGTGCAGAACCCGCTCGGCTTCGAGTTCTGGAACGGCGGCGTGCTCGTCACTTGCCAATCGGAACTCCTGTTCCTCAAAGACACGAATGGAGACGGTGTGGCCGATGTGCGCATCGTCATGCTCCAAGGTCTCGATTCGTCCGACACGCACCACGGCGCGAACAACCTGATCTACGGCCCCGACGGCGGCATCTACTGGCAGAGCGGCGTGTTCATGCAGCACAACCACGAGCACCCGTGGGGGCCGTCGCTGCAATCGGGCGCCTCCGCGATGTACCGCTTCGACCCGCGCCGCTTCACGATCTCGATGCACGCCACGAACTCACCGAACCCGCACGGCATCTCGTTCGACTCCTGGGGCTACCACTACGCCACCGACGGCACCGGCGGCCGTGCGTTTCAAGTGCGGCCCGAGGGCAACGGGTTCAAGATGCACGAGTTGCTGAAGAAGGAGGTTCGCCCGGTGACGGCGAGCGAGGTCGTCAGCAGCACGCACTTCCCCGAGTCGATGCAAGGGGACTTCCTGATCTGCAACGTGATTGGATTCCTCGGCATCAAACATTATCACCTCACCCGCAATCCCGAGACCGGGGCGGTGTGGGGCGAACCCGCCGGGGACGAGCTCGTCGTCACGCGGGAGAACCCCGACGGCACCAAGATCCAGGACAAGTCCCGCGGCTTCCTGATGAGCGGCGACAAGAACTTCCGACCATCGGACGCGATCTTCGCACCGGACGGTTCGTTGTACTTCTGCGACTGGCACAACGTCATCATCGGCCACATGCAACACAACGTGCGCGACCCGAACCGCGACCACGCCCACGGTCGGATCTATCGCGTCACCGCCATTGATCGACCGTTGCAGAAGCCCGCGGCCATCGACGGCCAGCCCATTCCCGCTCTGCTCGAGAACCTGAAATCGCCCGTCGACGGCGTCCGCCATCGCACGCGGATCGAACTCAGCGGCCGGGATTCCACGGCGGTGATCGCCGCCGTGAAAGAATGGGTCAAGCAGTTCGACCCGAAGAAGAAGGAAGACGCCCACCACCTGCTGGAAGCGTTGTGGCTGCACCAGCAACACAACGTGAAGGACAACGAACTGCTCAAACTGCTTTTGGATTCCCCGGAACCGCACGCACGCATCGCCGCGAAGACCGTGCAGCACTTCTGGGTCAACGTCGAGAAGACGCTTCGCGGCGGCGTGATCGCAGACACTGCCATCGTCAACAACCAAAAGTCCGGCATTCTCAGCGACACGCCGGAGCTCACGACGATCCGCATCGCCACAATTCCCGAAAAGATGATGTACGACGTGAAGGAACTCACCGTGAAGCCGGGCAAGAAGGTGAAGCTCACCTTCGCCAACTACGACTTCATGCCGCACAACATGCTCTTTGTGAAGCCGGGCAAGGCCGACGATGTCGGGTTGAAGGCGATCAACTTGGGCGCCAAGGGCTTCGACGTCGGCTTCGTTCCCGAGAGCACGGATATTCTCTGGCACAGCAAGCTCGTCGAATTCGGTCAGGAACAAGTCATCGAATTCACGGCCCCGACGGTGGAGGGAGCTTACACGTATGTCTGTTCCTTCCCCGGGCACCACCGCATGATGCGCGGCACGCTGTTCGTGACTAACGACCTCAAGGAGTTCCTCATCAAGAACCCGCAGAAGGAAATCAAGATCACCGAATGGAAGCAGAGCGACCTCGCGGACGACTTGAAGCGCGTGGGAGAGCACCGGAACTTCGCCGAAGCAAAGCAACTGTTCACCTCCCTCGGGTGCGTCCAATGCCATCGAACGAGCAAGGATGCCCCGAGAGTCGATGGCGGCTTGACCCTGCCCGTCGGCCCAGACATCGACGAAACCGTGAAGAAGCACAAGCGCGACGCGAAGGCGTTGTTGCAGGAAATGCTCGAGCCTTCGAAGACCATCGACGAGAAGTATCGCCAAATGATCTTCGAACTCGACGACGGAACCTCGCGCACCGGTGTCGTCGTCGCCGAGGACGCGACCACGGTAACGATCATGACCGGAACCCCGGCGAAGGAGCAGAAGATCGCGAAGAAGGCGATCGATTCGCGCCGCGCGTCCCCGGTTTCGATCATGCCGAGCGGGTTGCTGAACACCTTGGATAAGGAACAGATCCTGGATCTGCTCGCGTACGTGCTTGCGGCAGGAAACGCCGACGATCCGGCGTTCAAACATCATCATTGACGGAAACGCTTCCAGCATCGGCACTCTTCGCCTTGTGGGCGGCCGAACTGCCTTCGATAGTAGGAGTGGAAGGCGATTATCGTCGGCTGACCAACGAAGTCATGCGGCTGATGCTGGCCCAGGAGTTGTTCCCCTTCGTGGTGGCCAAGCCGGTGGAAGCCCGCAAGACGGGCCGCACCAACAAAACTCTGATCGGTGCGCGTCGGCAAACGATTCTGACCAGTGTCTTGTAATCGCTGCGTCTGTACCTTCCGACGTTCACGCTCACGACCGTTCTGGCGGAGATCCAACGCTGGATTGAGCAAGGACAAAGTTGCTTCGAGAAGGAGTTGAAGAAGCTGAAGTTGTCAACGTGCGAACACTCGGTTCTCGATCGTGTTCTCCCCCAACCCAGCGGTTGATGATCGTTGGTCGCTGGTCGCAAGTCCGCCAAACCACTTCGTTCATTCACGGAACGCGAATCTGAGCTAGCCTCAGACCGCTACCCCCTGCGCATAGATAGAACGGCCCCCATTCGACAGCATTCACTAAAATGCAAGTTGACTTGCTTATTATTACACCTACACTACCATACGGTAAGGAATTCTAGGGGATCTCGTGCGGGAGGCGATCCATGCTACAACGAAATAATCGACCAAATTTCCTATCGATCATGGCGATTCTTGGCTTCTATCCGATTTCGGTTACACAGGCTCAAATCGTTCGCACCAATAACTTCGACACGAATCCGGGATGGACGACCGTCGGCAACGGTGTCAACAACAACAATTTCGGGTATCAGACATCGTCTTTCGCAGGGGGCACGAGTGGAGAAATCGGTGGCCGATTTACCCGTTCTGACTTCGTACGATCCTACGGT
>JBBQWA010000414.1:0-3458 GCA_038211045.1 Gemmatales bacterium
AGGTTTGGGTGCGGGAGTCATTTGATTCCTTCCGAGCCGGAAGCGTGAGCGACGATATAGAACATCTGCATCGTCGCTCACGCTTCCGGCTCCGGTCAAAACAGATCGCCATTCTTCGGTTTCTCGGTCTTTCCATCGCCCACTTCGTCCCAGTTTGCCAGCACGATCGGTGCGGGCACCACGCGGTTGAGCTTGGTGCGAACGCCGCCGAGTTTTTCGCCTTTGCCGCCGCGGTTCTGAGCCTTGGGGCGGTCGTACGTGTATTCGTCGATCCGTTCCGATTCGGTTTCCACCAAGAATTTCACAGCGTCCTTACGCTTGCCGGAGGTCAGCAACTCGCCACCGAGGCAGATGTCGCCGTCGTCGAGCTTGATGCCGATGACGCCCTTGCCCACGCCGGAGAGCACATTCACTTGATCGATGGGGAAATGGATGATATAGCCCAGCCGAGATGCGAGGATCGCACCGTCCTCGTCGTTCACCAGGCGGGCCATCACTACCTTGTCCCCCGCTTCGAGTTTCGCATATCGCCGGCCGACCTTGGTCGATTCTTGGCGGAACATGCTGAAAGGTAGCCGCAGTACGAAACCGACCGATGTGGCGATGAACAACTGCGGCCCGGCAGGTTGATCTTTCTTGGATTCCCAATCGGCCGGGGTAAAGCGCGGATCGGTACCCGCAGCAGCGATCACTTTCACATTATCGCCCAATCGAAAGAACTTCGTGATCGGATCGCCGTGGCCGCTGGTCGCGGGCACTTCGTTGATCCGCATCGTAAAGGCGGTGCCGTCGTCGGCGAAGAAAACCACGTGATCGAGCGTGCTGCCGGGCACCACAGCGATGACGGCATCCCCATCGCGCACCCGCGTGCTTTCTACCGATTGCAACCGCCCCACCCGTTTGATCCAGCCATCGCGCGTAAGTACGACGTTGGTGTTCTCCTTGGAAATGTAGGCCTGTTCGTCGAACTCCAGCACATCCTCTTCGGAGGCCATTCGGGTCTTGCGGCGAACGACGAAATCGCTCTGCCCCAGCTTTTCGAGTTCATCCTTGATGATTCCCCAAAGCTTTTTCTCGCTTTTGAGGATCGCTTCGATCCGCTCGGCTTCTCGGCGCTTCAGTTGAAGCTCCTCAATGATCTTCTGGATTTCCATCTGTGCGATTTTGTACAACTGCGAATCGAGGATCGCCGTCACCTGCTCTTCGTCGAGAGCGAATTCCTTCATCAACTTTTCCGCGGCATCGGCTTTCCCGGAACTGGTGCGGATGATCCTGATCGCCTTGTCCAAGGCGTCGAAGATGATGGCGAAGCCTTCGAGGATGTGGATGCGCTTCTTCAAAATCCGCAGGTGATATTCGAACCGCCGCCGAACCGTGATGAGCCGGAAATCGAGGAAGTGCCTCAGCAACTCTTTCAAACTCAAACCATCGCGCGGCACCATCGTGCGGCCACCCTCGGAAGGCACGAGTGCCGTGACGTTGTACGAGATGTTCTTCTGCAGTTCGGTGTGCTTGTAAAGGTACGCCATCACGAGTTCGGGGTTGGTGCCCGGCTTCATCTCCAGCACGATCCGCATGCCTTCCTTGTCGTTCGATTCGTTGGTCGAACTCAGCAACTGCGGCAATTTCTTCTCTTCGATGAAACTTCCGATCACTTCTTCGAGCTGCCCCTTGTCCACGCCGTAAGGGATCGACGTGACCACGATCTGCGGGCGGCCCTTGCCGAGGTCTTCGACCTTCCATTCGCCTTGCACTTTCAGGCTGCCGCGGCCGGTCTCATAGATGGTGCGCAGTGTCGCCCGGTCGGTGAGGATCTTGCCGCCGAGCGGGAAATCGGGGCCTTTGACCTTCTCGAGTAGTTGTGCCACCGACGCTTCCGGGTTGTCGATCAGGAATATGCTGGCCTTCAACACCTCGCCCAAGTTGTGCGGCGGGATGTTCGTGGCCATGCCCACGGCGATGCCGGAGGTACCGTTGACGAGCAGATTGGGAAACTGTGCCGGGAGCACCACCGCTTCGCGGCGGGTGCCATCGTAGCTGGGGCGGAGATCGACCGTCTCCTGATCCAACTCGGAGAGCAACGTTTCCGCGGCTCGGGTGAGCTTGGCTTCCGTGTAACGATCCGCGGCGGGCGGATCGCCATCGACGGAACCGAAGTTTCCTTGGCCGTGAACCAGCGGCACGCGCATGATCCAAGATTGTGCGAGGCGAACGAGCGCGTCGTACAGCGCGAGGTTGCCGTGCGGGTGGTAGTTGCCCATCACTTCGCCGACGATCTTGGCGCACTTGAGCGCCTTGCGATCAAAGGTGAGATTCAAATCTTGGTACATCGCGTAAAGGATGCGGCGATGCACCGGCTTGAGGCCGTCGCGCACGTCCGGCAGCGCCCGACCGGTCACGACACTCATGGCGTAGCGGAGGAAGCGGGCGCGGGCTTCGGTGGAAATGGAAACCGTCTGGGTCAAATCCGCCATGCGCGAAAAACCTACCAATCGTGGGAAAATACGAACCCGAGTAGCATACGGATACCGTCATCAAATGCGAAGTGCCGCGAAGTCTTGCCAGAATCCGGGGTAAGTTTTCACCACGCAGCCGGGGTTGAGAATCACCACACCGGGAACGCGCAAGCCGAGGAGTGCGAGGCTCATGGCCATGCGGTGGTCGTTGTAGGTTTCCACTTTCGCTCCGTGCAGCGGGCCGGGGATGATCTTCATTCCTTCGGGGTATTCTTCCACACCCGCGCCGAGTTTGCGAAGTTCGTTGGCCACGGCCGCGATGCGATCCGTTTCTTTGTGGCGAATGTGGCCGACGTTGCGGATCGTGGTCGGCCCCTCGGCGAAGCAAGCGACTGCCGCAAGTGTCATCACGGTATCGCTGATCGCGTTCATGTCGATATCGATCCCGCAGAGGGGTTTGCCGTGGACGGTGATGCCTTCGTCGCAGGTTTCGACCCGGCAACCCATCGCCGCAAGGGCGTCAACGAACTTCACATCCCCTTGGAGCATGTCTAGCTTCATGCCGCGAACGGTGATGCGACCACCGGTGATCGCTGCCGCCGCGAAGAAGTACGATGCGGCCGAAGCGTCCGGCTCGATGGCGTAGTACGGAGCCGGAGCCGGGAGCGTGAGCGACCGGGGTGCCACCCGATACGAGCTGCCGATTCGTTCGACCGGATTGCCCCAAATCTTCATCATCGCAAGCGTCATGTCGATGTACGGTTCGGAAACCATCGTCCCTTCGACTTCCAACTCCACGAGCTCCTCGGCAAATGGGGCGGCCATGAGAAGCGCACTCAGGAACTGACTGCTAACATCGGCCCGAATCCGAACGCGGCCGCCCTTCAAGCCCGTCGATTCGATGATGACGGGTGGGCAACCGTTGCCGGCCTCGCTGGTCGCAGTCACGCCCTCGAACTGGTTGAGCGCGTCCAGAAGATCGCGGATCGGGCGTTCGCGCAT
>JBBQWA010000415.1:0-3455 GCA_038211045.1 Gemmatales bacterium
CAAATCCGCCTGCAATTGATCGACCTGCTGACGCAACGCGACGATGGTCTTGCCATCGGTACCGTCGTTGGCCTTCGCCTTGGAAAGTTGCAATTGCAAGGCGTTGTTTTGCTTCTCGGCGGCGAGGTACTGGGCCTGAAGCTTATCCAATTGCTGTTTCAATGCCTGTTCCGCCGGAGTTGCAGCATTGGCGATGCCACCGAACGCGAGAACGAGTGCCAGGGAAACAATGCGAATCAACATGGTAATCTCCGTAGAGGGTGAGTTTCTAGGCAGAAGAATACTCAGAAGAACGCGCGTATTGCAAGTCCGTTGGTTGTGCCACCGGTACATACGCGGGAATTCTTGAACCGTTTCCGCATTCCCATCCGTCTATTACACCATCTCTTCCGATCCCGGGGGCTGAATTAGCATGGATATGAACAAATTCACCGAGAAAGCCCGCGAAGCCATCGCCGGGGCACAAACGCTCGCGGCTAAGCTCGACCATCAGCAAATCGAGGTGGAGCACCTCTTCCGCGCGCTGCTCGAACAAGAAAAGGGGCTGGCCCCCGCGATCCTCACCAAGGCCGGCGTGAATCTCGATAACGCGCTTCGACGAGTGGAACGCGAACTCGATAAACTCCCCAAAGTCACAGGGGGGAGCACCAACCAATATGTTTCCCAACGCTTCAACAAACTCCTCGCGAATGCCGAGGATGAAGCCAAGAAGCTCAAGGATGAATTCCTTTCCGTTGAACACCTGCTACTCGCACTCGCCGATGATCGCGGTGCCAGCGGTAGCTTGCTCAAGGAACTCGGTGCGAACCGGGATCAACTCCTGCGCGCGCTTCAAGAAGTCCGGGGCAATCAGCGAGTGACATCGCAGAACCCCGAGGAAACTTACCAATCGTTGGAGAAGTACGGCCGCGATCTGACCGAGGCCGCCCGCAAGGGGAAGCTCGACCCCGTGATCGGCCGGGACGATGAAATTCGCCGCACCATTCAAATCCTCAGCCGACGGACGAAAAACAACCCGGTACTCATCGGCGAACCGGGCGTCGGCAAGACGGCCATCGCGGAAGGCTTGGCCCAACGGATCGTCCGCGGGGATGTTCCGGAAGGGCTGAAAAACAGGCGGCTCGTGTCGCTCGATATGGGGGCATTGATCGCCGGTGCCAAATACCGCGGCGAATTCGAAGAGCGTTTGAAGGCGGTGTTGAAGGAAGTGACGTCGAGCGAAGGGGAGATCATTCTATTCATCGACGAACTTCATACCGTCGTGGGCGCCGGCAAGGCCGAAGGTTCGATGGATGCCGGGAACCTGTTGAAGCCGATGCTCGCCCGCGGCGAACTGCACTGCATCGGCGCGACCACGCTGGACGAATACCGCAAGCACATCGAGAAGGATGCCGCACTCGAACGCCGCTTTCAACCCGTGATGGTCGATCAACCGAGCGTGGAAGATACGATCAGCATTTTGCGGGGCTTGAAGGAGAAGTACGAAATCCACCACGGCGTACGGATCAAGGATGCCGCGCTGGTCGCAGCGGCGGTGCTTTCCAACCGCTACATTTCGGATCGCTTCCTGCCGGATAAAGCCATCGACTTGGTCGATGAAGCCGCGGCGAAACTGCGTACGGAGATCGATAGCCTGCCCACGGAACTCGACGAAAGTTCCCGGCGGGTGATGCAACTCGAGATCGAACGCGAAGCTTTGAAGAAGGAAACCGATTCGGCATCCAAGGAACGCCTCGCCAAGTTGGAGAAGGAATTGGCGAACCTCAAGGCCGATTCCGATGAGCTGAAGGCCCGCTGGCAGAACGAAAAAAGCGGCGTGCAGAAACTCCGCGACCTCCGCGAAAAGATCGAAGAGACCAAGCACCAGATCGAACTCGCCGAGCGCAACTACGATTTGAACCGCGCGGCAGAACTGAAATACGGCACCCTCCCGGAACTTCAAAAGGAACTCGCCGCGCTCGAAGAATCCTCGGCGGCGCACAGCGGTTCCCGCTTGTTGAAAGAGGAAGTGGGCGAAGCCGACATCGCCGGGATCGTCAGCCGCTGGACCGGAGTACCGGTGACGAAGATGCTCGAAGGAGAGAAAGAGCGTCTGCTTCAACTTGAAGACGAACTGCACCGGCGCGTCATCGGCCAGGATGAAGCGGTGACGGCGGTATCCGAAGCGGTGATCCGTGCCCGCAGCGGCTTGAAGGATCCGCAACGCCCGATCGGTTCGTTCATTTTCCTCGGGCCGACCGGCGTGGGGAAAACCGAACTCGCCCGTGCCCTCGCGCAATTTCTCTTCGACGACGAAAAGGCGATGGTGCGGCTCGATATGAGCGAGTACCAGGAAAAGCACACCGTTTCGAGGCTCGTGGGGGCGCCGCCGGGATACATCGGCTACGACGAAGGGGGGCAGCTCACCGAAGCCGTGCGGCGAAAACCGTATTGCGTGATCCTCTTCGACGAAGTCGAAAAGGCCCACCCGGACGTGTTCAACGTGCTGCTTCAAGTCCTCGAAGACGGCCGTTTGACCGATTCGCAAGGCCGCATGGTCGATTTCAAAAATACGATCATCGTGATGACGTCCAACATCGGTAGCCAAGTGATCCTGCAGTACAAGGGTTCCACCATCGGCGAAGTGTACGACCGCATGAAGGACGCGGTGATGGCCGAGATGCGAAAATTCTTCCGCCCCGAATTCCTCAACCGCGTCGATGAAACCATCGTGTTCCACTCGCTCAAGCAAAGCGACTTGAAACAGATCATCGAGATCCAACTGACGAATTTGCGCGAACGCTTGGCCGAGCGCAAGATCACACTCGCACTCACCGACGCCGCGAAAGAGTACGTGGTGAAGACCGGCTACGAACCCAATTACGGGGCACGCCCCATGAAACGGGTGCTGCAACGCGAGATCGAAACCGGATTGGCCAAGCGAATATTGAAGGGGGAAATCCCGGACGGGGCAAGCGTGGAAGTCGACTACGATTTCGGCCGGGATCAGTTGGTGTTCAAGACGGTGTAATGTTGCTGTTCATACCCTCGCCCCTCGGGGAGAGGGGCTGGAAATGAAGGGAAATCGCAATATGTTAACGGCATAAATTTGAGGTGACCTCATGGTTCTGGGAAAAATCTCTGATGCGTTTATGGAATTTGCGAAGCCGATGTTGGACAGACTCGGCCCGAACTGGACCAGTGCCGCGCGGGATGATCGGTTGAAAATCGCTTTCACCATATGGAATGCCGCGGTGTATGCCGACAACGTGGGCGATGGTTCAATCCTCGATAAATTAACACGAGCGTCTTCAGATCCGAAATTTATACAATTTATCAATCAATTGATCGAACGCAAAAGGACGTTGTTCGGCACGGATGATCGATTGGTAGGAGACTACAAATTCATCAAAAAAGGCCGGAAGATTTTTTTTCGTGTGGAAGCGCACGATCCTTACCCGAAAGGATCGAAGAAA
>JBBQWA010000416.1:0-3451 GCA_038211045.1 Gemmatales bacterium
CTTGGCTTCTCGCCGAGCACGCCGAGGTTATCGGTCGATGGGACGATCCCGACGCCGAAGAGATAGTGCCAAATCCGATTAACGTAGACGCGCGCCACGAACTTTTGAAGTTCCGGCCCGACCAATTGCTCGGCGAATTCCCGCCGGCCACTCCCCGATTCGTGGGCGACCTTCGCGGAACCGACCAAGGCTTCCAGATTTCGTGGTGCGACCAATTCTCCGGAGGCTTTCGGATTCCCCCGAATGAACACCGGAGATTCCACCGCGTTGCCGTCCCAGAGCGATGGGGCCAACCGCGATTCCCAAACGGCCCGCGATTGCAATTCTTTCTCGAGCGCGTTTTGGCGATCGATCCAGTTCGCCACGAATTGTTCACTCGCAACTTCCCCCGAAAGGTACGTTGCAGGCGGAACTCCGGGCGGAGCAGAATCGGATTGAACGACCAAGGCCACCGCGAAATCGGTGTTCGGATCGGCGGTGAATTCCACATGAACGCGTTGGCCGATGTACCCTTCCGTGCGGTGGGCCACCCAGCGATAGGTTTGCGAATTCGGAATGGGATGGATCGTTTTGCCGTGCAATGGCCCGTTTACGAGCGTATGGCCGTTCGTATTCGCAAAGGCCGAGCCGCCACCGCGAACCAAGTAGTAGAGCGATTTCTTTTCGATGAGGAAGCTCGGAGTACGAATGCTGAACCCGGCCCGCACGATTCGGCCCAACGGACCGAAATCGTTGGCGTTGTTCGGGGCGAGTTTCAACCCGGCCCAGAATCGATCGAACACCGCGGCGGTTCGATCCTCCAGGCGATACGCGCCGTTCGGTTTCAAGGTGAAAGTGCCCGCCGCCCTCGGCCCGAAGCCGAAGCTCACATCGTCCGGTTGGAACGTCGCGTTTGAATCGGAGAAATCGAGGATCGTCTTGGCGTTGGAGCGCCATGCCAAGAAATCCTTGCTCGGTCCGGTTTCGTTCTGCCGGGGCGGATACGCGACTTCGAATGCCTTGGATACCTGGTTTCGCAGCTTCGACAACTCGGCGGCGATGGCCCGGTTTTCGGTCTGGCCATCAAACCGCACTTGGCGGTAGGCGCTCCCTTCGAGCAGGCCGAAGAGGGCGTAGTAATCCTTGGCCGTGATGGCATCGAACTTGTGGTCGTGGCATCGGGCGCAGGAAACGGTGAGGCCGAGGAACGTCTTCGTCAGCACGTCGATGCGATTGTCGTAGCGATCGGCTTGATCCTGCCGGATGTCGACGGGCGAATGCACCTCTTCGCCTAGGTGCCAGAACCCGGTACCGACGACCGATTCGTTGGCCCCGGTTTTCGGGTTCATTCGCGGCTTCGCCAATACGTCCCCGGCGATTTGTTCTTTCAGGAATTGATCGTACGGAACGTCGGCGTTGAATGCCCGCACGACGTAATCGCGGAACTGGTAGGCGTTGGGAATATCGGGTTCGAACTCGTGCCCGCGCGATTCCGCATAGCGGGTGAGATCGAGCCAATGGCGAGCCCAACGTTCGCCGTACGCCGGGGAGGCAAGCAAACGATCCACCACTTTTTCATGGCCTTGGGTGGAAGCGTCGTTCTCGAAGGCTTCGATCTCCGCCGGTGTCGGTGGGAATCCGGTAATGGCGAAAGTCACACGGCGGAGCCACACTGCTTTCTCGGCCAGCCCGGTGGCGACGAGTTTCATCTCGGAGAGTTTCGCATTCAAAAACGCATCGACCGGAGAACCGTTTCCGGCCGGCACCGCAGATTTCGCAATCGGCTTCCAAACCCAATGATCCGCTTTGCGTTTGATCAAATCGAATTCGTTCCTCGGCCCTTCGACGATGGCGTTCGCCTCTTTGGGCCACGGTGCCCCGGCCTTCACCCACCGTTCCAGATCCCGAATTTGCCCATCGTTCAACTTCGCCTTCGGCGGCATGAGCAGATCGGGGTTGCCGTACTTCACCGCTTCGATAAGCCGCGATTTCTCGGGCGAGCCGGGTACAATCGAGGGGCCGCTGTCTCCACCGGCGAGCAAGTGCGCACGGGCATCGACTCGCAACCCCCCCTTCGGATTCTTCGATTCGGCGGAGTGGCACTTGAAACATTGTTCGATCAGAATCGGGCGGACGTTCTTCTCGAAATGCTCGAGGTCTGCGGATGTAGGTTCGGCCGCACCGGCGTTCGAGCACACGAAAAACAGGATGGAATATAAGAGACGCAACGGCATCCGGTGAACTCCAGTGGATATGCAGTTTAACACGTTCCTCAACGCACGGATACTGCTTTCAGCGAATTGCCCGTTCGATCCAGCCGCCACCGAGAACCCGTGTGCCGTCGTAAAACGTGACCGCTTGCCCCGGCGTGACCGCCGATTGCGGTTCGGCGAACTTCACGCTGGCCCCGCCATCGGCAGTCGCAGAAACGATGGCCAGGCTGCCTGCGCTGCGGTAGCGAATCTTCGCCACACACTCCAATGGCTTATCCAACGGCGGTTCCACCAACCAGTTGATGCGCGAAGCTTCGAGGCCCGCACCGAGCAAATCCTCGGCATCGCCGACGATGACTTCGCGCGATTCGGGTACGATTTCCAGCACGAAACGCTTCTTTCCCGCGGCCACGCCCAAACCCTTACGCTGGCCGATGGTGAAGCGGTCGAAGCCGTCGTGTTCGCCGAGGATGGTTCCGTCCTTTTCGCGGATGACTCCGGTGCGTTCACCGGCTTCCGCCGGCCGGCGCTTCCGCACAACATCGGTATGGTCGCCGCTGGGCACGAAGCAGATCTCCACGCTATCGGGCTTTGCGGCCACGCTGGTCAGCCCGGCCTCGCGGGCGAACTCGCGGATCTGCGGCTTCTCGTACCCGCCGACGGGGAAGAGCAAGTGCGGCAGCACCTCGCGCTTGATGCCGTGGAGAACGTACGATTGATCCTTCTCGGTATCGATGCCGCGGTGCAGTTGCGGTTCGCCGGTCGGCCCCTTCAACACTTGGGCGTAGTGCCCCGTTGCGATGAACTGGGCGTTGATCTTTTGGCCGAACTTCCAGAGTTCACCGAACTTCAACCAGTTGTTGCACACCACGCAGGGGTTCGGCGTGCGACCCTTCAAGTATTCGTCCGCGAAGTAGTCGATGATCTGGTTGAATTCCTTCTCCATGTTGAGCGCATAGAAAGGGATATCGAGCTTGTCGGCCACGCGGCGGGCATCGTTCGCATCGATGGCGGAGCAACACCCCTTCTTATTCTCGCGGCGGGTATCGGCTTCGTCCGTGTGCGTGCCAGTGCGCATGAACAGGCCTATCACCTCGTAGCCCTGCTTTTTCAACAGTACCGCCGAGGCCGAGCTATCCACGCCGCCACTCATCGCCAACACCACACGCCCCGTCATGGCAACCTCATTTCGATAAGGAACGCTACTATTCTACGATTCCCCTTGACCGTACCGCGAGCAATTCGGACGATAGGCGTTT
>JBBQWA010000417.1:0-3421 GCA_038211045.1 Gemmatales bacterium
GCCGGCGTTTCGCCCGTCGCGGATGGATTCATCTACGGCAAGCTGATCGTGGGAACGACCCAAACCGATCCGGTGTTCATCGATACGACGAACTTCGGATCGTCTTTCGTGAACGGCGATCAGTTCGTACTCAGCCGCAGCGGTGATAACCTCGTGTTGAACTACATTTCGGTGGCCGTGCCGGAACCGTCGTTGCTCTTGGGCCTCGGCGCCTTGGGCCTCGGCGGCGTTCGCTGGTTCCGCCGCCGGAAGGTGGGATAGGACATTATTCAATTGGCTTGAGCTACCCTCGAAAACCGGACGACCTTGTCGCCCGGTTTTCTTCATTCCAACTCTTCCCATACGCTCGCATACGCGCCGATAAGTTCAAAGTGGGCGATCATCCGTTGGTAGAAGGGATCGCGCGATAGCGTGGCACTATCCCCGATCGCAATCAGGCATCGCCGGGCACGGGTGAAGGCCACATTCGTGCGGCGGGTATCCGCGAGGAAGCCGATCTCCCCTTCCGGATTCGATCGCACGAACGATACCACAATCGCTTCCTTCTCCCGTCCTTGGAAGCCATCTACGCTATCGACTTCCAACTCCGGAACGTCGGCGAGTTTGTCGCGCAGTAGCCGCACTTGGGCACGGTAGGCGGTAATCAAGCCGATGCTCGAACCGGGCACACCGGCGGCCAACAACCGCCGCACATATTTCACCGCGAGATCGGCTTCCCGCCGGTTGCGTCGGCTGCCGCTCTCCTCTTCGAGTTCCTCGTCGTAACTGGCCCCGGCCGTGTCGATGAACTTCACCGGCTGTTCCGTGAGCGGTTCCACGGCCACGCCTTCGAGATCGCAAAGCCGGTGATTCCCCACCGATTCGTGGGCCACGAGCGCGCCATCGTAAAATTCCTCGTTCGAGAATCCCATGATCGCGGCGTGCATTCGGTGCTGAACCGTGAGCAACTTCGCCACTTGCGAACCGTGCGAGTTCACGATTCGTTCCATCAAGCTGATGCCCAAACCTTTCGCGGCGGCTTCGGTGGAAAGCACCGTGGCGGGCAACTGCCGATGATCGCCCGCGAGTACGACCTTCTCGCAACGCAACAGCGGAAGCCAACTCGCCGGTTCGGTGGCTTGCCCCGCTTCGTCGATCACGGCGAGATCGTATCGGCGGTTGCCGAGGGTTTGCCCGGCGGCACCGGTGAGTGTTCCGCAAACGATCCGGGCATCGTCGAGGATGCGCTCCTCGGCGAGATCCTCGAACGCCCGCGCTTCCTTCAGTAAGGCCCGGGCTTCGCGCCGCAGTGCCGCCTTCTCCCCCGGTTGCGGCTTCTCCTTCGTCCATTTATCGGCTTGTTGGAATAGCTTGAAGGCATCCTTGGCGAACTGCCGGGCCTGCTTGGCATCGGCGTGTTTGCGAACCAGAATATCCAAGGCGCGATCGCGCAGATTCGGATCGACGCGGGCCGGATGGCCGATCCGCACCGGGAGCTCGCCCAGCGCCATCAGCATTCCCAGCAAGTTATCGACGGCGTGATTGCTGGGGGCGCAGGCCAGCACGCGCTCGCCGCGGGCCACCGCTTGGCAGATCAGTTCCGCCACCGTGGTGGTTTTACCGGTGCCGGGCGGCCCGTGGATCACGGCCACATCTTTCGATGCGAGTGCGAAGGCGATGGCGGATTGCTGAGGTGGATTCAATCGCAAAGACCCACGCATTGCTATGGGTGGGCTTTCGACCGAGGGTTCGCGTGAACGCGATACCAGCACTTCCCGCAATTCCGCGAGCCGATCCCCCTCGGCGTTCGCGGCCCGCCGCAGGGCTTCTTGTTGCCGTTGCCGCGAGATTTCATCCGCCCGCAGATCGAGCCGCCACGTTGCATCGTCCGGCAGATCGTCGTCGGGCGGATCGATGGCGATGCCGATGCTGGTGTACTCGCGGTCGTACACCACGCCGCGGAACGAAGGCCGGCGGCGGTTGCCGCCCGATTGATTCAACACCACCGGGGAACCGGGTTGCAGTCGGTTCGGTGGGAATCGTTCGGTGCGTTGCTGACGGGTAAAGGTGAGGAGGAGCCGGCCGCCGAGGCCGAATTCGGAATCGCGGAGGATCAAGCCGGTGAGCGCGGCGCCATCGCGGGTGGACGTTTCGGATTGGGCCGCCTTGCGGGCCGCTTCCTGTTCGGCGGCCGCTTCGAGATCGAGCAACCGAGCGAGCCGAGCGAAGTGGGAATCGTGTTCACTCATTCGCAGATCCGTTTCAGTGCGTACGGCAGGGGCGATTCGAGTTCCACGCGTTCGCCGGTGATCGGGTGCGGGAGGCTCAAGCGGGCCGCGTGCAGGCCCAATCGCTTGGCGGGGTTTGCCGCTTTGCCGTAGATCGGGTCGCCGATGATGGGGCAAGCCAAGCCGTTCATGTGAACGCGGATTTGATGTTTCCGCCCGGTGATCAGTTCGACTTCGATCAGACTGAATCGCTCCTTCGTCTTCAACACGCGGTAGCGGGAAATGGCCCGCTTGGCGTTCGCGTCCCCGTCCCTCGCGATGCGCACGCGGTAATCGTCGCCTTCCACCAACACGTTATCGATCTCCCCCTCGGCTTGCCGGGGACGGCCTTCGACCACCGCGAGGTAGGTTTTGGTCACCGCGTCCCACTGCGATTGCAGGGCATCCCGGGCTTCGGCGGTGCGGGCGAAGAGGAGCACGCCGGAGGTATCGCGGTCGAGGCGGTGCACCACGAACGGCCGGCCGCGATTGCGGGTGGCCAAGTGGGTGAGCAGGCGGGCGAAGGCGGTATCGGTGCGCTCGGTTTCGGTGGCCACGGTGAGCAGGCCGGCCGGTTTATCGATGGCGATCAACGCATCGTCTTCAAATAGAATGACGATCTTTGCGAGTTCCAAGCTGCGATCGGGCGCCGCGCCGCCGCGGGTCACTTCGACGCGGTCGCCGGGTTTCAACGGGTGATCGTGCTTGGTGGTGGGCAGGCCGTTCACGGAAACGCTGCCGAACTTCAGCAATTGCTTGACGCGGGTACGATTCAAGGGCGCGAGTGCCCCGAGAAGCCAAGCCAATAGCGGCGCTTCCTCCGTTACCGGCGGCATTCGCGGGCCGCTGTTCATTTACGGACGAACGCGGTAAATATCAGCACTGCGGCGACGGTGGGGATCATTGCCGAATTCCAATGTTCAGTGTGCATCCCATTAGTGATATGCGAATCGGCGATGGATAGGACATCGGATCGAGGAAATCGCCGAACCGACCACACCGGCGAGCCGGGAGCGTCAGCGACCGGAGGCAATCGCTTGCGTTAACGTGCAAGCCTCTGCAATTCAAGGTCATTTCGCTTGATTTTCAATGTGCATTCTGCCAAACCTCCGGTCGCGGGGGCGCCCCGCGGGCCCGGGGGGGTGTGTGGAATTAGCGCGGGTGGCGGTCGCGCA
>JBBQWA010000418.1:0-3415 GCA_038211045.1 Gemmatales bacterium
CACGGCAGTGGAATGGCGGAAGCGTTTCGCCCGGCCGAAGAGTTTTAGGTTCGTGTAACCGACTAAACGTTTGCTGAACGTGTCGCGGGTTCGCCAGCCGAAGGCAGCCGCCGAGAGGTGAACATCGCTGAAATGGAGCAAACGCAACATCACTACAATAATAGGGAAGATTCGTTCTCCACCATGCTTTTCTAACCGCGGAGGCACGGAGGCACAGAGATAACAAGACTGAATATCTGACAGATATCGATCACCGTATTTCCTGCTCCGTGCCCCCATGCCGCCGTGGTTAGTTGTTTTCAGGTTCCACATGATCCGCTACGACTTCACCGGCAAATTTGTGCTCGTAACCGGGAGTTCCCGCGGCATCGGTGCCCAGATCCTGCGGCGGTTCGTCGAAGCCGGGGCCACGGGCATTCTCCATTACTTCGCCGATCCCGCCGGGGCGAATCTGAAAGATGCCGAGGCGTTGATGAAGGAACTGCCTGCGGGGAAGGTCTTCGCCCATGCGGCCGATATTCGCAATGGCGTCGAAGTCGAAGCGATGATGGCGAAAGTGAAGGAACAACTCGGCGGCCTCGAAATCCTCGTGAACAACGCAGGAATTTTGAAGGATCGCACCATCCGCAAACTGCCGCTCGAGGATTGGCAGGCGGTGATCGATACGAACCTCACCGGTGTGTTCCACGGTTGCAAGTTCGGCTTGGAATTGCTGCGCGACAATGGGAGAATCGTGAACATTGCCAGCGTGGCGGGGATCGTCGGCATCGCCGGGCAATCGAACTACGCGGCGGCCAAGGCGGGTGTGATCGGACTGACGAAGGTGCTGGCGAAGGAACTCGCCAAACGTGGAATCACGGCGAACGCCATTGCACCGGGCATCGTCGAAACGCAAATGATGGGCGAAATCAAAGAAGAGATGCGGGCGGAATACCTCAAGCAAGTGCCGATTGGTCGATTTGCGAAGACGGACGATATCGCCAACGCGGTGCTCTTCCTTTCCAGCGAGGAAAGCGGGTACATTACCGGTCAGGTCCTGCCGATCACCGGTGGGTGGTTGGTATAACCCTCTCGCCTTGGGGAGAGGGTTATACAAGAGGAATTAGGCATGGAACGCCTTCTCGCGGAACGTATTTTCCACGACCTACAGGCCCGCGAGCGGGCCGCGCATTTCCGAACGCACGCGGAGGAACTCCGCTTCGACGATGCCGAGTACCTCGACCACGAAACCTGGATTCGCCCGGCGTTCGCCCAACTCGGCGATCTCCGCGGCAAGCGCGTGCTCGATTACGGCTGCGGCCACGGCATGGCGTCGGTCGTGATGGCTCGCGCCGGTGCCTGCGTGAACGCCTTCGATCTTTCACCGGAGTATGTCGAGGAAGCGGAACGTCGAGCGGATGCGAATGGCGTGAGCATCGAATTTCAATCGGCCGATGCGGAGCATCTACCGTACGCGAACGAATCGTTCGACGTAATCTGGGGCAACGCGATTCTGCACCACCTCGATATCGATCAAGCCGCGAAGGAACTGAAACGGGTGCTGAAGCCTGGCGGTGTTGCGGTTTTCTGCGAACCTTGGGGCGGGAATCCGCTCCTCAACTTCGCCCGGCAGTTTCTCCCCTACCCCGGCAAAAACCGCACAGTCGATGAATTGCCGCTGAACCGGCACGCGTTGAAAATGTTCACACCACACTTCCCGCTCATGCGAACGCAAGGGCACCAGTTCTTCGGCATGGTTCGTCGCATTGCCAACTTCCGCCCAATCGCGGCGACGGCCCACTTGGCAGATCGTATCGCCCTCGGCATCTGCCCTCCGCTCAAAAACTGGTGCCGGTATCTTGTGATCGTATTGCCGAAGGAGTAAGATCGCTTCAACTCTATCCGAGTCGGCGAGATGAAGGAACAGCCCCCACCAACTCAGCACTCCACGACGGCACGCCCCGTTCGGCAATACGCCCAACTCGCGGCAGTGGCCGCGTTGGCAATTCTCCTCGCCGTACGAGCATACTCCCCGCGATTCGAAACCCAGCCGACTTTAGATAGCGGTGTAACGAACGCGAGGATCGATTTGAATCGGGCCGGGCGGGCGGAACTGGTTCAAGTGCCCGGATTGGGGCAGAGTTTGGCCGATGCGATCCTTCACCACCGTGCGAACGTCGGGCCGTTTGAAAACATCGACGAACTCCAGAACGTCCGCGGCTTCGGCCAAAAAACGTTCGATAAACTCAAACCGTGGTTGAAAGTCGAATCGGTTCCCGCCGCCGGCACGGAAGATCAACTGGTGGAATTGAAACGCAAGCCTATGCAGGTAGGGAACACAACCGGAATGGGCAATAAGCTGCGAGTTGGGGAAGATCCGATCGACGTGAACCGGGCGGACGTCACCGCGTTGCAGCGATTGCCCGGCATCGGCCCAACCTTGGCGGAACGGATCGTTCTCGCCCGGAGTTCCAAGCGGTTCGATACGGTCGAAGATTTACGGAAGGTGAAAGGCATCGGGGCGAAAACGTTGGAGAACATTCGCCCGTACATCGCCGTGGCCACCGAATAGGCCGATCAATCGGTTTCCGGTTCCGAAACGCTGCGAACGTAGCGGGCGAGCAGCATCTGCACCGCTTGAATGGTCTGCCATTCATTGAAGCCGATTCGCACTTCCGTGCCATCTTCATTCGCTTCGATATTTTCCACGGCGGTGGTGATGCCGCGGTGCAAGTAATCGAACACTTCGGAGAGCCGGGCCGCTTGCGACGGGGTGAGCTTGTTCGGCAACGGCGGAACATCCTCATCGCGGGCACGCCATTCCAACGGGGCATATTCGGTACGGCGCGCGACCTCGGCCGCCACTCGGCTGGAGGAAGCCGAAGCGGAGTGAAGTTCCGCCGCTTGAATCGTTTGTACGCCGCCACCTTCCATCAATGGTGCGACCACCCGGCCCTGACGACGGGCTTCGATTTCTTCCATCGTTCCAAAGAGGAGTAGCGTGCGACCGATCGAGACTTGGTCGCCGGGGCGGAGCCGGCGAATCTGCACGGTGGAGCCGTTCACCCGGGTGCCGTTGGTGCTTTCGAGATCGGTGAGAATGATGTCGCCATCTTCGGTTTGCACTTTGGCATGGAAGCGGCTGACCCGCTCATCGTTGAGGCGGATCGCATTGCCTTCTTCGCGGCCCACGGTGACAGGGATCTGAAGGTTCCTGTAAACGCGGCCTTTATCGACGCCTTCAAGAACAAGGAATGTGACGGTACGCATAGTTGGCCTAGATTGCGGTCGGGGTTCGAATATCCACCGGGTAAGTCGGCGACTGTTTGCGACTGCACTATTAATAGTACACAGGAATGATTCGGCGCGAAAAGCGGAATCGATTCGGTTTCGGGAAATGCGGAAAAATCGCGTCATGCCTCAAGAGTTCACGCCG
>JBBQWA010000419.1:0-3414 GCA_038211045.1 Gemmatales bacterium
GTGCGGGAGTACGAGGCATTGAAATCGTTCTGGGGCGTGACCCCGTATTTGGAAGGGGCTTTGAACATCGAGGATTGATGCGATTTTGCTATCGAGAACCCCAGAGTCGTTGTGTCCGTGGCCACGTTGGGTTCATCGGCGATCAAACCACGGCTCAAGTCCTGCGAGCGCTTTCCACCCCAGCGGGTGGTGAAGTTGTTGAACTGCCGTAGACACGATTTCCACGCACCACCGAAGCCGATTGCGGCTTCGCGATTCCCCCGTCACGAGGTGGGTAATTCGCGAAGCCGCAAGCGGCTTCGATGCTTACAACCCCCGGCCGGGAAGCTTCATCCCGTCGAAGCGTTTGTTCGGATCGTACAAACCCTCAAATTCCGGATCGAACAAGTAGTTCGCCCGGCGGTGCCGGTCGATACCGCTATCGGCGAAGGATACGGCCATTTCCCCAGCGGGAATCTCCGTGAGGCCACGAGCATCGTCCCCCAGCACTTCGTGCCAGGCGGTGCGACTGTTGCCGTGGCGGGGCATGCCGAAGACTTGCAACGCCGCGGCGTTCGTCACCATCGTCGTCCAATCGTTCGGGTAGAGGTGGCGGAGTTGCCCCAAGTCTTGCCAGAACGTCCAACACTGCAAGCCGTAGCCGCGGAGCAGCGTGATCGCCGTTTTCAACAGCGGCATGTTGCCCAACTGGGCCGCTTCGTCCACGAGGAACAGCGTGCGCAGTTCCGGGATCTTCGTGCGTCGCAGCACGGCGGTGAGCAGCGTTGCGAGCCATGCCCGCAGCACGGTGCGATGGCTTTCCAACTTCTCCGGCGGGATCACGAGGTAGATTGTGACCGGTTTGCCTTCCATCAAATCGTTCAAATCGAAAGTCGAATTTTCCAGCCGCCTCGCCACGCTCGCACTTCCCAAGCACTTCATGTAAGTGCAGGCGGTCGTGCGGATGCAAGGCCGGGTTTTATCCGATGGGGCCGAAAGGTAGGCCACGAATTCATCGCGGGCCAGCGGGTTCGTCACTTCCCCTTTATCGAGCCACGTTGCGATGTTGTAATCGAGTTCATCGAGGTAGAGGTACTTCCGCAACGTGTTCGGGTTGCGTTCCTCCGGCGGACTGGTGCTGGCGATGTGGGCGATCAACCCCGTGGTGAGGCCGCGACCGGTGTCATCCCAGTAGCGATCGGTGCTGAAGCTGTGATCGGCTCCGAACTGGGCGGCGAGCATTTCCGCATCCGATTCGATATCGGCACCGGGTAGCTCGAACAAATCGAAAGGGTTGAGCGCGTCGACTTCCTCATCCCCGGACACTTGGTTGAAGGGGTCGAGGATCACCACTTTCTGGCCCATCTCGCGGCGGCGGCGCGCGGTCACTTGGCTGAGTTCCCCTTTGATGTCGATGGCGATCACCGAACCGGGATACGTCAGCAAATTCGGAATGATGACGCCGACACCTTTCCCCGCTCCGGTGGGCGCCACCGTCATGAGGTGGCCGTCGCCGGTGTAGGCGAGGGCATCGTGCGGCATGGTTTCTTCGACGGCGTGGCTGAGGAAGCCCACGTTGGAACGGCGGGCCGGTACTCCCTTCCAGCCGAGGAAGATCGAAGGATCGGGAACGGTATCGAAGAGAGTTTTCTTGCGGGCTGGTCGGCGGGCGCGGGAGGGCTTGGCAACGGGCTCGGGCGTGGTCATCGGGGAATCCTCGGTTCAAGGGTTCGACGAATTCGGCAGCGCCGGCGGTACAACCCGTAGGGGAGCCTACAGTGAAAGTTCGCGGGGTTCGCCGTTTCATTTTACTCCGTCCGCCGGGCGAAGGCGCACCGATGTTCGGAATTCCCGTAGTTCGCACTCGCGGGAGACGCGTTGATGTTTTCAGCCACCATACCCCCTCCCGCCGAATTCGCACCGCGAATTCCAGCGACCTCCCCCACAGGTGGGGAGGTGAAGAGTGCGGTTGTGTTGGGTACATCCTCGTTGACCAACCAGACCCACCTCCCCCCTTGTGGGGGAAGTTGGCCGAACGAAGTTCGGACGGGAGGGGGGGTGTACAGCCAGAAAGAATTGCCGCAGTTGGCGGCCCCGGTGCATTTCCCCTTGACGGGAATTCCAGCGTCGCCTATTGGCTGGGATTCGAGGGCACTCATGCCTTCGCTCCGAGGTTCACGGATGAGCCGTAGTTGGGCAGTGGCATTCGCGGCGGCAGGATTGTTGGCGCTCCCGGCGTGCAGCGGCGGCGGGGCCTCGGCGTGGCTCACGCGCGAACCGGGTCGGCCCGTCTCCCGCATTTCCACAAAAGGCGATCCGCTTCCCACCGTACCGGTCACAATCTCCCAACGCGATTTCGCCGAGAACCGCACGATCAATGGGCCGGGCCAAAGGCTCCCCACGCACAAAGCGCCCGAAGTGAAATTGGTGATCGAGGAAGAAGAACCGCGAGTGGCCGAAGGCGACCCAGTGGAAACACCATCCCTGGTTACGCGGCCCGAACTGGCACCCTTCCCGGTGAAGGTGAAGGAAGAACCTTTGCTGGCGGCGGTGCGGGCCTACATCGAAAACAAACCCGAAGCGGCGGTGGAGCACTTGAAGGAGTTGGATCGGCCCAACCAAGAAGTGATGCTCCAAGTGATCCCGGCCATCGTGCGGGCTTCGCAAGCCAACTTCGCCAACCTCGGCCCGCACGAAGCGGGAGTGCTCGCCAATCAATTCGAATCGGTCGCCGCGACCTTCGCCCGCCGGGCTTCACTCACCATCGATAAAACCGCCTTCTGCCGGAACGTGAAGAACTTCGGGCATTACGATCCGTTACCCGCCGGTACGCGGTTCAAGCCGGGGGAAATTTCGATCCTCTACGTGGAACTCGGCAACGTGCCCTGCATGCCGACGGTTCAAAATGGCGTGGAAGGTTACATCACCCGATTGAACTGCACGCTGCAACTGCGGGATACGAGCGAGAAAGTGCTGGAACTCACCGGTAAGAACGGCCAGCAGACGTCCGAGCTTTCCGAGAACAAGGTGGATTTCAGCCGCAGCCCGCTGAAGGATTATTTCATGCTCTTTTGGTTCGCGGCCCCAGCGAAGCCGGGCAAGTACGTGGTCAATTTCAAAGTGCGCGATCCCAATACGGGCCGCGAGATCAGCAAGAGCGAACCCTTCTTCGTCGGCGCTCCGTAATTGAATTTTGTCTGCGTATGGCCCAGCCCTGCGCAAGTTTCCCCAATTGCCGCATTCCTTCCGATTGCGGAGCAACCCACTTCTCGCGTAAACTGCTATTGCACGCCCACCTCGGAGTTTCCTCATGCGTTCGACGTCTCTCCCGCGAAAAGCGTTCTTGGCGGCTGCGTTGGGCTTGGCCGGTTGCGGAAAATCGCCTTCGGAAACGAAAGCCATTGCGAAGCCCGCCCCCGCGCCGACGACCGCGGC
>JBBQWA010000420.1:0-3407 GCA_038211045.1 Gemmatales bacterium
CGTTCGCGGCGGCTGAATTCCCTATCCGCCAGCGGCGTCCTCAATTATATAAGCGAGCGGGGTATTGCCGGACGGTGGGCGTTCGGCTTCTCTCCCGTATCAACCACATTTGGAGAATGCGCTGATGATTCGCAAGATTGCTAAGATCGCGGCCTGCTGCACAGCCGGCCTCTTCGCCCTGACGCTCGGCGTCGGCGCGATCACCGCCAGTGAAAACAAGGCGGATCTGACCATTTCGGAGATCATGAAAAAGGGCCACAGCAAAACCGGCACCATTGCCAAACTGAAGACCGCCGTCAAAGGCGAAAAGTGGGACGACGCCGCCGCGGCGGGTAAGGAACTGAAGGAACTCGGCGTAGCGCTCGCGGCCAACAAGGCACCGAAGGGCGATGCCGCTTCGTGGACCAAACTCGCTACGAAATACAAGGACAACACCGCCGCCGCCGCCGCCGCCGCGGAAAAGAAAGACGCTCCCGCCGTGACCAAGGCCCTCGGTGGAATCAACTGTAAAGAATGCCACGACGCCCACAAGTAACATTGTGATACGGAACCATTTTGAACCGGAAGCCCGCGGATACCCTCCGCGGGCTTTTGTGTTCTAATCTGCTGCGGCGGGGGCGGATTGACTTACCGATTGCGGGAACACTGCTCCGGAGTCGTCGGTATCGATCTGGAAGTAGTCAAGATCGACTTTGCGGGAGTTATTCATTTCCGTAGTGGTGGGCATCCAGCGCAAGCCGGGGTGATCCAGCTCACACCGCCAGCGGTTGTTCGATGGGCAGTAATACGCGGAAGGTCGTACCTTGGCCGAGTTGCGATTCCACGGCAATGGTGCCGCCGAGTTTCTGCACGTATTCCTTCACGATGGCCAAGCCCAACCCGGCGTGGACGCCGGTGGTGGTGCGGGAAGGATCGGCCCGGAAGAAACGCTCGAAGATTTTCCCTTGTACATCGGGCGTCATACCGATGCCGGTATCGCTCACCTCCACTTGGATTCCGGGGCCCGATCTCTGCACCCGCAGGTTCACATTTCCTCCGGGTCGGTTGTATTCCACGGCATTGTGCAACAAGTTCATCATCACTTCGCGGAGTTTGTCCGGATCGGTCGAAAGCTCCACGGATCGTTCCAACTCGGAAGTGAGCGTAATGCCGTGCGATTCCGCGAGCGGCCGGAGAATCGCGGCGCATCCCTCGGCCAATTCGGAAGCGTCCGTCTCGGCGAGGTTCGTGGTGGTTTGCCCGGCATCGATGTACGCGAGTGTCATCACCCGTTCCACCAAGTGGCTCAACTGTTTCGTGATGGCCCGGCAATCTTCCAGCGTCCCCTTGTATTGCTCCGCCGTGCGCGGCTTGCGCAGGCTCACATCCAGCGTGGCGAGCAGGCCCGCCACGGGGGTACGCAATTCGTGGGAGATATCGGCGATGGCTTCCTTTTCCCGCTCGAAGGCCCGTTTCAAAGATTCCAGCGAAAGCGTCAGGCGGTCGTGGATGGGCACGAGTTCACGGGTGAGTTCCGATTTTTCCACCGGCAATCGGAAATCCCTTTCGTTCACCCGGCTGACGGCATCACTGAGTTTCCGCAACGGCGAAAGCCCGTAGCCGACGAGCCACCAACCGCCGAACGCGAGTGCAAGGAAGGTAATCGCGTAGATCGTGCGAACGTTGAATTGCAAATCCGAGAGGCTTTCTGCCGTTTCCGAGGCGACGCGGGCCAAACGCTCATCGCGGGCCGCGGCGTGTTCGGCGAGGCGATCGGTTAAGTCACTGCTCGGCCGTGCGCATTGCACATACACCGTCGGGTAGAAACTATCCGGATTGAGATTTTGCGAGCCGCCGGGAAACGTGCGGGGCTGTTGTGGGCCACCGCGATCGGGGGTGCGTGGCCTTGGCGTCGACGAGGATTGCGGCGTGGGGAATCGCGTCTGGGTGAAGTGCAGTTTTGTTCGATAGATCACCCGGCGGTACTCGCCACTGTTGGCGACGGTCACCGCGTTGAACCGCTGCGGGTTCTGATCGTTGATCGGATCGTGTTCCAAATCCAACGGCAAATCGAACTGCTGAACGGGGCTGCGGATAATTTGGCGAAACCGTGGAATGTGAATCTGAAAGTAATCCGGGTGATCGCTCCCTTCCACGAACGAACGGCTGATGCGTTCATCGGCTTGCGGGCTGGAAAAGAACGACCAAAACAGCAAGTTCCGCGAACTCGGCGATTGCGAAATCGCTGTGGAAACAACGCTCCCCAACGGCGAACCGATGTCGCCGAGCGAGTGTACCGCCAATGATAGCGGGAATCGTTTCAAACTATCATCGACCGCTTGCTTGGCGAGAAGGGTGTACTTTTCGCGGATTTCACGGCCCAGCGATTGCGCTTGGATCAGCAATTCATCGTCGAATTTCTTTTGCGAATCGGCACAGTGCGATTCGTACTCTTGATCGATCCGTTTGCTCTCGGCCGATTCCCGGGCCATCAAGGTATCGTTTGCGAAGCGGTCGATCAGCAGGCCGACGCCGCCGAGGGCGAACGCCAGCAGCACGAGGAAGTACGCGATGAGCGAACGGCGGAGCGAAGGCATGTGGCCCTACTTTTTCTTGGCTTTTTCGGGTTTCGCGGCTTCGGCCTCTTCCGTCGTGGAACCGGGTACGCCCGGATCGTCCGGGCCGCGGAGCATGTATCCTTCGCCCCATTTCGTGAGGATCAGGGGATTATCGAACCCCTTATCGATCTTGTTGCGCAGGTAGCGGATGTAAACGTCTACCACGTTCGAAGTGTTCTCGTCGTATTCGTCGTACAGGTGTTCCCAAATCATCGTCCGCGTCACGACCGCACCGGCGTGGAACGCTAGGAATTCTAGCAGAGCGTACTCGCGGGGTGTGAGCGGGATTTTCTTCCCGGCTCGGCTGACGCTGCGGGCCGCGGTATCGATGGTCAACTCGTGAACTTTGATGAACGGATCTTTCTTCTGGTGCCCCCGGCGGATCAGTGCACGGATACGAGCCAAGAGTTCATCGAGTTCGAATGGCTTCGTTAAGTAATCGTCGGCCCCGCTATCGAGACCGGTGATCTTATCGCCGGTGGATCCCTTCGCGGTGAGCATCATCACGTGGGTATTCATACCCGAACTGCGCCAGCGTTTCAGCAACGTGAGGCCATCGACTTTCGGCAGCATGATGTCGAGTAGGATCACATCGTACTGGGTGGTCCGTGCCTTCGCGTCTCCTTCTTCGCCATCCACGGCGGTATCCACGGCGAAGCCCTCTTCTTCCAATCCTTGCCGCAGGGCTTTCAGTAGCGGGATCTGGTCTTCGACGATCAATATGCGCACGGTTCGTTCCCCGAGGCCGGGTGATAGGATGCCTCACTCTCATCATCTAACAGTTTCGCCGTGAAGGGAAGATGAGAACCG
>JBBQWA010000421.1:0-3405 GCA_038211045.1 Gemmatales bacterium
GCTCTCGGACACCTTCTGGAACTTGTTCGAGAGCCGGGTTCCCGGCGGTTGGCCGTCGATTTCAAAATCGGCGCTCACCTTGAAGCCACCGAAATCGAGTTTGCCGTAATCGTAAACGCCGATGAGGATGCGCGCGAGTTCCGCATTCGCCCCGGCAGAAGGGATTGCGAGTGCGAGCGTGGGTCGTTGGTCGTCGAGCATCCAACCGAAGCCGGTGCGTTCCGATTTGAACGGATCGTAATCGAGGTCGATTGGGCAACCTAAATCGATCCAACGAACGATGGTGCGTTTGTCGTCGTCGTTCAACGGCTTTACCCCTTTGGGTGGCATCGCGTCGCCCAGCAAGTCCAGATCGGCCTTCGAGCGGTTCGCATTCAAATCCACTTCGGAGCCTTTGTGGAACAGCTTGCCGCTGCCGGGCACCTTCTCGGAAGGATGATCGTCGTTCGTGAAACCGTCCGATCGTTCGCCGGAGATTTTCCACACGAGCAGGCTGCGCCGCGATTGGAACTTGCGGATATACCTCGAAGCGTTGGAGACTCCCCACGAATCCCACCCGGCCGGTTTGGGGCCGAACTTCGCGGTTTCATCGAGGGCCAACCGGTAGTAAGTACCCGGGAAAACAATGTGGTCGTGGCGGATGGCTTCTCGATCGGCATCGAGGTTCAACCCGGCCGCTGGTTCCTTGCCGCCGCTGGTCGTGTGGCATTCCACGCAACTGCGTTGCAGAATCGGAACGATGTCCCGCCAGTACTCGGCGTTCACCGGGCCACCCTTGGCGAAGCGCAATCCGGTGGAATCCTCGGCGTCCCATTTCGCCTTGCTTTCATCCTTGGCTTTCTCGGCGAGGATCGGTGCGGACGCGGTGAGATCCCACACCTTAGCCCCCGGCTTCGCCGACGCGGTTTCGGCGAAATCCGTGGGCTTCTGGCTGTGGGCGTGGCACCCGCCGCAGTTCTGGCGGATTTCGCCGGGGCGGAGTTGGTGCCAAGTTTGGGCGGCGTTCAACACCATGCCGCGTTTATCTAACGTTTGAAATGTGAAGCCGAGGTCGGCGGGAATCTTGGCGAGGAAGCTGGTATCCGGGTTGCCGTCCGGGTCGAGCGGTTGCTTGGCACCGTCGAACTTCCGCAATGGAATCTCACCGAGAACGCGCAGGCGTTCCCCGGCGTGGTTGTGGTAGCGCCGCCCGGCGTCGGCCCCTTTGCGGTCGGTCGTCGGTTCCATGGCGAGGATGCGTACGGCGTGGATTTGATCGTTCGAGTACAGTCCCGCATCGGCCCCTTGGTTGTGCCAATTCAACGGCGTACCGTTGCCGTGGCTGGTGAACGGGTCGAGGCCTTTCCAAGGATCGTTCTTGCCCGTGTATGAGGATGTGACGTATCCCTCGGGCACGCCGCCATTGGGGTACGTTTCGCGTTTGTAGAAGCTCGACGTGCCGATGAGGGCGAAGGGCGTACCCTCGGGAAGGTGCGGGGAAAGCTTGCCGTCGTTGCGGAGCGGCTCGCGTTTCAACGGTTCGTCGATACCGTAGATGCGTTTGTAGGGAACCACGGCCCTGGGCCAGCATTCGTTATAGTTCGGATCGTTTTTGATCGAACGCATCTCGGATGGTTGATTCACCGCCTCGCCGTTCTTGATGAGGTAGATGCCGCCATCGATCTGCGGGAGATGCTTGTACTGATGGTTGGCGGGGCCGGGGGAGTAACAGACGAGCAAATGATTGTCCGGCGCTCCGCTCGGATGGGTGAACTTGCCGAGTGCCGGAGAGGTTTTATCTCCGAGGATGGAACGATCGGACGGGCCTTCGAGGCCCATGCAAAAAGGGGTGAGCGAAACACTACCGAGGGGCATGAACGGGAGCGTGTACTCGCGCGGCTTGCCGTTATCGTGCCGGCCGAAGCGCCACGGCTTGTTACGGGGATCGCTCATGTTCGCCGGGCCGAATTCTGGGTACGCCTCGGCGGCGGCTTTCAGATCCGATTTCGGATCGGTGCTCGGCGATGCGGGATTGGCACCCGGCCGCGGCAGTTTGATGAGGCTTCCGAAGCCGCTGTTGTTCTGGTTGTAGTATTCCTCCACGACGATCTCGCCGTTGCTCAACTGCGTTTGAAAGTGGAAACCGTTCGGGGCGCCGTACGGATCGAACGCGCTCACGAGCGGATTCCAATTGGTGCCATCGGGGTGGATCGTCCAGATGCCCCAGAGAATATCGGTGCGGGCGCCTTGCGATTCCAGAGTGCTGTACATGATTCGACCGTCGCGGAGCACCACGGGGTGCAGCGCCCCGGCGAGGTTCAGGTGGCCGATCTTTTCGAGGTTCGTGGGAGTTTCCCCTTGCGGTAGATCGGTATCCCGGTCGTCCATCACGAAGAGTTGCAGGCACACGGCGGGGTAACCCTTGGCGGGGCGGAAGCCATCGCGGTTGCTGGTGAAGGCGATGCGGCCACCGGGGAGCGGGCACGGCCCCATGTTGAATACGCCGTATTCGAAGTGCGAGCATCCGGGTTTCGGCGTGCGGTAATCGCGGCTCCAGCGTGCCGCCCCTTCGTTGGGTGTGAATTGCTGGTTCGTCAATCGAACGAGTTTCTTGGTCTTCAGGTGAATCTTGTAGATGTCGCCGCCCCCGGCGGGCGGGTTCCACTGATCCGCTTTCTGCGACCCGTGCAAATGCACGAAGTAAACCCATTGGGCATCGAACGATACCATCGGATCGGTGATCGAACCGTTGGCCCCTTCCACCAACACTTCTTCGGTGCCGTCCGGGTGGAGCAACATCAAATCGGCCCCCGGTTCGAGCGTGACGGGGGCGGAAAAATCGGCGAAGAATCGCTCGTGGATTTCGTCCCCGGCACGCGGGGCGCGAACGTAAACGATGTCATAATCGAGCTTCACGGCGGGATCGCCGGCGATGGGCGGCACCTTCGCGTCGATCGGTTCGAGATATTTCTTCCCCTCGTCGCCGAGGGCGAGAACGACGCTGGCGAGAACGAATGCGATACCGGCGAAACGCATGGATGAGATTCCGAACGGGGAGCCGAAAATTCGCGACGACTCTAGTGTAGCACACCCGACCCCAAAAAGTTGTACGGTGCCGCCTTGGCGAGCTTGGTTGCGTCAGCGCCCGGAGTTAAGAGACAGACGCTGCAAGCGTGAACCATCCCGATGCTGCGTGAAGCTGGAATCCGAGAAGAAGCACTCAACCTGCTCAATCCGTCGTTAGAAACACGACGGTGTGGAAGGCGTATAGTACCAATCCGAACCCGAGGGATGATTCCCGACTCTCCGAGGCGATTCTCGTCGGCTCACTCGCTGAACTCGAGCAAGTCGAAGGTCGCCGTCGTCGAGGCAAACGTGTTCCCCGAACAGACGAACAAACCGACCCGACTGTCGCCGTTGAAAGTC
>JBBQWA010000422.1:0-3400 GCA_038211045.1 Gemmatales bacterium
TTGTGCGGAAGATAATAAACACTTTGAATCCCTGGGTCGGTTTTCAAGTGGGTGTTGGCATATCGTTTTGCCATCGAATCCCGATCAAATTGAACAACTGACATGTTTGTGGCCTCCAAGTTTCGCGAGCTGAAATCACCGGAATAAATTCGCGGTTGCCATTCGCCAGCCGGGCAAGGCCGGTTCGGCATGGGCTTCCTCGCCGAGGCCGAAGATGATCGGCTCGGCAGTTCCCGCGACATACGAACGGATCAACTTCGCTTCGGGATCAACATCCCAGACGACTTTCGTACCCGCCTCAAAATAATCGGCACGCTTGTCTTCCATCGCGAGTTCGGCAGCCGGGCCGTAATCCCCTTCGCTGCGGACTTCCACGGCGAAGTCGGGCGTGCCCCGAATAAACTTCATCCGCTGGATTGGCTCGGGGCCGGAATAGTAGGAAACATCGGGTGAAAAGGATTCCCGCCCGGACGATAATTCGGGCACGGCAAAGCCCATCATGACGGTGAACGCAAAACCGAAGCCTTGTTCGTCGATATGATCCGCCAGCTTGCGAAAGATTCGCCCACCGACGATGTTGGGCAGAAATCCGGTAGCTATGTAGTAAACGATCCTTCCGCGGATGAGTTCGGCTTTCTCCTTCACGCGTTCTAAATCGTCGATGGTGGCCTTGGCCACTTTGAGTGGCGGGGCGGCGGGTGCGGCAATGGGCATGGCATTCTCCGGAATCGTTGTCTCATTCTAACACGGTTCGCCACGAGTGTCACTCGCCCGCCGAAGCGAGCAAGCCGCCGAGGAGCGTTCGCAACCGGCCGAGGGCCAGCTTCGCCGTGAGTTCCACTTCGTGGTGGCTGAGGGTGCCATCGCTCAAGCCGGCCCCTTTGTTCGTGATGCAGGAAATCCCCGCCACTTCCATGCCCCGCGCCGCCCCGGCCTCGGCTTCCATCGCCGTAGACATCCCGACCGCATCGGCCCCGGCAACGGCCAGCATGCGGATTTCCGCCGGGGTTTCGTACGTCGGCCCGGTGAGCGCCGCGTAGATTCCGCCGGGCAACTTCGGATCGAGTTCCTTCATCCGTTGAAGCAACACGAGGGAATATGGGCACGGGCAGGTTTCTCCCTCGGCCCAGGGCTTCCATGCCTCCGTATCCAACAACTTCAGATGCCCGGAAATGGCCATGAGATCGCCGGGGTTGAGATCGCTGCGGATGCCCCCGGCCGCGTTGGTGAGCACCAAGGTTTTCACGCCGAGGTCGGCGGCGAGATGAACCAAACGGGTTACCCGTTCCCACGGATGGCCTTCGTAGAAATGCACCCGACCGAAACAAACGATGGCGGGAGCTTCTCCCCACCACCCGACGCTCATTTGCCCTTTGTGCCCTTGGATACTGGGCGGAACCAACCCAGGAACATCGGCGTAGGCCACGCTCGCTTCCGCTCGAAACTCCGCCGCGACATCGCCCAAGCCGGAACCCAGAACGACGCAGGCCCGCGGAGTAACGCGATTCGCCACGGAGGTAAATTCGGAGAATGAAACGGTCATTCGGATAGTGTAATAAAAACGAAAGCGGAGGGACGATGTCCCCCCGGCAATTGCTCCCCGGGATGCTGTCCCGGGGCTTTCTGGAATCAACCGATCACTTCGCCGGGGCCACCGCACTGACGGGGCTGGTGTACTCGATCTTGGCCCGGGCCTTCATCTGGCCCACGACGGCATCCCGCAACCGCATTGCGTACACGGAACGTACGCCTTCCTTGGCTTGGTCGAAGGTCGGCTGTTTGCCGGGGTTCTTCGCGGTCACCAAGATGACGTGGTAACCGAACTCGGTCACCACCACGTCGGTCATGTCGCCGATCTTCAAGTCGAAAGCGGCCTTGGCGAACGGTTCGACCATCGCCCCGACGCGGGGGAAGAAGTTCAAATCGCCGCCGTCTTTCTTCGAGGGGCAAGTGCTGTACTGTTTGGCGTAGGCGCCGAAGAATTCCTCGGCCTTCTTCAACTTCGCGGCATCCTTCTCGGCGGGAGTCGCCGTCGGCGGCAACGCGGCCACCACTTTGGCACACTCGGCATCGACCGTCGCCTTGATGGCGCGGAGATCTTGGTTGGCCTTATCTTGCTTGGCTTTGTCTTCGCCGGGGGTCATCAGAATGTGGCGGGCGCGAACCATCGAACCGTCGAACATGGTCGGGGCGGCTTCGAACATCGTCTTGAGGGCCGCATCGGTGCCTTGGACCTTCAAGAACTTGTCCCATTTCATTTGGGCGGTCACTTCGGCGCGGAACTCGGCTTCCGTGAGCATCATCGCTTCCAGTTCCTTGGCGTAATCCTTGTTCGCCTTTTGCAATTCGCCCTTGAGTTCGTTCACCAGCTTTTCCACTTCGGCCGGTTCGGCGATGGTCTTCAAGGCGGTGAGGTACTGATCGATCAGCGTGTTCTCGACGAGGTGATTCAAAATTTCCTTGCGGGCGATCTCGTGTTCTTCCTTGGGGAACTGCCGGAGGGCACGGTACACGGCCACTTCGGGAATTTCTTGATCGTTGACCTTCGCGGCGATGCCGGTCGGCCGGGCTTCCGGCTTCGTCGGAACCGTACTCACGGGGGTCACGGCCGGCGGGGCGCCCACGGGGGGCACGACTTGCGCCGGAGCATTCAATGCGAGTGCGAGCACCAGAGCGAGGGCCGCAGCACGTTGCGTTTTCGATACCATCGGAGTAGTCCTTTCCATACAAGGTGTAACGCCGGGCCACCGGCTTTCGAGAGCGGAATAACGCCTGGCACTCCCGGCGCCCAGAGCAATTTGGGGGAATCCCGCGAAAGCGGGGCGACATCGTCGCCCTGCCCGAATTCACGGAGGGACGCCGTCCCTCCGCTTTTTTGATCTCGTTGATCTCGTTCCCACGCTCAACGTGGGAATGCTCTTCGGCCGCTCCGCGGCATGGTATCCTCCCACCATGAGCCGATCGCGCTACAAGTTCCGCGAAGCCGTGTATCCGTATTTCTTCACCTGAACCATCGTGGGCTGGTTGCCGGTCTTCACGCGCCCCGAGTGCGTCCGCATCGTCTTCGACTCGTTGAAGTTCCTCCAGGACAACGGCCGCATGACCCTGTTCGCCTACGTGATCCTCGAAAACTAGCTGGATTTTGTCCCCGGAGGAGACACAGCCATTAGCCGGGGGTCGAAGACCCCCGGTTGCGATTCGGAATGGCCCCGACCCCGGTAGGGGTCGCAGCAAACATGGATTCCCGAGCGTACTGCGACCCCTGCGGGGTCGACCGTAACGCGGACGGTGTCCGGGGGTCTTCGACCCCCGGCTAATCGCTGGGATCCCTCCGGGATCGAAAACCGGTCGCCCGCAGGTACGTCGCCGGACCGCCCCGTTATTTGAACCGCAGTGCGAG
>JBBQWA010000423.1:0-3394 GCA_038211045.1 Gemmatales bacterium
CTGTTCAACGGCCCCAGCGGCACCATCCCGCCGACGATGCCGAAGAGCGTGACGCTGCCGTGCAACACCCCGGCGAAGGCGATCCACTTCCTGAGCGGCATCGGCGGGTGGAACGCGACCGGGCCGAAATCGAACGGCGGCGTCTGCCTGATCGTGCGGCTGACCTACGCTGACGGCAAGACCGAAGATCACCCATTGAAAGATGGTGTGCACTTCGCGGACTACATCCACCGGGTGGATGTGCCCGGTTCGGAATTCGCCTTCGCCGTGCGCGGCCAGCAGATCCGCTACCTGAGCGTGGTGCCCAAGCGGCCGGACGCGATCAAAACGATCGAGCTGGTGAAGGGGCCGGATCGGAGCGCACCGATTGTCGTGGCGGTCACGGTGGAAACGCCGTGATGAGTCGAACGACGGGGAATTCTTTAACGGGTGCCCCTATGGATTTCGACCACGAGCCAAAATGCGCATTAACCCCGCCCACCATTCCCGTGAAGGCGGGAATCCAGTTTTCATTCTGGGAACAATGCTTTCTGTATTCCCGCCTGCGCGGGAATGAAGGAATTGTCGCCGGTTCGCTTTCGGGCCGGCTTAACCCTTCGAGACCAGTTCTAGCAGTTCGCTCCAACGATCCTCGGCGTCGGTGAGTTCCTCGGTCAGCTTCATCACTTCGTCGTACAAGCGTTCCGAATCCTTGGCGTTCTCGGCCTTCACATACAAATCGTCGACTTCGCGCTTCTTTTCATCCAAATGGGCGATGGTGCGTTCGAGGTTTTCGATTTCCTTCTTCAGATCGTTCTCGTGCTTCATCCCATCGGGCTTGGCCGGTTTCAGTACGCTGCCGGGTAGCTTCACCTTCTGGGTGGCGAGTTCGCGTTCCCCATCTTCGATTTCCTTGTTCACCCGGTAGACGTAGTTCTCGTAGTTGCCGCTGAACGCCGCGACGCCGCCATCGCGCACTTCCACGATGCACGTGGCCACCCGGCTGGTAAAGTGGCGATCGTGGCTGGTGAAGATGAGCGTGCCCTTGTATTCCAACAAGCCATCGACCAACGAATCGACGGTATCGACGTCCAAGTGGTTCCCCGGTTCGTCGAGGATCAGCACGTTGTAATCGCTGAGCAGCAGCCCCGCCATGCAGAGGCGGGCGCGTTCCCCCCCGCTGAGGATCGATACGGGCTTCTTCACGTGCGAATCGCGGAAGAGCATGCTCCCGGCCACGCCAAGGATTTCCTGCTCCTTCTTGCCGAACGCGGCGTTCGAGCGCAGGTAATCGATTACGGTTTGCTTGGGGTTGAGCGCGGTGTACACGTGCTGGGCGTAGATGCCGATTTTGCAGCCGTGGCCCCACTTCACTTCGCCGTTCATCGGCTTCAACGAATCGACGAGCGTTCGCAAGAATGTGGTTTTCCCTTGGCCGTTATCGCCGACGATGGCGGCCCGGCAGCCGTGATCGAGTTCGAGTTGAATATCGGAAGCGATCTGCCGTTCCGGGTAGCCGATGGCCAAATCTTTGCAGCGCAGGGCGATGCCCCTGCGCGGATCGACGCGTGGAGCGCGGATGTTCGCCACCGGTTCCGGCCCGGCGATCTCCGTCATCTCCAGTTTTTCGAGGGCTTTGGCCTTCGATTGGGCGAGCGACGCGGTGCTGGCGCGGGCCTTATTGCGGGCGATGAAATCTTCGAGGTGCTTCTTCTTGGCGAGAACCGCCGCGTTCGAACGTTCCTCGTGCTGCTTCTTCTCTTTTTGATACTCGATATACGCGTCGATCTTGCCGGGGAAGGTGGTGAGCTTGCCGCGGGAAAGGTCGAGCGTGTGCGTGCAGGTGGCGCCGAGGAAGGCGCGATCGTGCGAGACGATGAGGCACCCGCCGCGGTAGCTCTGCAAAAAGTGTTCGAGGAGAATCTGGGTGCGCAAATCGAGGAAGTTCGTCGGTTCGTCGAGCAGGAGAAGGTTCGGCTCGTGCAGGAGGAGCGCCGCCAGTTTCAACCGCGTTTGCCAACCGCCCGAAAGCTTGGCGACGGGGCCTTCGAGGTAGGCCCCTTTCATTTCGAACTTCCCGGCCACTTCGCCGCACTTCCAATCGGGCTGGCCGCTATCGCGCATCAGGAATTGCAGGGCGGTTTCGCCTTCGAGGAAAGGATCGTGTTGGCGGAGGTAACCGAGACGCAGCGACGGGTGGTGAATGATTTCGCCACTATCGAGTTCCTCTTCGCCGAGGATCGCTTTGAGGAGCGTACTTTTCCCTGCGCCATTGCGGCCGACGAACCCGACCTTCACATTGTCCGAGATCACCGCGTCGGCGCCATCGAGGAGGACTTGTTCGCCGTAGCGCTTGCTGGCTTTTGAAATCTGAATCAAGCTTGCCATGTCGTGGCTAATCCCCGTGAAAGAAGGAATTATAGCGAATCGCGACGCCATGCAGGGCGAATCGTGCGAACAAAAAAACGCAGGCCGAGATCGGCCTGCGCGTGTGGGATTACGCTCGGATGAAGTTTCTATGAATGTGCGGCAGCGGCCGCGTAAGAACGATCATCCTTGGTCGCATTGAGCGCACGACCACCGATTAAGGCAGTAACCCGGAACGTCGGCCCTGCACCGAGATAAGCCCCCGCTGCGGCGAACAGCATCGAGATCCAAGTGATAAAGAAGCCGAACCACGTCGCCCGAGTGACGGCAGCCTTCGCGGCTTGTTGGTTCGCGGGATCTTGAACTTGTGCGGCGATGTTACTGTTCTTCGCTTTCAGCTCATTCACTTGGGCCTCGGTCACCCCGGCTTGGCGAGCCGATTCTTCCCAAGTCATGGGGGCGACTTGGGCACGGGCGCTCGTTGCCGAGGTGAGAACGTTCGCCCCGCCTTGTATTCCCGCCGAGCCGAGGAACAACAGCGCCACAAAGCCGGCGCCCCACATCACGAATCCGGAAATGATGGCTTCTTGTTTATCTTCCCCACCCGTGAGCAAGCTGGTGATAACACCACCCACGAACAGCGATGCGAAGATCGACAGGGCGAGATAGATCATTGCCCCGTTTTCGATGGCTTTGCCGCTCACCCTATCGCTGAGCGACAGGCCCGAGGCGGCGCCCAACAGGGTGAGGAGGAACTGCATCGAGAGGGCGATGACGGCTCCGCCGAATACGGCGCTCCAACTGATCCGGCTCCCGAGCGATGCTCGGCTTTCAACGGGAACGTCGGTGGTAATCGTGTGCATGGGATACTCCGTGAGAGAGAGAAAAAGGATTAGCGGCCGAACAGGAACGCTAGGAGGATAAACGGTAACGGTAGCCCAACGAGAAGGGCCGCGAGACCCCAGCGAATGCCGCCGATGCGTTGTTTGGTTTTCACGAACATGGTAAAGCTCCTGATCGATGGGTTTCATACGTGTCACTCGAACGT
>JBBQWA010000424.1:0-3394 GCA_038211045.1 Gemmatales bacterium
TGAACGAAGCGCTGCGGATCGAACCGACGTACGCCATGGGCCTCACCCTCTCACAATGGATCAGCATCGGGATGTTCACGGCGGCGATCCTGCTGGAACTCTTCCTCCGGGCCACGCAACCCAAGCTCGGTGCCGGGTTGCACGCCTTGGGTTATTCCGTGATCAAGAGCTAACCACGGAGGCACGGAGAAGACCAAAGAACCAATTCTGTTGTTTTTGCTTTCTCCGTGCCTCCGTGGTTAATAGTTGGAATCAAAGATGCCTACCGAATATCCCCCACTCCGCGGTCGGCCGATGCCCTTGGGGGCGAGCCGGGCGCCGAACGGCGTGAACTTCGCCGTGCTCAGCCGCCACGCCACGGCGATCACTCTGGTGATTCTCCCGGAACAGGGCGGATCGAAACCCTTGGCCGAATTGATTCTCGACCCCAAGTTGAACCGCACCGGCAACCACTGGCACATCCGCGTTCAAAATCTGCCCACCGCTTTCTGCTACGGCTTCCGCGTCGATGGCCCCAAAGGTTCCGAATACCGCTTCGACCCCACCCGCTTGCTCATCGACCCGTGCGCCACGGTACTCTCCAATGGCGGCACCTGGGCGGGAACCTGCGAACTCGACCCCGAACGCACCAGCCGCCGCAGCCTCTTCACCAATCGCCCCTCGTACGATTGGGGCGACGATGCCCCGTTGAAAACCCCCGCCGAAGATACCATCATCTATGAACTCCACGTTCGCGGCTTCACCCGCCACGGCACTTCGGCAGTCGCCCACCCCGGCACCTACCTCGGCCTCACCGAAAAAATCCCCTACCTGAAATGGCTCGGCATCACCGCGGTGGAACTCCTCCCGGTCTGCGAGTTCGACGAATGCGATTGCCCCTTCTTCCACCCGGACACCGGCGAGAAGAACCTCAATTTCTGGGGGTACAACTCGATCGCCTTCGCCGCGCCGAAATCGGCGTTCGCCCACTCCGGGCCGACCCACGGGCAAGACGACGAATTCCGCGAGATGGTGAAGGCCTTCCACATTGCGGGTATCGAAGTCTACCTCGACGTCGTGTTCAACCACACCGGCGAAGGGGACGACCGCGGCCGCACCTTCCACTTCCGCGGCTTCGATAACAGCCTGTATTACCTCATGGATTCCGAAGGCCGGTATTTGAATTACTCCGGCGTCGGCAACACCGTGAACTGCAACCACCCGGTCGTGCGCGAACTCATTATCACGAACTTGCGATACTGGGTGACCGACATGCACATCGACGGTTTCCGTTTCGATCTGGCCTCGGTATTGGGCCGGGATCGAAAGGGGAACCTGATGCTCGATCCGCCGGTGGTGGAAATGATCGCCGACGACAGCATCCTCGCCGCGTCCAAGTTGATCGCCGAACCGTGGGATGCCGGGGGCGCGTACCAAGTGGGGGGCTTCCCATCGGGGAACCGGTGGGCCGAGTGGAACGACCGCTACCGCGACGACGTCCGCCGCTTCTGGAAAGGCGATACGGGCGTGATCGGCCTCACCGCCAGCCGTATCACGGGGAGTTCCGATATTTACGCCCCCGGCGGCCGCGGCCCGAGGCACACGGTGAACTTCGTGGCCTGCCACGATGGCTTCACCCTCGCCGATACCGTGGGCTACAACGAGAAACACAATGAAGCCAACGGCGAAGGCAACCGCGATGGCCACAACCACAACTGCTCGTGGAACAGCGGCATCGAAGGGGAGACCAACGATCCCGCGGTGTTGGCGATCCGCCGCCGCCGGGCGAAATCGCTCTTCGCTACGCTGATGATTTCTCAGGGCGTGCCGATGATCTTGGCCGGGGATGAATTCCTGCGCACGCAAATGGGGAACAACAACGCGTGGTGCCAAGATAACGAAATTTCGTGGGTCGATTGGAGCTTAGAGAAGACGAACGCGGAGTTTCTGCGCTTCGCCCGGGAAATGATCTGGCTGCGCCGAAGGCACCCGATCTTCCGCCGCAAGGAGTTCTTCAAGGGGGACATCACCCCGCTCACGGCGGACATCCGCTGGCACGGCCTCCGGCCTTTGAAACCGAACTTCGCCCCGGAAGCCCGGCAAATCGCCTATGCCTTGGACGGTCGCTTCCACGGCCGCGACGACGAATCCCACGGGAAGTGCGATAGCGATTTCTTCATCGCCATGAACGGATCGCCCGAACCGGCCGCGTTCGAAGTTCCCGCTTCCCCCACCGGCAGACGCTGGCGAATGCTGGCCGATACGGGGGCCGCGACACCCAAGGATTTCTTCGCGGAGGGTACCGGCCCGATCGTGTTGCCGGGGGCACTGGTGCCCGTGGCCGACTTCGCTTTGGTGGTGCTCATCAGCGAGGGGTGAATTCCGTGTAATGCAAATGTGTTCCCCGAGCGGCGGGCGTCAGCCCGCTGAGTCTGAACACCTCAGCGGGCTGACGCGGCCGCTCGGATTACGGTAATCACACCACCTACTCCTGCAAGGGTGGGTCGCATCGCTGAGCGAAGCGGGTGGGGGTGCATTCTGAATTCTCCCCGCGTTCGTAAAATCCCCCCATGTTCGGATTCTTCCGCAATCGCCGACGCCGCAAGATGCTGGCCGAGCCGTTTCCCCCGTATTGGGAAGGCATCCTGCAACGGAACGTCGGCCACTACCCTCGGCTTCCGCCGGAGGCGCAAGCCGCGCTCCGCGATCTCGCCCGCATTTTCATCGCCGAAAAATCGTTTGAAGGGTGCGGCGGCCAACACATCACCGACGAAGTGAAGGTGACCATCGCGGCCCAAGCCTGCTTGCTCCTCCTGAGCCTCGATCACGAACTCTATTCGCGGGTGCCGACGATTATCGTCTATCCGAGCGAGTTTCAAACGCCGAACGAGGAAGACGGTTGGGAAGACGATCATTTGTCCGATCGAGTGGCCGAAGGGCAGGCGGTGTACCGCGGGCCGGTGATCCTCGGTTGGAAGTACGTTTTGGAAGAAGGCCGGGATCCCGAATGCGGCCACAACGTGGTACTGCACGAGTTCGCCCACCAACTCGACTTCCTCGATTCCTCAACCGACGGCACGCCGCCGTTGGACGATCCGGAAATGGAAGCCCGTTGGCGAACGGTGATGACCGTCGCCTTGGCCCAACACCGGCGCGACATCGATCGCGGTGGAGAAACCTTTTTCAGCGAAGAAGCGGCGGAGAACGAAACCGAGTTTTTCGCGGATGCTACCGAAGCGTTCTACTGCCGACCGCACGATCTCGTTGGTGAAGCCCCGGACGTATTTGAGTTGCTGAAGTCCTATTACCGGGTCGATACGCGGGCGTGGTTCCGCTGAGCCGCTTTCGCCTTCACAATTCCTGCTCGATTTCTTCATTCGTTATTCATCGCACCGCAATCAAAATCGCGCGAGCC
>JBBQWA010000425.1:0-3392 GCA_038211045.1 Gemmatales bacterium
TTCGGTTCCGTATCCAATTGTGGCGGCATGACCATCATCGGCGCGACCACTTCCACTTCCGGCTTTGCAACCGGAGCAGGGACGACCGCCGGAGTGGGCATCACCATCGGCACTTCGGAAATCGCTTGGGCGGTCTTCACCGTGGAATCCAAAACGACGGCGGGCGTACGAACGGTCGGGGCTTGAACATAGGCGGTGGGTTTCGCCGGGGCCTTGAGCGTTTCGCCCGATTCTTCGGTCGCCTTTAGAATGTGGAAGAGGCTTTGTTGCCCGGCGGGCAGCACCATGGTGGCGCTGGCTTGTTGGATGCCGGTTTGGCTCGGGGCGCGTTGGAACGCGAGCATTTCATTGAAGGTTTGCAAGGTCTTGCGGGCACGTTCGACCGTTTCCGGGCTGGGCAACCGCGACCCGGGGTGCATCTTCGCCATCTCGGGCATCGGTTTCGGAGCGGCTTCGCCCGGCTTGGTTTCCAGCTTATCCTTTTCCTTTTCTTCCGGTTCCTTCGCCGGGTACACGTAGCAGCTCAAGCACTTTTCCAAGGCGATCGCGGCGGCGCAGCGAACGCGGCCGGAACGTTCCGCCGGGTTACCGTCCACTTCGGTGCCGCTCACGCTGGCTTCCAAAGCGTCGATGGTGAGTTGGGTGCAGCAGCAACCGCGATTCAGCACGAGGGCCGCTTCGTAGCGAACGCATTCGCTGGAATCGGTTCGGAGGGCCGCGGCGAGGGCCTTCGCCGCATCGGGGAAGTACCGGCAATCCAAGGTGCCGAGGTAACGCACACCGTCGCGGCGGGCGGCGGCTTCGAGGGCATCCTTCTTCCCGGCGGCGGCGGCCCCGGCCACACCTTGCTGAGCGAGATCGGCCGCGCTCGGAAACACCGGGCAGAACGGCGGGATGATGCCGCCCGTGGCGAAGGTGAGGGGCTTCGTCATGTTGTTCAGCATCGCCCCGGCGGGCGTCTTGCAAATCTTGCGTTTGCACTCTTCGAGGGTATCGCACAGCCTTTTGAAGAAGCCGGGTTTCGCTTCCGCCCCCGCGGCCACAGCGGTCGCACCTGGGCCAGAGGCAATCGCCGTGGGAGCCGCCGCCGCGGGCACTTGGGCTTTCGCCTGCCCGGAGTTGGTCACAATCGCCGCCAAGCAGGCAAAGCCCGCCAATCGCCATTTCCGCATCATGGGACTTTCTCCACGAATACCCGGGTCACCGGAAGAAGTTCTATCTGGAGAATTTGTCGGTTCTGCGGGATGCCCGGCTTCAGCGATTGTTGGAATTCGCACGATTGGCGCGATTCGGGAGGTTAGCGCGGTTCATACAAGAGAGGCGAATAGTGCGGTTATGCGGGGAATGACGATTTTGTGAACTTTAGCTGTTTAGCCACCTCTGCGGAATCCGAAAGAGACGGGTAAGAACTGTTCCGTCGGGCCATTGTTGGTCCCATTCTCCGACTGATAGGGAGGTTTCCGATGATGAATCGAAGTCTGATGACCCGAGGGTGCTCGCTGATCGCCGTCACGTTATTCGTGGCGATGGGCGGAACCGGCCGTGCCCAAACCCCGGTGGCCCCGATTTCCGCGCCGGTTGTGGAACTGGTGAAGTCCGAAACGACATTGCCCGCCAAGCCGGAAGTGGCAACCGGCGTGATCCAAGCGAGTTGCCCCGGCTGCGGCGTATCGTCGCTGGCACCGAGCAGCCCGGGCGTGTGGGGTTCCGGCCACCATCACAACGGAGGCGGTTGCGATAGCTGCGGCCTCCTCTGCGATGGCGGCGGCTGCGGAAGCTGCGGCGAAGGTTCCTGCATTCCCGGCCGAGCGCCATGCGTGAGCTGCGAAGGCCAAAGCCGCCTCGGCCGCGTCTTCTGCGCCTTCCACAACGCCCTCTGCTGCCCCGATCCTTGCTACGAACCCCGTTGGATCGACGCCGCCAACTCGGCCATCTTCGTCGATTCCGCCCGCCCTTGGACGATGACGCGCCTCCGCTACAACGCCAGCCGCAACATCATCAACGCGAACCGCGGCGAGTTCTTCCAAGCGGCCCCCGCCGGTACCGGTCGCGGCCCCGCCCCGCTGCTGAATGTGAACGCCGATACCGTCAGCTTCTACCAGGAAATCAGCAGCGGTGCCTTCTCCGCGATCATCGATACGCCGTACCGCAGCGTCAGCCAAGGGGCGGGCTTCGGCGACCTCGGCATCGGTACCAAAACCCTGCTGCTCGATAGCGAACTGATCACCAGCAGCTTCCAGTTCATGACGTACATTCCGGTGGGTAACGTCGGCAACGGCGTCGGCACCGGCCACGTCACCCTCGATCCTTCGATGCTCGGATCGTTGAAGCTCTTCACCGAAACTTACCTGCAAACGCAGCTCGGCCTCGCCATCCCCATCGGTGGCAGCAGCGCCCAAAGCAACGTGCTGCACTACCAAGCCAGCTTCAACCATGTGCTCTGCCGCCCTCTCGCCGATACCGCGATCATCGCCAACATGGAATTCGCCGGGTACTCCTTCTTCGGTGGCAGCATCGTGAACGCGGCCGGAACCACACTCTCCGGCAACGGTACGATCTTCACGCTCGGGCCAACCATCCGCATGGCGATCTGCAATAAGATCGACGTCGGCTTCGGTACCCAGTTCGCCACCAGCGGCACCCGCCTCGCGGAACAACAGTACGTGACCGAAGTTCGCTGGCGCTATTGAGATTGAAAAGGGAATGGGAATGGGAAACGCCGACGGCCGCGAGGGAAACCTCTGCGGCCGTTGGCGTTTCGTTCGTTAGAATCTTCCCGGCAATGAACACTTCCTTCGCAGAAACCGGGTTGCTAGAATACCCCTATGAACGCCTTACTCGCCCCCCCACCGAAATCCCTTACGCCGCCGCCGATGCGACCGGTGGTCAACTCCGCATCGCCGAAGCCTATGCGGTTCACCATTGAACAATACCGCGATTTAAACCACACCGGCCTGTTCCACGATGTCAAAACGATGCTCATCGACGGGGAGCTTTACGTCATGGGAATGCCGAAACCACCGCACGACTTCGGTATTTCCGCGTGTCTCGAATGGTTGCAGTCGATTTTTGCAAATCGTGGTGTTTACATCCGCAATCAACAAGGGTTCGATATCGGTACCGATAATGATCCGGGCCCGGATCTCGCAATTGTGACGGGCACATTTCGGGATTACCGTGATAAGACGCCAACCGAAGCGGTCATGATCGTAGAAATTGCCGTGACTTCGCTCGCCATCGACACGGGACGTAAAGCGGAACTTTACGCCACGGCCGGGGTGCCCGACTATTGGGTGCTGGACGTGGATAACCGCCAACTCCACGTTTTCCGCGACCCGCAAAATGCAGAGTACGGCTCGCATGAGATTCTGAACGAAGCCGACACAATCGCC
>JBBQWA010000426.1:0-3370 GCA_038211045.1 Gemmatales bacterium
CGCCCGGCGATCACATCGGCCGGGAGTTCCGGATAGCTCAGCACCAACCGCCCCAAGCCGATGAAATCGGCTTTGCCTTCGCGTACCGAGGCTTGGCCGACGTTCGGAATCCACTCTTGCAAATAGCTGTAGCCCGAGCCGGCAAAGAGCACATCGGGTACCGCGGCCTTCAACTTCGCGGTCACGTCGATCTGTCGGGCAACACCCACGAACGGTTCTTCCGGTGCTTGGTAGCCATCCGATGGGGGGAACACGGCGGGGCGTTGAATGTGCGGATTGTAATACGGACTACCCGCCGTGGTGCAGACGAGTTTGATGCCCAATTCGGAGAGAAGTTGAACGAACTGGATCGGCTCGGTGAGATCGATACCCGTACCGGTACCATCGCCACCGAAGGCGTAGCGATACGGGCTTTCTCCGTGCGGTTCGGGTTCGCCGGTACCGTCGCTGCCGGGGCGGAACGGGGCGAAGTCGATGGCGCTGAGGCGCACCCCCATTTGCAAGCCGGGCACGTCGCGTTGGATGCCCGCAGCGATTTCGCGGAGGAAGCGGGTGCGGTTCTCGAACGAGCCGCCGTACTTTCCGGGGCGATCCACCGCGGAGAGGAACTCGTGGCCCAAGTATCCATGGCAATGTTTGATGTCCACGAAATCGAACCCAGCTTCCGCAGCCAGCTTCGCCGCCTTCACATAATTGGCGATGTACTCTTCGATCTCGCCGTCGCTGAGCAGCGGGTAATCCGGGCCAAGGCCGTACTTCTGCACCAACCGAGGATGGTAATAGAGAATCCGCGGTTCGAGCTTTTTCTTATCGTTGGGGCGTGCGAACCGGCCGGAGTGCGTGAGCTGCAGGCCGATAAAAAGATCGTCGGTGCGTCCGAACGCCGCCGCGTGTTCGGCAACGAGCGTTTCGCGCAATCGGGCAATCGCCGGGAGCGTCTCGGCTTTCATTTGCAATTGGTTGGGGTTCGCCCGGCCGTCGGGCCGCACGGCCGCGGCTTCGCCTCCCCAGATCAGCTTGGCACCACTGCGGCCGAAGTTTTTCCATCGGCGAATGGTCAGCTCGCTGGGGTTGCCGTCCGGCTCGGCATCCCAGCCTTCCATCGGCAGGATGCAGAAGCGGTTGCCGATGGTGCGGCCGTTCACGGTGGCAGGTTGCGCGAGCGGGCCGTGGGGTTCGAGGGTTTCATCGAAGGGCATCGCCGCCCCGACTTCGTCTAGGTGCTTACGGAAGTCGTCCGCAGTTTTCAGTTGAGCGACGCGCTTGATCTTGATGGGCATGGGCCGTTCCGATGAAAGCGGGGGGACATCGTCCCCCTACTTGGGGATGCAGGGGGACGATGTCCCCCCGCTTTCAGATGTAATCCGCCAACCGTTCCACGATGTCCCGTAGCACTTCCCGATCCGCATCCGGTCGTTTCGCACTCTGCGGGTGCGTGGCATCGTGGCCAATCCAGCCACGGAGTTTGAGAAACATTGCGGCGGAATGTTTGTAGGCGGGTACCGGCGGCCGGAAGGCGAAGAATCCGAGGTACTGCAACAGGTCGTTGAGTTCGTAGAAGCCGGGGTCGCCGTTCAGCCACATGGCATCGCGCTTCGCAAACGCTTCCGGGGCGAATGTGCTTAGGCCCAGCAGGTAGTCGCTGCCGTACATCACCATGTCGATGGCCAAATCGTTGCCGGTCATCACCATGAAGTCCGGGCGAATCTTGTCTCGCAGTAACAAGCGTTCCCATTCTGGTTCGCGGTGCAGGCTCGAATGTTTGGCCCCGGCACACGCTTTCACGCCCATGAGCCCGACGTAGGTTTCGAGATCGTAAATCTTGCCGAAGGGCGCGAACTGTGTGCCGAGTTCGAAACCGATGAACCTCGGAGCGACGGTGCCGATGCGCTCGTAGGCCTTCACTACGTCCGGGCCGGCTTGATTGGTCAGGCCGTACGATTGGAAGATCACCGGCGTGCCGCCGTGGCGCTGGATCTGTTCGATGGCTTTGGCATAGCCGTCGTAGTCGAACTTCGCACCGGGTGCATCGCCCACGAACGCCCCGGCCACGTATTCGCGGTGGCCAGTGATCGCTTGAGTTTCGGCGAGGGTACGTTCCTTCGTTTCAATGTCGATGAGATTGCCGAAGCCGGTATCCATGTTCACGGCGGGGGCCAGCCCTGCCGCGACGGTGCGTTCCACATGCGCTCGGAAACCGGGCCAATCGACTCCGCCATCTTCGAGGAACGGCAGAAGTATCGCGGACATGCCAACGATCTTCCGCATGGGCTTCAACATCGCAATCGGATCGATCATGGGGAAGTCACTTACGCGGCGGGCTATTGGCCGTCAGCCCTGAGATTTTACTAAACCGAGTCGCTCTTTCACCCTCTCTCCCGTTGGGGAAAGGGTCGGGGGTCTGGCAAATTTTTCTGGCACCCCCCCAGCCGTTCTGGCTCCGCTCGACCGACGACCTCCCCTTGGTGGGGTCGGGTGGCTTTTGTAATTTGTCGATATTTCATGATTTGCCGTCGAATTCATCGACAGTCGATGCGATTGTGCCCGGGGAGGGGTAGGTGGGCGCAACTGAGGGCACAAAAGTCGGCTTGAGCGACCCATCTGCCTTAAAGCGTTGCCAATAGGGTGGAAGCGTTCGATCTTTGGGTGGGGGTTTGTGCTCTGGGTGCGGGGGCACAAATGGGTTCAAATTCCCATTTGAATGACGCCGGGAGGTAGTCCAAACCGAAGGTTTCGGCGGGTGGGGGGACAACCGCCAGAAAATTTTTGCCGTACCCCAAAGTCGAACGGCACCCGGAACGGCAGCATTCTGTTCGAGACGGGTGCAACCTCGAAACGGAATTTAGAATCCTGCGGGCCGACGGCGTTTACCGCTGGTTCAAAACCCGCGCGATTCCCCTGCGAGACGAAAAAGGGGCAATCATCAAATGGTTCGGAACCAACACCGATATCGAAGACTTGAAATGCATCGAGCAAAAACTCCAAGAAGCGGAAGCCCGATTCCACCACACCTTCGACGGAATGCAAGAAGGTTGCCAGATCATCGGATTCGATTGGAAGTACCTCTACATCAATGAGAGTGCCCCGAGGCACGGTCGCCGCCACGCCGGGGAACTGACCGGGCGAATCGTGATGGAAGCGTATCCGGGAATCGAACACAGCCCGGTATTCCCGAATCTCGTGAATTGCATGCTCGAACGCACCCCGCACCGCGTGGAATCCCTCTTCTACTACCCCGAGGGGGGATCGGCCCGATTCGAGTTGAGTATCCAACCCTGCCCCGAAGGTATCTTCATTCTCTCGACCGAACTCCCACCCGATTGAGCCACTCAATATTCAATCCCCGTCATTCCCGCGCAGGCGGGAATCC
>JBBQWA010000427.1:0-3361 GCA_038211045.1 Gemmatales bacterium
CCCATCGGTGAATCCTCGACGAGTTCGACATTCACGGCCATGCTTTCCGCAAGCAATCGCCCGACAGAGCGCGTCTCCTCCACGAACTGCATGGCAGCCGGATCGGCCGCGAGGCGCGATTCGATGGCTTGTTTCTGGGTGTCGTTCAAGCTCGGATCGTTCAGCGCGAACGCGGTGAGTTCCGGGCCGAGGGGTTCGATATTCATGGGAATCCTTTGATTTAGCCCCCGGTGAAAAGGGTCACCGAAGGTGAGCCACACCGGGGGGGGGCGTTAACTTCATCCCCCGGTGTGGTTCCCCGAAACGGGGAACACTTTCACCGGGGGCTAAATGAACTCACCGGGGACAAGATTCACGCCAACGACTTCAACTTCTCCCGAAGCGACTTCATCGCATGGTGCAGCAACACGCCGACGTGCGATTCGCTCAGGCCCATCAATGTGCCGATCTCTCGGTACGAAAAGCCCTGTTCAAACTTCAACTTCACCGCTTCGCTTTGCTGCCGTGGCAACCGGGCCAGTTGCTCGCGGACAGCCCGTGCGGAATCCTGCACTTCGGTTGTTTCATCCAACTCCGCGGCGGTTTCCTCGGCGAGCGTGGGTGCGGCAATCATTCGCTTCTCCTTCCGAAGGATATCCAACGCGCGGTTTCGGCAAATGGCGAAGAGCCACGCGGCCAACTGCGGTTCAATCTCTCGGCGTTTCCTTTCACTCTGGCGGCAGAGTTGAAGGAAAGAATCCTGCACCACATCCCGGCTGCGCTCGGCTTCACCCAGGAAGCCGCGAACGTACACGAGCAATGGCCGTTCGTATCGGCGTACCGCTGCCAGAATCCATTCTCGATCGGTGGCCATGCCTTCCCCGAAGCGTCTGGAGAGTCAACGTGCGTGCGAGGAATTCCTTAATGGAATTTCTCGGCTGTGATGTGCATCCTGGAATTCAGTCGAAATGAATGGCGATGTGGTTCCTAAAAATGATTCGACGATTTCAACTTTTTCTGTTCCACCGATTCCGCGATTCCGCCCATCGCAATCTCGAATGCCGAGGTTGTCGATTCAATTTCTCGTATGAACTATTTCGACTTCGGAACTACTTGTTCCGGACCGACATTGATCCGCAGCGGCTCGCTGACGATCTCGACGGGGTAATACTGCGTCACTTTGATATCGGTCAAAGCCCAAGCCCGCGACGGCCGCAGAAGCCGAAGGAATTGAAACATATTCTGTTCTAGATGCGAGTGTGCTGTCAAGCATACTGCCGTCGATAAAGAACGGGAAAGGCAAAATGCGGCCGTTACACTTTCTCGGGTTTCTCACCCTTCGCCAGCCACTTCTGTATCTTCGGCAGCATCTCGGGCCAGGTTTTGCCGAAGCGTTGCCGGCCGAAGGCGTCGTAAAGGAGATCGAGCGTTTCAATCAACGTGCGAATCTGCGTGGCACGTTCATGCAATCGGGCGAACGCCTCGGTAACGTCCTCCGGCAAGTTCGGCAGCTTCGCCGCACCGACGCCAAGAGTTTCCGCGTGGAGCGTGAGTTCGTATTGATCGCCGTGACGGACGAGCGTAAGCCCGCACTTCCGCGGCAACTTCCCCGATTGGATCGCCCGTTTCGCTTCGGGCAACCGGCTCGGCCCTTCATGCGAAATCGTTTCACTGCCTGTTTGACCATTTGGGCATTCGAGAGAAAGCGTGCGGGCCAACATGAATGTGATATCGGAATTGTCCGCGGCCTTGATCGTGTCGTCCACGGCGTCCGAGGTATACCAGAGCCAGAGTAGAAATTCGTTCCCCAAAAAATCGCGGCTGGTATCGTCCGCGATCCAAGCGACTTCCTCCGGACTAACGCCTGGAACAAATGCGGATGGGGAAGAATCATCGACATAACGCTGGTGCTTGTGCAACTCGGCGAGGTAATGGGCACGCTTTCCGGCCGTCATGGCATCGAGGGAATAGCCGAAGGTTTGTTGGAATAAACTGACGAGGCGATCAATGTGCGTGAGCGAGGTGCTGCCGAAAAGAATTTCATTGGAAACGGCATCCCAAAGTACGGGGATGCACTTTCGCTTTTTGTAACGGCCATCCTTCGCTTCTTGTTCGAGCCGTTCCTTGGCAGCCTCGCGGGCTTCCTTCTTCTGTCGGGCCGATGGACTTCCGGAAGTATTCTCTTTGGAAAGTGCCTTCAATTCCACGGCAATGTACGCCTTCAACAAATCGCCGGGTAGCTTATCTACATCGACGCGGAGATCGAACGCCAAGCAATCGTTGATAATGTTCTTGCCGGGTTGAAAATCGGTATCGAGAATATGTTCCCCGGCGGCCCAACCGACTTCGACACCATCGGCAGATGCGATCCGCTGGCGGCCCGCCTGAAAATGGGCGAGACGTTCGAGATGTTCATCGGTGAACAATCGTGGATTGGGGCCTTCGACACGAAAGCGGAGGAATGTGAGCCGACCGGTAAAGAACGCCATCGGCGGGATTTCCTGAAAGGGCTATCGGCTAAGTTTGTGTTCTAGGGATTCTGAATCCTTGTGGTTCATCTCGTCGTGTACCACCGGATGCCAATCTCGTTCGCGTTGGCTCGGGGGAACGTGGTGTTCGCGTGCCCACCGGCGGAGACGAAATTCTTCGATAACATCGACATCGCGTGTGTTGAGCGGCTTTTCGCTGTTCATGGGACTTCACTGAGATGGAGAAATTGCGGTGTATAGAAATACAGAAACCCCCCGGATCGGTGAAGATCGCGGGGGGTTTTGTAAGAATGCCGGCAATGACCTACTCTCGCCCTGAACGGACTACCATCGGCCCCAAGTGCTTAACGGCCGTGTTCGGGATGGGAACGGGTGTGACCACTTGGGTAATGTCACCGGCAAGTCGCATCGATACCAAATGTATCTTTTACAACTCGGGTTGGGTATATAGTCGCAGCAAGTGACTGATTTACGTTGGCACGGGTCCAGAGATCGGACAATGTGGCCAAGCGTTCGGCTGTTAGTACCGGTTAGCTGAGTGAATTACTCCACTTACACACCCGGCCTATCGACCTCGTAGTCTACGAGGAGCCTTCTTGTGAGGAAACCTGATCTTGGAGGAGGTTTCACGCTTATATGCTTTCAGCGTTTATCCATTCCGCACGTGGCTACCCAGCGGTACGGCTAGCGCCATAACTGGCACACCAGAGGTGCGTCCCTCCCAGTCCTCTCGTACTAGGGAGAAAGCTCCTCAAGTTTCCTGCGCCCACAGCAGATAGGGACCGACCTGTCTCACGACGGTCTGAACCCAGCTCACGTACCACTTTCATCGGCGAACAGCCGAACCCTTGGGAGCTTCTCCACCCCCAGGATGTGATGAGCCGACATCGAGG
>JBBQWA010000428.1:0-3351 GCA_038211045.1 Gemmatales bacterium
CCGGAACCGGTCGATACGAATTACCGACCCCGGAGGGGTCGCAGCACGGATCTTCATATCGCTGCGACCCCTCCGGGGTCGGAATCCATCGCCGACATGTCCGGTGGTCTGCGCTTCGCTCCGACCACCGGCTAATCGCTGTGTCCCCTCCGGGGACGAAAATAAGCCCGCGATTCAATTTCGTCTATGAGATGGCATGCACCGAGATGGCATGCACCATGATCGTACTCGTGTTGCTTCTCCCCCTCCTTCTTGCGGCCGATTGGCCGCGCTACCTCGGCCCGAACCGCGACGGCCACTCCGCCGAAACGAAGCTGAACTGGGATTGGAAGAACGCGCCGCCCAAGCCGATTTGGGCGATCGACGTCGGCACGGGCTTCGCCGGGGTCGCGGTGGCCGGGGGCAAGGTGTTCCTCTTACACCGCATCGGCAACGAGGAAATCCTGCTTGCGCTCGATCCCGCCACGGGCAAGGAAGTGTGGAAATTCGCCTACCCAACCCGCTACCGCGACGATTTCGATTTCGATAACGGCCCGCGTTGCGTGCCCTTGGTGGAAGGCGAAACCGTGTTCACCTACGGGGCCGACGGCGACTTGCAGGCGGTCGAGGCTGCGACGGGCAAGCCGCGTTGGGCCAAGAACCTGTTGAAGGAGTACGCGCCCAAGAAAGGCTACTTCGGCATCGGCAGCGGGCCGATCCTGCTCGACGGCAAACTGCTGGTGAACGTGGGTGCGAAGGGGGCCGGCATCGTGGCGTTCGATCCGGCCACGGGCAAGGAACTCTGGAAATGTTCGGACGACGGCCCCAGTTATTCGACCCCCACCACGATGACGCTGGAAGGCAAGCCGCACGCGGTCTTCTTCACCCGCGCCGGGTTGCTGGTGGTGAATGCCGCGGGGCAAGTGAAGCAGTCTTTCCCCTGGCGTGCCCGCATCGATGCTTCGGTGAATGCCGCGACTCCGCTGGTTCACGAGGGTTCGATCTTCTTGAGCACGTCCTACAACGTCGGGGCGATCTTGCTGAAGCCGGAGGGCAACGAACTCACGGAAGTGTGGAAGTCCGATAAAAGCCTGTCGTGCCATTACAACACGCCGGTGCGGGTGGGCGAATACCTCTTCGGCATCGACGGCCGGCAGGAAGGGGGCGGCGCCCGCTTGCGCTGCGTGGCTTGGAAGACCGGCGACGTGAAATGGAGCGTGGACAAATTCGGCTGCGCCAGCCTCATCGCGGTGGATGGCGGTATCCTCGCGCTGACGGAATCGGGGGAGTTGGTGGGCTTCGACGCTTCGGAGAAAGCCTTCGCGGAACGGGGGCGGGTTTCGCTGTTGAAGGGAACGGTGCGGGCCGCCCCGGTGCTTTCCGATGGGCGGCTCTACGTTCGCAACGAGAAGCAATTGGTAAGCGTAGGGTTGAAGTAGTCCGCCGCGGTTACTCCATCGCGGCGAACTTCTTTTCCTTCATCGCTTGGTGGCATTTCAAGCACGAGAGTGTGAGGTCTTGATATGCCACCATCACGCCATCCATGTTCTTCTCTTTAGCCTTCTTGGCAATCATTTCCGCGGGCCTGCGCATCAACTCAACATGGAATTGGTATTCCTTACCTTGGTAAATATCGAGGAATGCGGTCGCCCGTGTCACGTTGCTCATTTCGTTGGCCGCGGCTTCGATCTTGGCGAAGTCATCCAAGGCGATGCCTTCGAGAATGCTTTGGGCACTCTTGAGTTTCATCTGCATTGCCTCCTTGCGCGAAGGCACCTTCAAGGGCGATTCGGGTGCCTCTTTCTTCGATTCGGGTGGCGATAGCGCAGAACCGGGTTCGGCCATGAGCAACAGCCCGACCGATGTGAGAAGGACGGTGGGGTAGAGCGCGCGTTTCATCGAATGCCTCCTGTGTCGGAGGTATTGTACTCGATAGGAATTTGCGATTGCCTTTTTCAGAAGATCGAACTACAACCGCGAGAACAAAGCACCCAACCAACTGCCAATCGTTGGGGTTTTGAAATCTTCGTCGCCGCCGCGACGCCAACCGGTTTCCGGCTCTTGAGATTGCGAAGCTGCGGATACGAGCGTCCCTTCGGACCGCGGCACGCCGCCGGCCATGCGATACCGGGCGATCACTTCCAACTCCTCGGCATCGAGCCAAATCAATCGGCAACGATGGCAAGTATCGACCACCGCGTTGCCGCCGCCGCCGTAGGGGTGCGTATCCATCAACTTTTGGCATCGCGGACATTTCAACCGGCGTTGCAGTTCCTTCGGATCGAACGAACGTGGAATCGTCGTTTGATCGGCGAATTGATTGCGCTTCTTCGGCACGATCTCGCCGAAATCTTCGTTCGCGGCGAGGAACCCTTGGCAGGTGTTGCAAAAGCGCACCGGGTGCCCTTCGATGGCCCCCATCGAGAGGTTCACCTTGCACACCGGGCAAGGCAATTCGGTCTCACCGATCAGTTTGGCGATGCCGTCGCCGTTGGTGGCGGGGAAGGCGAACGTTCCGCAGTGATCGCAGCGGAAGTAGCTTCGCCCACCAACGGGCTGCATCGCCGCAGCGCAATTTCGGCAGTTCATCGCACCCTCGCATCGCGGGAATTTGGCAACGATGCTTAGTGCGCGAAGTGGCGGGGGTCAAATCCGGCGGGGTACTAAGACGTTTCGTTTTGGCCTGCGCAAACCGTTCGCAATGGGGTACATTGGGAATATGGCAACACCCATCGAACAACTCGACCTCATGCGCAACCTGCGAGAAAACTGGGACGGGTACAACGCAGCACCACCGCTCCCGGAAGTGATCGAACTGGCGAAGGAAATTGTCGAATTCATCGCGTCGGTTCGGAAGACCGAACCGCGGTACGATGGGATCTTCGTTACGCCGGGTCGCGATGGCGGCGTTCTAATCGAATGGCAAGATCACCGGTTCGAACACGAAATGGAAATCAACGGAGACGGTTCCATCGGCATTCTCCGCACGGACAAATCGACGCAACACACCACGGAGAAAGTGTTCAAGCCCGGACGTTTCGCATTGCCTCCGGGTTTCGTGGCTGCCTTCAGTACCCCTCTGACATTCGCCGCATGAACTCGGAATGTTTCGCCCACGAAACATTCCAGCAATTCCATTCGGCGAGTTCGCCCCTCTCGAGTCAAAATGTGCGGCGTCAATTGGCGAAACTCTTCCAATTCATCGAGTGATCGACGGCATACAACAATCTTATGCCCGACCCCCATCAACCCGGAACCAGCGAACGCGAATTCGGCGTGCCATTCCCCGGCAGCATTGTGCCGCGCGAAAAGTGGACGCAAACCGCCCTCAAAGCGATGCCCGAAACCGGGCACCTCGATTGGCCCGGCCTG
>JBBQWA010000429.1:0-3313 GCA_038211045.1 Gemmatales bacterium
CCCTCGAATTCGTGGCTTCAGATTGGTCGATCCTCAACAACCGCATGGCCGTGCATTACGGCATCCCCGGTGTGCAAGGGCAAGAGTTCCGCAAAGTGCAACTCCCCGCCGGCAGCCATCGCGGTGGCGTACTCACGCAAGCCAGTGTGTTGAAAGTGACCGCGAACGGTACCACCACTTCGCCCGTACTCCGCGGGGCGTGGGTGTTGGATCGCATCCTCGGCAAACCGGCATCGCCGCCGCCGAACGATATTCCCGCCATCGAACCCGATGTGCGCGGCACGATCACGATCCGCGAACAATTGGCGAAGCATCGCAACCAAGCGGCGTGCGCTTCGTGCCATGCCCGCATCGATCCCCCCGGCTTCGCGCTGGAGAACTTCGACGTGATCGGCGGCTGGCGAACCAACTACCGCGTCACGCCTTCCGCGAAATTCAAACCCACGGCCACCTACGATAGCCGGGGCGTATACTTCGCCGAGGGGCCGAAGGTAACCGCGGGGGATGAACTGCCGGACGGCCGACGGTTCGAGAACATTGATGGCTTCAAGAAACTGTTGCTGACCGACCCTGATCAAATCGTTCGCAACTTGGCCCAGAAATTGGTGGTCTATTCCACCGGCCACGGCATCGAACCTTCGGATCGCGAGAATATCGAAAAGATCGTCGCAGGGGCGAAGGCCAAGAATTGGGGCTTCCGCACCCTGATCCACGAGATCGTGCGTAGCGAAACATTCAGGAACAAGTAGGTCGTGACGGTGAGTGGTGGGCGTCAGCCCCCCGAGTATCGATAATCCTCGGGGGCTACTGATGGCCAGGAATGCAATACCATCACAAATGAGCAGCTACCCTGCCCCGTCATTCCCGCGAAGGCGGGAATCCATGCCCGAATCCCGAGGGAAAAAACTAGATTCCCGCCTTCGCGGGAATGACGGAGGTTGGTTTCGTTCGTGTGGCATTCCCAACCTGACCATCAGTACCGCCCCCCGCTCACACGACATCGATTGAAACATTCAGGAACAAATAAGATGAACCCGAAAACGCAATCCCGGCGGCGGTTCCTCCGAGCGGCGGGCGTGAGCTTGGCCATTCCGCTGTTGGAATCGAACGGCACACTCGCCGCAGAAACCGCCGCACCTCCCAAGCGGATGTTCGCGGCGAACATTTACTTCGGCTTGTACGCCGAGAGTTTCTTCCCGCAGGCCGCCGGGCGAAGCTACGAACTCCCGCCGTATCTGAAGGCGATCAAAGAGTACCGCGATTCCTTCACCGTCTTCTCCGGGTTGTCGCATCCGGATGTCGGCGGTGGCCACGATGCGGCGGTATCGTTCCTCACGGCGGCGCCGCACCCAGGCACTGTGAAGTTCCGCAATTCCATTTCCTTCGATCAAATGCTCGTCGAAAAGCTCGACCCAAAAACGCGCTACCCCTACCTCGCACTTTCCACGGCGCCCAGCGGCCAAGGCATCTCGTTCAACCGTGCGGGCATCCGCATCCCGGCGGAATCGAAACCCTCGGCCCTCTTCGCCAAGCTTTTCCTTTCGAGCAAGGACGACGCGAAGCAGCAAATGGATCGGCTCGCCGAGGGGCGCAGCGTGATGGATACCGTGCTCGACCAAGCGAAGCAACTCGAAGGAAGTGTGAGCGGTGCCGATAAAGGGCGGTTGGAACAATACTTCACCGCCGTGCGCGAAGTGGAACGTCGGTTGGCCGATTCGCAAGCGTGGGTGTTGAAGCCGAAACCCAAGGTCGATACGCTTCCGCCGAAGGACATTTCCAACCACGGTGACGTGATCGGCCGCACGCGATTGATGCTCGATTTGGCCCACCTCGCCTTCCAAACGGATTCCACGCGAATCATCACCCTGATGATCTACGGCGATGCCAGCAAGCCCCCGATCGAAGCGGTCTCCACCGATTACCACGGCCTCTCGCACCACGGCAACGATCCGGAGAAACTCAAACAATTGCACATCGTCGAGAACCTTTTGATGGAAACCCTCGGCGGCTTCCTCGGCAAACTCCGGGGAACGAAAGAAGGAACCGGAACGCTCCTCGATTCCACGATGGTACTCACAGGCAGCAACCTCGGCAGCGCATCGAGCCACAACACGATGAACCTGCCGATCATGCTCGCCGGGGGCGGGTTCAAACACGGGCAACACCTCGTGTTCGACCGCAAGGCGAACACGCCTCTCGGGAAACTTTACGTGAGCATGGCCCAACGCCTCGGCTGCGAAACCGGTTCCTTCGCCAGCGGCAATGGCCGTATTGCAGGGTTGGAGGGTTAAAACCTCGACCAACTCATTTTCATCACAATTCCCCGGCGGTTTGCCGGCTCGGCGCGTTACTCTGGCTGTGGAAACGGATGGGAGCGGAATGACGGAAAACGCCGAGGAACTGCTGCTCGAAGCCCGTACCGATTCGACCCGGCTCGGCGAACTTCTCGAAGGGTACCGCAACTACCTGCGGATGCTCGCGCGTATCCAGATCGGCCGGCGGCTCCAAGGCAAGGTGGATGCTTCCGATATCGTGCAGGAAGCCTTTCTCGATGCCCACCGCTACTTTCCGAACTTCCGTGGTACCGATGAACCGCAGTTGATGAAGTGGCTGCGGGAAATCCTCGCCGGAACGCTCTCGAACCAAGTGCGGCGCTACTTCGGAACGCAAGCCCGCGATCCGCGCGTCGAAGTGGGAATCGCCGCAGATCTCGATCATTCCAACGCCGGTTTGGCCCACTTATTGGTTGATCGCGGGAGTTCCCCGAGCCATCAGGCAGCACGCGGCGAGCAATCGTTGCGGGTGGCGGAAGCCCTCAGCCGGTTGCCCGAGGATTATCAAACGGTCATCGTTCTGAGGCATTTGGAATCGTTGACTTTCCCCGAGGTCGCAGCCCGCATGGGCAAGACCGTGGATAGCGTGGAAAAACTCTGGCTGCGTGCCCTCACGAAACTGAAGAAGGCGTTCGGAGAAAGCGTGTGAACCTGCCGGGGGGAACAGGCCGGAAAACTCCTCTGTTGCTGCCGGTGTCGGTTCGTTTCAAAGTAGTTCGGGGAACCCGCGGAAGGTAGTCGCATCGTTCCAACCGAGGTTTGTGCCCTCGGTGTGGCACCCCCCCTCCCCCCGGGGCACAAACGGGTGCGGGTGCAATCGAGGTGTTTGCAAAGCTCTGCGATGAATGCACTTGCGAAAACACCTCGCGGCGAGATTCTGCCCCGCAAAGGGTTTGTGCCCTCGATTGTACCCAACTCCAGGGCACAATCGGCCAACGCCACCGAAGCAATGACCGCACAGCGCCGCCGAATCAAGATGA
>JBBQWA010000430.1:0-3300 GCA_038211045.1 Gemmatales bacterium
TCTCGGCAAGGTTGAAGACGTAGATGGGCATGTTAAGGTCCTCGGCGAAGGCGCGGGCCAGCGCGGTCTTGCCGGTGCCGGGGGGGCCGTAGAGCAGCCAGCCGCGCTTCCAGGGAATCCCCTTTTCGCGGTACCAGTCCCGGTGGTTGCGCCAGAGTTCGATCTCCTTGATGAGGTCCTTGACCTTCTGCGGGAAGATCAGGTTGGCCAGGGCGCTGCCGCTGTGCAGCGGGGCCTTCCCCAAATCGTCCGGCTTGTGGGACAGCAGGCGGTAGTAGCCCTGCTGGTACCAGGCGAGGCCGTTGCTGCCGGAATCGTATTCGTCCGCGTTCTCGCTGCGCTTGGGCACATGGTGGATCACGAAGCGCGTCTTGGCCACCTGTTCTTGGTCCTCGGCGGCCCACGAGATCGCATTGCGATCGTCGCACGCCTCCTTGAGGATTGCCTCGACATCGACCGTGCCGCGCAGGTAGATCAGGGTGCTGTACACCTTCGTGGCGTTGCTGTTGGCGGCTTCGCCGTTCTTGGTGCCGGAGGTCTTCTTTTCCTGCTGGTTTGTGAAGATCAACGGAAAGATCCAGTTCCAAAAGATGAGCGTGCGGTTGCCGAAGACTTCGTAGGGGATGAGGCCGTAGCGGCCGTCGCGCTGGTATTCCCAGGTAGCGCCATACATGCGGTCGTAGTTGCGCGAACGCTTGTACTTAGCGATGAGGTACGCAGTGATCGCATCGTGGGCCGCCTGAGTCGGAACCTCCACTCGGCGCACCACAAGACTGATGAAACGCCACAGGACGTCTTTCGCCTTGCTCCACATCGTGGCGACCATGCCGAGGGCCGCGCCGATCGCGGCGAGGCCCAACCCGCCGATGCCGAAGTATTCCGTGTTGGTCATGGATGTTCCCAAGGTGTTCATGCCCTACCGACCCGATCCGGAAGCCGAAGGTTCGCAACGCGCGAACCATTCACGAAAAAACGGCCCCGAAGGGCCGGTATGGTACCGGAACATCGGGGCCGTCGCGAGCATCGTAGGAATGAACAGAAAGCTATTCGTCGGGTGAGCTGAGAGATTTCAGAAGAATTGCGAGAATTGTGCCTTGGATCTCTCCAGGAGAGGGCACAAATCAAAAAGGGGCACATCCCAGCCCTTCTTATGGCAGAGCAATACTTTGCGACAGTTACCGTCACTCAAACCGACTTTTGTGCCCTCGAATGCACCCACCTACCCATCGTTCTAATTGTGGCTCACCTATTCACTTCTTCGGCATCCGCTTCACCAATACCAAGCGCACTACGTCTTTGCCTTCGCCTTTGAAATCGGTCGGCCGCAGACCCCCTTTACGGAACACGATCGTGAGTTCCCCCTTTTCCATTTTGTAAATGCCCGGCGTGGTCGTCTTGTCGCCAGCTTGCGGGGAAGCGAAATCGATTTCCGGAATCTTCGCTTTCGGATCGAGGGTGAACTTGGCCACATCGTTCCCGGCGTTCGAACGGATGGTCAGTTCGCCGTTGGCGATGGTCACTTCTTGGTAGTTCCGCAGAACATCGAGCGGGGTGAACTTGGTATTGTCGTACATTTGCTTGAGATCGTAGCTACCGTCCAACTCCGCAGCGGGGTTGGCTTGTGCGGGCGCTTCGTGCGGCATTAAAACCAGCACACCCAGCGTAAGGATTAAGATCCGCATAATAAGTTTTCCGGAAAAAGGTTGAAACCACCCCCCGCCTTCGTGTTTAATCTACACCTTCAAGGACGAACACGACCACCCGCACCGGATTTCCGGATCGGGTGCACCACGAACGGAGTAACACCATGTTCCGCCACCTGATTCTCCCCACGCTCATTGCCATCTTGCTGATCCCCGATTGGGCCTCGGCTTTCTTCCGCCGTCGCACGCCACCGCCATGCTCGGCGGTTCCCGTTCAGAAAGTTCAATTCTACCCCACGGCGTATTCCACTCCGCCGTGCCCGCCGATGTTCTTAGCCCCGGCCGTTTCATGTTGCCCATCCGCGATGGTTGTTCCCGCCCCGAATTCGGTGAAATCGACCGTGCCGCAGGTGGTACCGGAGCGAATGGCCGTACCCAAAGCAATCGCCCCGGCCCCGGAAAGCACGACTCCGCCGGTGGCTCCGAAAGTGGAAAAGCCGATTGAACCGAAACCCCCGAGCTTGATTCCCAGCCCCGATACCAAGCTTCCCGAACTCGCACCGGCAGTGCCCAAAACCACCGTGGAAACAATCAAACCTGTGACGGGGGAAGAGAAACTCCCTCCGACCGAAGTTCCCTCGGCCCCGCCGCTGCCGAAGCTCACGTTCGATCCGGTGCCCACGCCCGCACCCACACCTACCCCGGCGCCGGCGCCGGCGAAAGATTCAAACCTTCTGCCCGCCCCGGTCTCGCCGGATAAGGTTCTACCGAAGATGGAACTTCCCAATCTCGATTTGCCCTCGGCTCCGCCGTTGGCGATTCCCAAGTCGATCGAGGTCAAATCCAGCCCGATCACTGAAGAGAAGGCCGCGAACATCGAAATCTTCCCCGTCGATGGGGTGCTTCCCTCGGATCCGAATGAAAAGCGTTTGGTCACGTTCCGCAACTTCAGCGGTCGCGATCAGGTGCTTACCATCGATGGGAAGGCGTACGTTCTCCCGGCCAAGCACATGGTGGAAGGAAAGCTGAACCCGCAATTCAAACTGCGAGTAGGCACCGGCGAAGTGCAGGAGATGTCAATGCCCGCGAGTGCCGCAGGGATCGAAATTGTGTTGAAGAAGTGAAGGGTGGAGTTGAGAAGCATTTGCCACAGAGGCACAGAGAACACCGAGAGAATCAAATGGTTCGATTCTTCTCGGTGTTCTCTGTGCCTCTGTGGCAAATGCTTTTGATTTGAATTTACTTCGCTGCGGCCTTGGCCTTCGCCTTGGCGGCTTGTTGCTTAGCCAATTCCGGCGGCAAGTTGACGCGGGCCAAATCGACGAGCTTATCGAAGCCTTCCGGATCGTGGATCGCCACTTCCGAAAGCGACTTGCGATCCAACATCACAAACGCCCGCTGCAACCCGGCGATGAACTCGCTGTAGCGCAGGCCGCGCATGCGGCACGCGGCGTTGATGCGGATGATCCAGAGTTTGCGGAACTCGCGCTTCTTCACGCGGCGGTCGCGGAAGGCGAACGCGCGGGCGCGGATCAGTGTGACGATCGACTGGCGATACAGATTGTGCCGGCTGAGGCGGAAGCCCTTGGTGAGTTTCCGAGTCCGTTTCCGTTTAGCCGCATGGGGGCGGCCGCTACTTGCGCGAACCATGGTGAAG
>JBBQWA010000431.1:0-3275 GCA_038211045.1 Gemmatales bacterium
GCCACGTCCGCACGGAAGGTCGCGCGTTCGATGAAGCTGAAGATCGCGGTATCGACGCGCAAGCCCAAGCCGAGCGCAACTGCGGTGTTGTTCACCACCCGCCCTTCGGTATACACCGCCCCGATATCCGTAAACGTGGCGAGCCAAACGTTGCGGATGCCCGCCGTATTATCGAAGAAATTCCAATGTTTATCGAGGAAGAGCGGTAGCCGGGCTTCCGCATTCACCACCCAAAGCATACTTCCTTGGCGCTGGGCGAGATCGAAACCCCGGAAGAGCGTACCGCCGCCGAGGGCGAAGAATTCCCCCTGCGAAGGCCACGATGAGGCGAACGTGCCACGGCCAGCCAAACGGATATCGGAGAACCAACCGTAGCCATCCGGGAGTTTCTTCACCCCGGCGAGTTCGGCCTTCACCTGTTGTGCAGTCGTCGAGCCATTCACGTTCGCGGTGCCGGCGGCGTAGGAAACATCGATCCAGATTCCGCGCTCGGCATCCCAATACGGCGTGTAAAGATTCAAACGATAATGCACGCCCGTGAGCCAGAGGTTCTTGTAACGCACCCCGGCCGGATCGGATTCGCGCACGAACGGCAAGAAGTTATCTTGATAATTGGTGTAACCTTCGATGTAACTCATCGGCGAAAGGTACAAGCTGCTCGTTTCTTGCAGGATGTAGCGGAAGTAGAGCGCGGCGCGGTTCACGCCGTCCGAGCCGTCGGTGCCGAAGTACGGCCCGCCGATGCGCCGTTCGTAATTCAAACCGATTTGCGTTTTCGGAAACGGGGTATTCAAAAACAGTGCATCGGCCCCGACCACGAGATCGCGGTAATCCGAACGGAACGCGGTGTAGATACCGCCCAAGAATTCGTGGGGTTTCACGGCCCCCGCCCGCAATCCGAGCATCGTCGAACGCGTGTACCACGGATCTTGATACGATTGGCCCCACACCCACGGCCCGGCCTTAAAGTTCCAACGATCGTAATCGTTCGTCAGGTCGGCATCGGTCACCATCGAATACAGTGGCATGAAGCGGAACTTCGGTTCGCGGTACCACGCGTTGTTCCCTGGATCTGCATCGAGCACGACGTCATCGGGATCGACAATCACGTTCGTCGGTCGATCGGGCAGCGTCAGGGTCACCCGAGAAAAGCCTTTCCCCGCGGGTTCGATGAGCGCATCGTATTCGGGAACGCGCACCGTTTGATCGGTCGGGCCGATGGGCACGCGGATGGGCCAGCCTTTTTGGCCATCGAAGCGGAAGCCGAGTTGTGTGGGTTCGTCGTATTCGCCCCGCTGTTTCACCAACACTTGAACGCGGTAGCCGCCGTTTTCGCCCTTCACCCGCGGTCCGACTTGGCGTTCGATCTTCACCGTTTCGATACTCCAATCGGTCGTGCCGTTGGAATAAACCCAGTCGTCGAAGAACTTGCCCCAACTCTTGCCGGTGTAGGCTTCGAGCTCGGTTCGGAATTGCGCGGCGGAAAGCACTTGGAACGAGAACTTCTTTTGAATGTCCCGCATGAAATCGAGGAAAGCCGCTTCGCCCATGCGCTCTTCGATCATGCCGAAGATTTTGGAGCCGCGATCGTAAGCTCCGGTGAACAGGTTGAACAGGTTGCCGAACTCGGGGAGCTGCCCTGCCGCGGCCGGCATTTCATTCTTACGGATGGCCGAGTACATCGAAGAATATCGGTAGACATCCCGGCGGACGTGAGGGGAGAGCACCGGGTTATCGGGCCATTCGATGATGGTGTTTTTCTTGCCGCGCTTGCGATCGAGGTACCGGTGGGTGAAATACGTGGCGGGGCCTTCATCCATGAACGTTTCGGCGTAACCGTTGGTACCGACTTTGTTGTACCACCACTGGTGGCACGTCTCGTGGGAGAGAAGGTATTCCACATAGTTCCGCCCGGCTTTGGGCATATCGAACACGCGTTCGTCGATCATCACGAGGCCGGCGCATTCGTTGCCGTTCCAACCGAAGTACGATTCTGCGATAGTGAACTGCGAGTACGGGTAACTGCCAAACCACTTGGAATACTGTTGGATCGCTTCCTCGGCGATGGTGAGCATCTCGTTGGCGAACCACTCGTGGTGGGGAAACGCCAAGCAGCGGATCGAGACTTCTTTGCCGTCGGGAAGCAATGTTTGTTTGGTGAATGTTCGAAACTTCGCACTGGCGATCACGGCGAAATCGCGGCCGAGGAACGGCTTGTACTTGATCCGCGTTTCCCCGTTCCCCTTGATGATGGAATCGGGAACCGCCGAGCACGCGACTTCCTCTTCCGAAGTGATTGCGATTTCCGCACGGTACAACCCCGCCTCGTTCCAGAACGGTTGATGCCAGGGAACGAACGGCATCGCGTGCCAACCGGCGTTATCGTGGTATGCAACGGTGGGCAGGGAATGCGTGAGATAAGTGACGCCATCCCAGTGGCCCCAACGCCCCTGTTTGTTCGGCAAACGGATTTCGCAATCGATCTCGACCGTGACCGTCTGCCCCGGTGGAACTTCCTCGGGGAGTTCCACCACCATGGCGCACATGTTGTCGTCGCGGAACGAATACTTCAATCGGCGTTTGACTCCGGGCTGCCCCGGATCAGCGATGCGAATATCGGTGATCGAACCGTGGCCCCCGGCGGGATCGATGCCGTAGCTGGGGTTCAACCGCAACAGTTCGAGGGTTTTGGCGAGGAGGAGGTATTCCTTCTCGGGGATTTTGTACGAGGGGTAGAAGTTGAAAATCAGTTCGCGGGTGGGGCGATCAGCTTTGTTCGTCCAAGTGATGATTTGATTCGCGATGACGATGTGGGTTTGCGCATCGATCCGCATCCGCAGATCGTAGACGGGCGCCCCGGCCGGCACTTCTTGGGCGCGCGCCGATCCGATAATAAACAACGAAACGAGGACGGCGATTCGCAATCGCATCCGGTATGCCTTGAGGTAACTGCACCGAAGCGGGTGGGGAATAACCGGAAGTGGGGAGAAACGCCAGTGAGAAACGAGAAATCCAAGGGTGTTGTAGTTCTTCACAGGAGAGATAAAATCGGAACGATGCGTGAGTGCAACCTTATGGATCCTGGCATGTTGAATCGTGATAACGAAGACGCCAATCCAATATCAGCCCCCGAGATGCAGGCGAAACTCGCCGCCGTTCGCGCCAAGTCATTGAAGGATCGTCACCTCGAAGGCCCGCCCTTCCCCGGTGTGAAGGGAGAATCCGTTCGATTTTATCTTTCGCTGCGCGCGACGATCGCCAAGCTGAAGGCGGCG
>JBBQWA010000432.1:0-3232 GCA_038211045.1 Gemmatales bacterium
TACAATCACATTCTCCAACCCTCCGGAGTTTCCCCGTGAGATTCGCAAGCCTCTTCCTGCTGTTCGCCGGGGTGCCGGCGTTCGCCGCCGATCCGGCGAAGCCGAACATCATCGTCATCCTCGCGGACGACCTCGGCTACGGCGACGTTTCCTGCAACGGCGCCAAGCGCATCCGAACGCCGAACATCGATAAGCTCGCCGCCGAGGGGCGGAACTTCTCGGGCGGGTACTGCTCCGCCGCGACTTGCACCCCCACCCGCTATTCGCTGATCACAGGCACCTACGCCTTCCGTGTTCCCGGCACCGGCGTCGCCCCTCCGAATGCCCCCGCCCTCATCAAGCCCGGCACCGCCACGGTCGCCTCGATACTCAAGGGCGCCGGCTATGCCACCGCCGTCGTGGGCAAATGGCACCTCGGCCTCGGCAAAGAGGCCCCCGATTGGAACGGCGACATCGCGCCCGGCCCCCTCGAAATCGGCTTCGATCACTGCCTGCTCTTGCCCACCACCAACGACCGCGTGCCGCAAGTGTACGTCGAAGATCACAAAGTCCGTGGCCTCGATCCGAAGGATCCGCTCTGGGTCGGCAACGCGAAACCTTCGCCCGATTTTCCGGATGGCATCACGAACCGCAAAGATCTCCGCATGGATTGGAGCCAAGGCCACAACCAATCGATCCACAACGGCATCGGCCGCATCGGCTTCTACACCGGCGGCGCCAAGGCCCGCTTCCGCGATGAAGATCTCGCCGACGAATGGGTGAACCACTCCGTGAAATGGATCGAGAAGAACAAGGAGAAACCCTTCTTCCTCTACTTCGCCTCGCACGACATCCACGTACCCCGGATGCCGCACGAACGCTTCCAGAAGCAATCAGTGATGGGCCCCCGCGGCGATGCCATCCTCGAATTCGATTGGCAAGTCGGCGAATTGATGAAGGCCTTGGATCGGCTGAAACTCGCCGAGAACACGTTGGTGATTGTCACCTCGGATAACGGCCCCGTGCTCGACGACGGCTACAAAGATCAAGCGGTGGAAAAGCTCGGCGATCACAAACCCGCCGGGCCGTTCCGGGGCGGGAAATACACCGTGTTCGAAGGGGGCACCCGCGTTCCCTTCATCGCCCGTTGGAAGGGAAAGATTCCACCCGGCACCGCGAGCGGCGAAATGATCAGCACGGTCGATTTCGCCGCGAGCTTCGCCGCCCTCACCGGGGTCGCCCTGCCGGAGAAGCAATGCCTCGATAGCTTCAACGCGATGCCCGCACTCCTCGGCGAAGCGGGGGCCAAAGGGCGCGAATATCTGTTGCAACAGGATAACAACGGCATCAACTTCGGCATCCGCACCGGCGATTGGAAGCTCCTTCGGCAGAAGCCCGCCAAGGCGAAGGGCGAAATCGGTGGCGAAAAGCTCTTCGATTTGAAAGCCGACCCCGGCGAATCCACCGACGTTGCGGCGAAGCACCCCGAAATCGTGAAACAACTGCACGATCGCCTCGACAAGATCATCGCCGACGGTCGCAGCCGCCCGTAATTTCTGCATTTCGCGCCTGAATTTGATGCCAAGCGCGAAGTTAGCGCCCCGCAGCGAAGTCGGACAATGCCCAACCTAAAATCTCCGCTCGGGCCAAAGCTCTCTTGCGAATCTTCGGCAACCTCCGCATAATTAAGCAAACCCTCACACGAAATTTGCGGTTTGGCCCGCTCTTCGGATCCCCGCCATGTTTGAATCCGACTATGACGAAGACATTTTCCTCATTAACGGTCGCGTCCGCTCGGATGTGACCGACGAAGCCACCGCCCAAGCCCTGCGCGATTCCCTCGCCCACGCCCGCAGCACCAACTGGGATAGCGTACGCACCCCTCACCTCTTCATGGGCCTTCTCGGCACCGCCGACAACGGCGTGTACAACTGGGCCTTCCGTTTGGGCGCCGACACCATGCGCCTGCTCGATCAGTTCCGCGATCTCTTTTACCAGGATGCCGAGCCGGTGCCGCCCCTGTTGCTCAACCGCGAATTCCTTTCGGACAATGTTATCCGCATCCTGCGGGAAGCGTACTCCCGCTGCCGCGATTACGGCCGCCCGCAGATCACGCCGCTGGATTTGTTGATTACGCTCTTCACCACGCCGAACAGCATCGTTGCCGAGTGCTTCGAGCGCATCGGCGTGACTGCCGCCCGGCTCACCGAACTGGCCATGGCTGTGGAACAAGAAGGCAGCCTTTCGTAGGTTCGGCTTTCCAGCCGGACGTGGACGAGTCAGCCTGGAAAGGCTGACCTACGAGCCCATCGCTTTGCGGATCGCTTTCACCGTCGTTTCAGCACGATAGTCGATGATCTTCTTCCCCCAGGCCGCCGCGGTTTCGACCGGGGCCAACGACACGCCGTTGATCGAAAGGTTCTTCGCGGCCTGCCGCTGTTTCGCCCGAATGAACGTCGGATCGATCGCGGCCAGTGTGGCGCTCGTGATGAAATCGTCGTGGAAGCCTTCGTCCTTCTGCACGATTCCCTGCTTGGTCACCCATTCTTCCAACGCGTCGAACTCGTCGTAGTACTCGGCGATGAAATGCACCCGCACCTTCTCCTTCGCCCAGCGTTTGTTGAGCGCGGCCGCGACGTTGCGCATGCCGTCTTGGTTGCCGCTGCTATCGCCGATGAGCACGATGTGCTGGAAACCGTGGGTGCGGAAGCAGGAAACGATCTCGGCGAGCATCGCCTCATAGGTCTTCTCGGAGAGGCTGATCGTGCCGGGGTATTCCATGTGGCCGGTGGGCGGGTCGATGTCCCCTTCGGGAACGAAGGGCACCACCGGCGCGACGAGCGTGTTGCCCAGTTTGCGGGCCGCGGCCTCGGCCACCGCCTTCACGATGTAATTGTGCTTGCCCGTGGGCAAATACGGCCCGTTCATCTCGACGCCGCCCGTGGGGATGATGACTGTCGTCTTCCCGGCTTTGAGCGCATCGCGCACTTCGAGCCACGTCATCTCTTCGAGGAAGCAACTATCGTGGGCTTCGATGGGCCGTAGCATTTTGGCATCCGGCAGTGCGGCCGCTGGCCGATCCGGAAATACGGCGACGATGGCCACGAGCAGCAGCCAAGGAACAGAAATGCGGCAGCTTGGCATGGGAAGGGATCCGAAGGGACGTCGTTTTTGGATCGGGCTATCTTAACGAGAACCACACCGGCGAGCCGGGAGCGTCAGCGACCGGTGGCATTCCATTGGAATAACGATG
>JBBQWA010000433.1:0-3229 GCA_038211045.1 Gemmatales bacterium
ACACCGCGTGCCAAGGCACCGGCATGAACAACGCCACGGTTTTCGGAGCGAGCGGATTCATCGGACGGCACCTCGCGGCCACGCTCCGCGAAGACGGCATCCAAGTATTTGCCCCCGGCCGCAACGAAGAATGGGGCGACCGCGATTTGGGTGTGGTGTTCTACTGCATCGGCCTCACGGCCGACTTCCGCCGGCGACCGTTCGATACCGTGACCGCCCACGTGGGCAAGCTGCAATTCGTGTTGCAGTCGTCCCGGTTCGAACGCCTCGTGTATTTGTCTTCGACGCGGGTGTACGGTTCCGCCGATTCGACGCGGGAATCGGAAGCGTTGACGGTGGCTCCGGAAGACCCGAGCGACCTGTACAACCTCTCGAAGCTGATGGGCGAATCGTTGGTGTTGAATGCCGGGCGGCCGGGGATCGTCGCCCGGTTGTCCAACGTGATCGGGCACGATTACGAATCGGAGAACTTCGTGCCGAGCCTCGTGCGGGACGCCATGAAGGGCAGGATCGAACTCCGATCCGATCCGGCTTCGGCCAAGGATTACATCGCGGTGGGCGAAGTGGTGCGCTTGCTGCGGGCCATCGGCGAGCGCGGCCGGGAGAAGATTTACAACGTGGCGAGCGGCGGGAACGCCACCCATGCCGCGATCGTGGAAACGCTGTGCGGAATCACCGGGTGCGAAGCGACGTGGGCGGGCGGGCCGAAGTTCGCCTTCCCGCTCATCGATACCACCCGCATCCGCTCCGAATTCGGCAACGAAACGTTCGACGTGAAGTTGGAATTGCAACGGCTCGTGCAACAGTACCGGGAGAGGATCGCATGCCCGACGTGATGACCATCGATATGACCGCGGGAACGGTCGCGCACGGGGGTGCGATGCACTCCTTGGCCTCGGCCGAGGGTTTCGCCGCGGTCTCGCGCGCCTGGCTGCGGGCCGGGTGGGATGCGAAGTACGTGTACAGCTTCACTTGGCTCGGCCGGCCGATCATCCAATTGCCGGAGGATATGGTTCGCCTCCAAGAGGTGATCTTCCGATTGAAGCCGGATGTGATCCTAGAAACCGGGATCGCCCACGGCGGCTCACTCGTCTTCTCCGCAAGCTTGTGCAAGCTGATGGGCAAAGGTCGCGTGATCGGCGTGGATATCGAAATCCGACCGCACAACCGCCAAGCCATCGAATCGCATTTCCTCGCGGATCTCATCACGCTGGTCGAAGGCGGTTCCACCGATTCCTCCACCGTGGATCGCGTGAAGAGTTTGATCGCCCCCGGCGAGACGGTGTTGGTGCTGCTCGATTCGAACCACACCCAAGCCCACGTGCTCGCGGAGCTGGAAGCGTACGCCGGGTTGGTCACGCCCGGCTCGTACATCGTGGCGATGGATGGCGTGTTGGAACTTGTTCCCGGTGCGCCGCGGACTTCGCCGCAGAGTGCGTGGGACAACCCGGCGAGTGCCGCGCGTGCCTTCGCGGCGGCGCATCCGGAGTTCGAGATCGCCGAGCCGGAGTTCGCCTTCAACGAAGGAGCGGTGCGAGGCTGGGTGACGTACTGGCCTTCCGCCTTCCTGCGCCGGAAAAGCTGAACCCATGCTCCCCGAGTCGCCACCGTTGGTTAGCATCGGCATGCCCGTTTACAACCGCTTGAGCGGGTTGAAATCGACGCTCGCCAACATTCGGCACCAATCGTATCGCAACCTCGAAATCGTCGTTTCGGACAATTGTTCGCCCGACCCGGCGATCCGCGAGTACATGACCGCCATGGCCGAAGAGGATTCCCGCGTCCGCTACGTTCGGCAATCGGTGAACATCGGCCTCGTGCGGAACTTTCAGTATGTGCAGGCCGCCGCGACCGCCGACTATTTCATGTGGGCTGCGGACGACGACGAACACGCTCCGGATTTCATCGAACGCTGCATGGGGGCGCTGCTCTCGAACGCCAACACCGCCTCGGCGATGGTTCCCTCAGAGGTCCACTTCCGGGCGAAGGATCGGCGGGTGCCCGTGGCCATGCCCGCGCTCGAGGCCGCGGAGAGTGCCGCGGTGAACCTGCGGCGGTATTTCGCGGTGCCGGAACCTTCCATCATGTACGGCGTGCACCGCGCCGCGGCGATCCGCTGGTTCCTCGATTGCGATTCCTTCCCGTGGGTCGATTGTTACTTCGTCAGCCGTTTGATGCTGGAAGGCTGGAACGTGGCGGTGCTGCCGGGGAAGGCGAGTTTCGCCTCGGGCGTGGATGCCGAGGAGTACGAAGCGAAGCCGCTGACCGGGAAAGGCTTCGTCTACATGCCCTATTTCAAGAACATGACGCGCAGCATCCGGGATTCCCGGCATCTCACACCCGTGCAGAAGTTGGAGCTTGCACTCCGTTCGCTGCAGTTCATTCTTGCGATCTTTGTGAAATTCCAACCGCGGACGAACCCGTCGTTGTGCCGGGTGCACTCGGCATTCACGCTGCGGGCTCTGGGAGTAGCATTGCGATTGTTTCCGAAGGTTTCGATGACTTGAACTCTCGTTCCCACGCTCCGCGTGGGAATGGTCTTCGGCCGCTCTGCGGCCATTCGACAATCAACAGAAGGACGCGGAGCGTCCGAAAAACGTTTCCACGCGGAGCGTGGGAACGAGATCCAAGAGGGCTGACCATGACGAAGTTAGCGAACGAAGCGGCCCGGGCGGAATGGGTGCGCGTCCAACTCGAATCTCTGAAACCGGGTTTGAAACTCCTCGATGCGGGAGCAGGGGAACGGCAGTACCACAAATACTGCGGCCACCTCGACTACACATCGCAAGATTCCGAATGCTACATACCCGACGATAAAGGTGCCGGGCTGCACATGCCGAAGTGGAACTACGATTCCATCGACATCCGCTGCGACATCATCCACATTCCGCGACCGGAGGATTCGTTCGACGCGATTCTCTGCACCGAAGTGTTGGAGCATATTCCGAACGCAGTCCCCGCGATCACCGAGTTCTCGCGGTTGTTGAAGCCGGGCGGAATCCTGTTGCTCACCGCCCCGTTTTGTTCGCTGACGCACTTCGCGCCCTTCCACTACAGCACGGGGTTCAGCAAATACTGGTATGAACACCACCTTACTGCGCACGGCTTCCGCATCGAAAGCATTACGCCCAACGGCAACTACTTCGAGTACCTCCGCCAAGAAATCCTGCGTCTGCCGACGGTCGCCAAGCAGTACGCCGGGGTGAAGAAGCGATCGTTGAAGGATCGC
>JBBQWA010000434.1:0-3213 GCA_038211045.1 Gemmatales bacterium
TTGCCGTAACGAGCGCTAACCAAAGTGCCCACCGTTATGGCCCGAGCGTACCCCCAACGGCCCCTACCGTTTCGCCCGGCATATCCCGCCCCGACCTTTTCGGTCGTTATCCCGATGTTCACCATGCGGTTCCACCGCCGCGCCGCTGGCCGGAGTTCGGTACAATGTCGTTTCCTCGTCGATTGCTTTTGGTTGGCTCGGATTTGCAATTCGGGCAGTCCATTCAAACGCACCTGCACAAAACCTTCATGCTCACGGCGGCCCTCGTGCGATTCGACGATGTCGCGCACCTCGTCCGCCGGGAAACCGATGGCGTGTTGCTCTTCCTCGCTTCCGATCCGCACGACGCCGATCGCATCGAAGCCTGCGTGCGGGAACTGCGCATTCAGCAACTCCCCGCTCGGCTCGCGGTACTCTCGGCGGAGAATTTCCCCGCGGCGAAACGGATCGATACTCTAGCCACGCAACTCGATGCGAATTTCGTGTGGCCCGGCCACCTGCGTGAGATCAACACTTGGGTTCGCAGAATCGTCACTCCGGGGGTGCCCTTCCCCGATCCCGCTTCGGAAACGGCGGCGGATCGCATCAATCACCGATTGCACCAGCTCACGCCGTCGCTCGTGCAGTTGGCCGAGCAAACGCTCACCGCCGCGAGCCACGATGTCGCGGTGCTGATCGAAGGGGAAACCGGAACCGGGAAAACCCACCTAGGTAAGCTCATCCACGATTGTTCGAAGCGTTCCCTGAACCGTTTCCTCGTGGTTTCGTGCAACAATCCGAACGTGGCTTCGGTGGCTACCGATTTCTTCGGTCTGCACGCCGGTGCCGAAGGAAGCAAGCCGGGGAAGATTGCCGCGGCGGGTGCGGGCACGTTGTTTCTCGATGAAATCGGCACTCTCGGATTGGAACAACAAACGAACATTCTCCGGTTGATCGAATCGGGGGAATACGAGCCGGTGGGCGGCAACGAAACGGTGAAATCCGAGGCCCGCATCATCGCGGCGACCAATTGGAGCCTCGCCGAGGCCGTGCAACGCGGCACCTTCCGCAGCGACCTGTACTACCGTCTGAACGTAATCTCGTTCCGCTTGCCATCGTTGCGGGAGCGGCCGCAGGATATTCCGCCGTTGGTTCGAGGAATGGTCGCCAGATACGGTTCGCGCTTCGGCAAACCGGTGCAAGCGATCCACACCGAAGTGATGCGGGCGTTGGAACAATTCCCGTGGCCGGGGAACATTCGCCAGCTCGAAAACGTGTTGCAGCAATCGGTGCTGAACTGCTCCGGCGACGAATTGAGGTTGCAACACCTGCCCCCGATAGTGCAGAATTCCCAAAACGCAACTGCGCACGCCGGGGTGGCCCCGGTGCCGGCCGGCTCCCTCGCCCACAACCGCGAGACGACCGAACGCACCGCCATTCTCCGGGCGCTGGAAAAAGCCGGGTTCAGCCGAACGCGCGCGGCCCAATCTCTCGGCGTGAGCCGGGTGACGCTTTATAAAAAGATGAAGAAGTACGGGCTTCTCGTGAAATCGGGGAATTACCCGGCGGTCGGTTTTGCTGTGGCAGGTGCTCCGCCCCGATAATTTAACGCCTCGAAGGAATCGCACATGCCCGATGCGGAACTCATTTACATCCATCGCCCGACGGAAGCCCGACCGCTTCCGCCGGGCATCGAATTTGTCAACCTCGCCGAATTCCTCGCCGATGAACCGGCCTGCAAGACATTCTGGGAACTCATCACCAATCAATTTCGCACCCGCAGCAAGTTCTTGGCCATCTGGCCGTGCGTCCGCCACCTATGTGTCCACCGCGATGATGACGGCCGCGCCGATGGTTTCTTGCTCGTTTCCGCCCCCGTCAATTGGCAGATCGATTACGTGGTGGTAAAGCCGGAGAGCCGCGGTCGCGGCATCGCATCGAAGCTCGTGACTTCGACACTCGCCCAAGCGTACACGCACAACGTTCCGTACGTTATGCTCACGAGTAAAGAATCGCTGCGGCCCCTGTACGAGAGCAGCGGCTTCATGGTGATTCCTCAACCCGCGGTGGTGTTGCACGGCGCGACGGGCTAATGCTTGTTAGCGCGAGCGAGGGCTTCCAGCGCGCCTCGCTCACTGTTTCTCGACATTCATCGTTCTGGAAGCCCTCGCTGTCGCGTCGGGCTAACTCAATCGGAGCAGGGCCTATGTGCGGGATTATCGGATTCACCGGCCAACGCGAAGCGGCACCGATCCTCATGGATGGCCTCAAACGCCTCGAATACCGGGGCTACGATAGTGCGGGCCTCATCACCGGCACCGGCAGTTCGCTGCACCTCCGCAAGAAATCGGGCCGTATCGCCGAACTCGGCAAAGTGCTCAACGCCCACCCGGCCCCCGGCAACTACGGCATCAGCCACACCCGTTGGGCGACCCACGGCGGCGCCACCGACGCCAATGCCCACCCGCACATGAACGCCGAACTCACCATCGGCATCGTTCACAACGGCGTGATCGAAAACTACATGGCGCTCAAACACCAACTCCAAGCCGAGGGAGTACACTTCCGCAGCGATACCGACACCGAAGTGCTCGCCCACCTCATCGAGAAGCATTACAACGGCGACCTCATGCAAGCCGTGCGGAAAGCCCTCGAATACGTGAAGGGCACCTACGGCCTCGCCGCAGTGTGCCAAAGCGAACCCGGCGTGATCGTGGGAGCACGCTTGGGCAGCCCGCTCGTGATCGGAATCGGCACCGACGGAACGTACCTCGCCAGCGATGCCAACGCCCTCGCCGGGTACGCGGATAAGGTCGTCTATCTGAACGATCGGCAAATCTGCCAGCTCGATGGCGAAAGCTGGGTGATCCGCAATCAAGACCTCGACACCGTCGATGTGACGCTCGAAGACATCAAGCACTACCTCGGCGACTACGAATCGGATCTGGGCGAATACCCGCACTACATGCTCAAGGAGATCTACGAGCAACCCGAAACCATTGCCAATGCGATGCGCGGCCGCTTGGACGAAGGGGACTTCACCGCCCACTTCGGTGGCCTCAACCTCACGCCGCAGCAACTCCGCAATACCGAACGCATCATCATGACGGCCTGCGGCACCAGCTACCACGCGGGCATGGTGGGCGAATATCTCTTCGAGGAACTCGCCCGGTTGCCGGTGGAAGTCGAGTACGCCAGCGAGTTCCGCTACCGCAACCCGCCCATCGACAAGAA
>JBBQWA010000435.1:0-3205 GCA_038211045.1 Gemmatales bacterium
GGCCCAGTTCTTCCAATGGGTTTGGTTGGATCAGGTGCCGAATTGCGTACGCGATACTGGCGAACCCCGCAACGCAGACCAAGATGCCTTCGACACCACTGGAGAAGAATTCGATCTTCTCGTGGCCGTAAGTATGATCGGAATCGGCCGGGCGGTGGGCGTAACGCAGCGAGAGGTACGCGATGAATGCGGCGACGAGATTGACGCCAGATTCTAGCGCGTCGCTGAGCAATCCCGCGGAATGGGTGACGGTGTACGCGGCGGTTTTCAGCCCCATCGTGGCGAGGGCGGCCGCGATAGAAAGCAACAGCGGGAAGCGGAGTTTTTCGTACGGCATCGAGTGAGTGTAGAAGTTGGGGATAATCCGGCGGTCATAATCTCCTCCGAGCGACGATATGCAGATCCCCGCCGAGGTGTTCCACTTTTACGGTTTGCCAGTCGGCACCTTCGTTCAACGTTCCGATGCCCATTCCGGCTACGGGAGAAAGGGAATCGGTGCCGCCGATCAACTTCGGGGCCAGATATATTTGAACCTCGTCGATCAAACGGGCATCGTGGAACGCTCCCAAAATACCGGCCCCGCCTTCGACCAACAGGTTCGTGAAACGCCGCTGGCCGAGTTCATTCAGCACGCCGCCGAGGAAGTCCCCTTCCAAGGCGATTACCTCCGCCCCGTCATTCTTCCAGCCGTTCAATCGTCCTACAACCTCGGTGGTGGTGAACACGATTACGGGGGATTGGCGGGCGGACGAACGCAACTGGCAGCTTTCCGGGAGATTGCCCGAGCGCGAAAGTACGATTCTCGTGAGAATGCGTTTGCCCGGCGGGCGGGCCGTCAGCATCGAATCGTCCGCGAATACGGTTCCACTGCCGACGAGGATTCCATCGACTCGGCCCCGCAATGCGTGAGCATGCCTGCGGGAATCTTCACCACTGATCCACTGTGAATCCCCACTCCGCGTGGCGATTTTCCCATCCAGGCTCATGGCCCACTTGGCGATCACCCACGGCTGGCCGGTGCGGAGCAACTTCAGATACGGGGCGTTCAACGCGATGGCTTCCGTTTCACAAACGCCCACCTCCACTTCGATTCCCGCGTTCTCCAGTTCGCGGATGCCGCCACCATCCACTTTCGGGAACGGGTCGCGCATCGCCACGATCACACGGCGAATTCCCGCAGCGAGGATCGACTTCGTACACGGCGGCGTCTTTCCGTAGTGGCAGCACGGTTCGAGCGTCACAAAGAGCGTGCCCTTGCAGGCGCGATCCCCGACCTCTGCGAGGGCGTTCACTTCCGCGTGAGGCCCGCCGAAGTCTTCATGCCAACCTTCGCCAACAATTTTCCCATGGGAATCGAGTACCACGGCGCCCACCATGGGGTTCGGCTCGACGCCGCCCCTGCCCCGCTCCGCGAGTTCGAGTGCCCGCCGCATGTGGGTTTCGTTGCTCGGCACGCGAACCTCGTTCCGATGGATTGCATCCGTTCTCCACTGCCTCGGTGGAGCAATTGGCTAGCTCACCGCGTTGTCAACGCGGGGCGTACGGGTTCGAGTCCCGTCCGGGGCGCTCGAGGAAACTCCGGGCGCTGACACAACCCCGTCGTTGCATATTCTAATGGGAGGAGGCCCTACGAATGACGATTGCGGAAGTGTTCCCTGAAATCACCAAGCGGCGCGAGCCATTGGCCCCGTACACGCACCTCCGCATCGGCGGCCCCGCCGAGTTCCTCGTGCAACCTCGAACGACCGACGAACTCCGCTCCGTGCTCCACCACTGCAAATCGAAACAAATCCCACTTCGGATGCTGGGCGGAGGCTTCAATCTGCTGGTGCGCGACGATCCCGTACCCGGCGTAGTGATGCGTTTGACCGGCCCGGAGTTCTCCGCAATCGAAACCCGCGGAAAGACGATCCGCTCCGCCGGGGGCGCCCAACTCTTCGACCTCATTGCCGCATCGGTGAAGGCCGGCCTGAGCGGGCTGGAAACTCTGATCGGCATTCGAGGGACGGTCGGGGGCAGCGTGCGTTGCAACGTCGGCGATCGCACCGGGGAGATCGGCGCTTCGGTTCGCCGCGTGTGCGTGTTGAACGAAGATGCGAGCGAATCGGTGCGAACCAGCGACGAACTCACTTTCGGCCAGAACCAATCCGATATCGACGATCCTGTGATCCTCTGGGTAGAATTCGGATTGGCCCAAGAATCGCCCGCGGCGCTCATGAAGCGGATGCGGCGAGCTTGGGTGGTGCGGAAGGCCGCCGAACCACTGAGCTTTCAATCGTCGGTGCGAATGTTCCGCGATCCGCCGGGGCATTCTGCGGCACTCCTGATCGAACGGGCCGGGTTGGCCCGCACGAAAATCGGCGGGGCCGAAGTGAACGACCGCAACGGCAACTACGCCGTGGCACACCCCGGGACGACAGCCAAGGATATTCTCAAACTGCTCGATCTCGTGCGAACGAAAGTCCGATCGGAAAGCGGCATCGCGCTCGAACAAGACCTCAACGTCTGGTGAATGGCGAGATCGCATGGCCAAACGCAAACCGAAACCCGCTGAGGCCCCACGGCCCCGAGTCGTGAAGCATTTCCTCACCCTCGGTTTGAAAATCGTTTTGGCACTCTGCGCCATCGGCGGCTTGTTTCTCGGCCTCAGTTATCTCGGCGATTTCGCGGGCCAACAAGTAGCGGGGGATAGCCGCTATCTCGCGCCGATGGCCGAGGTGGAATTCGAGGCGCCGCCGTACATTATCAAGCCGGCCTTTCTTACGGAAGTTCGGTCCATTTCGCAGTTGCCGGAAGCCATTTCCTCCGTCGATGCGAATACCCCGGCGGTGCTTCGTTCGGCATTCCTCAAACACCCGTGGATCGCCGAAGTGAAAGAAATCGTGGTGACGAAAGAAGGGAAACTGCACGCCGATTTGGTCTTCCGCAAGCCGATGCTCGCGATCCGCATCGCGGATCGGCAGGATTACCGGGCGGTCGATGCCACGGGAGTGTTGCTTCCCGAGGCGGCCCCGATCGGATCGTTGCCTGTGCTTTTAAGCGTGATCGAACGCACGGAAACATTACCCGGGCAACGCCATCCCAATTCAAAGGTCGTTCGCGCGGCGGAACTCGTGGCGATTCACCCCGCGAAAACGATCGAACGCACGCAGGATGGTTGGCGAATTACGGAACCGGGCGGGAAGGTGTTGAAGATCGCCACACC
>JBBQWA010000436.1:0-3201 GCA_038211045.1 Gemmatales bacterium
AACAAATCACACCAACGGTACGCGGGTTTCCATCTTCGTACGCAAATCGGCGAAGTAGTTGGTGAGTTCCTCGGCCGATTTCACTTTGCCCTTGCTGCACGAACCGGTGGAACAGCCGCCTTCGCTTTTGGTTCCGCAGCCGCCGGTGGAACATCCGCCACCGCTGCCGCAGTTGCCACTGCTGCACGACGTTTTCGGTTCGGGCGGGTCTTGCATCGTCGGCATCGCCGCGATGTTCATCAACCGCACTGCCATGCCGAAACGCTCGGAGAGTTCCCCGAGTATCGGATCGAGGTTGCAAAATTCATAGGGCACAGCATGCAAGATCGCCCCGCGTGCATCGAGCATCACTTCGCAATCGAGGAACGTTACGGGGAAGTTCGTTTCTTCGGCGGCGGTGAGAATCTCGCGGGAAAGGCGATCCGTTTGAAGTGCCTCGATTTCGTCGGCCGGTTCTGCAACGCGGATCAAACTTCCACCGGATGCGGCATCGAAACCGCTGGCGAACCGGGCCGGCCCGAGGAGCGATCCGAGTTCGAGGCCGCGCGGCGAGTGAACCACGACCCGTTGGCCGCGCGCATACGCTTCGCCCTCCGTGGCGAATTTGCCCACGAACGCGGAATGGCCGTATTGAACGAGGTATTCGGGCATATTCTCTTTCTGAGCCGGAAGCGTGAGCGACGATGAGTTTGAATCGTCGCTCACGCTTCCGGCTCTGATCGATCAATCTTCCTGAACGAAACCCAAGTAATCCCGCATGTGTTTGTCGTATTCGCTTTGGCCGAACTCGCTGCTCAAATCGAGGCGGAGTTCGTTCACCACTTTAATGCTGTAATCCTTCACCCAGCCGTTCCAACACTCGCTGCAAATATCTTGAACCGCCCGCAAACCGTCCGGGCCGCTGATGGGGGGCTTGACAAGCGGCACCGCTTTGCGGCCCGCCAAACAGCCGGGGCGTTGGCAGCGGAAACCGGTATCGGGGCCGTCGTCGTCCTTCACCTCGGCCGTCTTCAGGATCGGGGCGCCGAGCTTGGCGAGCTGCATCGCCATGGCATCGCGGGGCATTTTATCCCCGCGTTCATCGGCCACCGCGTGCCCTTTGGTCATCGTTTCGATGGCCTTGGCGTTGTCGCCCAACTTCACGAAGGCTTCGCCCAACAGTTGGTACACCTTGGAGAACTGCGGCGAAAGCTCCAGCGTGCGCTCGAACGATTTCACCGCCTCGGTGGGTTGGTTATCTTCCATCAGCAATTGGCCCAAGCGGAAGTGCCCGAGTTCGTTCTCGGGGTCGTCCGTGGCCATCTTGCGGAACTGGGCGATGCGGTCGGCGAGGGAGTTCATGGTGCTGCGCGTCGTTGGGGGTCGTTGCGGTTTACAGAAATTATACGAGTTCGCCCGGCGCTTCCGCAGTTCGTAAGAATCCTTTCCCCATGATCCTCCGCACGCACCAATTGAAGCACACCTTCCGCAATGGTTCGACCGCCCTCGCGGGGGTTTCGTTCTCGCTGAATGCGGGGGAGTGCGCCGCCGTGGTCGGCCCGAACGGGGCCGGCAAGACGACGCTGTTCTTGCGATTGTGCGGGGCGCTCGCGGGCACCCCCGGCCAAATATCGGTGAACGGCCTCGATCCCGCGATTGCGGAACAGCGGAAGAAACTCCCGGCAGAAATCGGCGTGGTCTTCCAAAACCCGGACGATCAGCTTTTCGCCGCAACCCTCTTGGACGACGTGGCGTTCGGCCCGTTGAACATGGGGGAGCAACCCGAAGCGGCCAAGGCGAAAGCCATCGAGAGCCTGAATTCCTTGGGCTTGAACGGAATGGAAGCACGCTCGCCACAACGGCTCTCCGGCGGCGAGAAACGCCGGGCGGCATTGGCGGGCGTACTGGCGATGCACCCCGGCATTCTATTGTTAGACGAACCGACGATGTTCCTCGACCCGCGCGGCCGCCGGGAGTTCATGCGGCTGTTGCGAACCCTTCCCGGAACGCACCTCATCGCCACGCACGATCTCGATCTCGTCTGGGATTGTTGCCCGCGTGCGCTCGTGTTGAACGAAGGCCGGCTCATCGCCGACGGCCCGACGCGGGAGCTACTATCCAACGCGGCCTTGATGGAAGCCAACGGGTTGGAAGTGCCCGCCAAGGCACAGGCGAATCAATTCTGAGTGATCCAACAAACTTATCCGGGGTTGACAAGAAACTCGGTTTGAATGATCGACACCTTGCATGTATCTAATCAGGCAATCGCGCGTCCTAAAAACGGTCGAATAGTGGATTATCCGGAAATATCGACAAAAACAACTTGCATATCCGTGAACGAACCGCCAACATACCAGTACGAGTGTTCCCTTTAATCTCCCCAAAGTTGCTAATCCCATTTATTTACGCTCATCGGGCTTACACCGGAGCGGCCGAAGAACATTCCCATGCAGGGAGTGGGAACGAGATGAAAACGTTGCAGTCCAATTGACGATGTTGAACATTGCTGCAATGCAAGCTGCGTTGCAGAGAGAAATCGGTAAATACATTTGATATCGACTGATTCTGGTAATTGTTCAAATCGAGTATCCCCATGTACACAGTGTCTATTGCCGTGTTGTTTTTTCTGGGTGCGGCTGTTCCAGGCCCAAACAAACTTCCCGATCAGGCTTTGTCACAACTCGGCCAACCTGGCAATATCTCTTACGGAATGGCAATCCTTCCAGGTGAAACTGGCGTTTTAACGCTTACGGACAAGTTCATTTGCAAATCAGCGATGAACGGTTTTGTTCAGGAATTGACTCCTCGGACTCATCTTAACTCGGTTCACACGAATACTCTATTTTCAAAAAGTACAGTATTCTTTTCGTCGGATTTCAAATCGTTGTACGCCAAGGAAGTGGGCTATTTCCGTTACAGCTTTCCACTCGATGGCAATCCCGCCGGTGAGAAGATCATCACGAAGATCGACGAAACGACATATAGAAATCTCTATGGCCTCCAGTGTGCCGGGAATAACCAATTGATCGGATTGACGCCGCTGGGCCAACTCCACCGTTACAATGCCAAGGACAAGAAATGGATCCTATGCGATAGCACTGCGGTGCCGCATGTGAAATGGTTCGAATCGGGGGGCAGCACGGTCGTTTTCGCGGGCCGGAGCAAATTCGCGGACCGCACGAAACCCGTCGATGCGACGATCCACGACTTGGATCAAGGGCG
>JBBQWA010000437.1:0-3184 GCA_038211045.1 Gemmatales bacterium
GTGGTGCCGAGACGGCGCTGGATCGGTTCGGCCAACCGCAGCGTCAGGTAACTCACGATTCCCGTGAGCACGATCGCCAAGTACACCATCGAGGCTTCCGCCCAATCGGCGGCCTTCGATACCAACACGGTCACCGTCGAAAGCGCCGCCGGGCCGGCGAGCATCGGTATCGCCAGCGGGGCGATGGCCACATCGGCGGCGGCCGCCCCTTCCTTCATTTCCTCCGGGTCTTCTTGCGTGCTGCGTTGTGCCCGGATCATATCGAGCGCCACGAGGAACAGAATCGCACCCCCGGCAATCTGAAACGCGGGCAGCGTGAGGCCGAGGTATCGGAGCAGGTGCGTTCCCACCACCGCGAAGCCGATCATCGTGAGGGTGGCCGTGGTGCTCGCCACGAGCGCCGTCTTGCGGCGCTTGGCCGGATCGTAGTGCCCCGTCAGCGCTAAATACGCCGGGATGATCCCCGGCGGATCGACGAGGAACAAGATCGAAACGAACGCGGTGATGCCGAAATCGAGCATGTTCAGGGCGTCCAGTCGTGCTGCGGGCCAACGGCGGCGCAGAACTCGGCGAGCAACTTTGCAGCGTTCGCAAGATCGTCCCGATGTGCGACTTCCACGGGGCTGTGCATATAACGGTTTGGAATGCCGATCAGGGCCGTGGCCACACCCGCCCGGCTGATCTGGATCGCGTTCGCATCGGTTCCCGTCGCGCGCGACACGCCGCGGACTTGAACCGGAATGCCGTGGGCTTTCGCGGTTTCTTCGAGCATGGCAAAGACGCGCGGGTTGATGTTCGGCCCTCGGAAGAGCACCGGCCCGGCCCCGCACTTCACATCGCCGAGTTGCTTCTTATCGCCCCCCGGGGTATCGGTCGCATGGCACACATCCACAGCGATGCCGACCTGCGGATCGACGGAGTAGGCGGCGGTGGTGGCTCCGCGGAGCCCGATTTCCTCGGCCACCGTCGAAACGCTCGTCGTGGAAGCCGTGAGCGTTCGCCCTCGCAGTTGCCTCAGCGCTTCGGTCACCACCCAAAGGCCGACTTTGTCGTCGAGTGCCGGGGAAGCCACCAGCCCGTTTTGGAGTTCGCGCACACCGAGTTCGAAGGTCACGGGGTCGCCGGCCTTCACCAACGCTTCCACTTCCTCTTTGTTCTTGCCGCCGATATCCACCCAGATGTCGGTGAATTCGGGCACCTTCTTGCGTTCCTCGGGCGTGAGCAAGTGAATCGCCTTGCGTGCGACGACGCCCGGAATCGGGCCGCCGGCCGACCATACGGTGAGGTGTTGGCCGAGGAGGATTTGCACATCCCAGCCGCCGATCGGTTGAACGTACAAGAAACCTTCGGAATCGATGTGCTGCACCATCAAACCGATTTGATCGCAATGCCCGGCGAGGAGAATCCGCGGAGCGTTCGCACGATCCGCCGCGAACCGCGTGAGATAAACGTTCCCGTGGGTATCGGTGCGAATTTCCTCCGCGAACTCGGCGGCGTACCCGCGAACGACGGCTTGAATCTCCTGCTCGTACCCGGAAGGGCTGGGCGTTTCGAGGAGCTTTTGCAGGAAGGTTCTTGAAGGTGTATCCATCCCTACAACATAGGAAAAGCTGCGGGTTGATTCCCCTCTCCCGCCGGGGGAGAGGGGAGCCAACCCTCCCTCCGAGTTCACCATGGCCCACGATCTCACCCCTTCCGATCCCTCCGCGGTGCTGGAGTTGCTCTCCGCGTTCCGCAAATCGCAGGTGATGTTCACCGCCGTGCAACTCGGAATCTTCGATACGCTGGCCAGAGGCCCACTCAAACCCGCCCAACTCGCGGACGAATTGAAGCTCAACGAGGATGCCCTCGTGCGGTTGCTGGGGGCATGCGATATGCTCGGCTTGGTTCGCCGCAACCACGGCGCCTATGAAAACACCCCCGCCGCGACTGCTTACCTCACGGGAAGCAGCGACGAACGAATGCTCGGCTACGTCGGATATTCCAACGTGGTTTTGTGGAAGATGTGGGATCACTTACCCGATGCGATCCGCGAAGGCACCCACCGTTGGAAGCAAACCTATGGTTCGGATGGCCCGATCTTTTCGCACTTCTACCGCACCGACGAAGCCCGCCGCGAATTCCTCATGGGTATGCACGGCTATGGCCGCATCAGTTCGCCTCAGGTGGTGAATGTTGTCGATCTGTCGAGGTTCAAAACGTTCGTCGATCTCGGCGGGGCGACCGGGCACCTCGCACTCGCGGCTTGCAAACGCTGGTCGAATTTGAACGGGGTCGTGTTCGATCTGCCGGAAGTGCTGAAAATCACGGCGGAATTCGTGAACCCCACACGCGACCGAGTGACGATGGTCGGCGGCGATTTCTTCGCCGATCCGCTGCCGCCAAGCGATCTTTACGCCGTGAGCCGGATTCTCCACGATTGGACCGAGGAAAAAATTGGAACCTTGCTTCAACGGATCTTTGATGCCCTGCCCCCGGGCGGTGGAATTTTCATCGGCGAGAAGGTGCTGCACGACGATAAAGCCGGGCCGGAATGGGCCGTGCTGCAATCGTTGAACATGCTCGTATGCACCGAAGGGAAGGAACGCACGGCCGGTGAGTACGAAACGCTTTTGACCGAAATCGGCTTCACCGATGTGAAGGTGTACCGTACGCCCTCGCCCTTGGATTTGGTGTTTGCGGTGAAGCCCGGATGACTCCACGCCACCCGCAAATCGACCCGGAACTCTGGTTAATCGGGGCGGCTTCCGTATCGATTCGCGGTAAGCCTTCTCCCCGGTTCCACCACCATGCCACACCTCGAACGCCACCAGATTCGCCCGACCGTACAAGCGATTTACTCCGCCGAACCGGTCGTCGATATGCACACGCACCTGTACCCGCCGAGCTTCGGTACGCCGGTGCCGAATCGCACGGGCCAAACCGATCCCAACGGGCTGATGCTCTGGGGCTTGGATGAACTCGTCACGTACCACTACCTGATCGCCGAGGTGTTCCGGGCCGTGCCGGCTACCAAGTTCCCCTATGAACAGTATTGGAAGATGACGCGGGCCGAGCAAGCCGATCACATTTGGAAGCATCTGTTCGTCGAACGCACTCCCATTTCGGAAGCGTGCCGCGGGGTTGTGACCACGATCTCGAAGCTGGGCCTCGACCCCGGCGTGAAGTCGCTGACGTCACTACG
>JBBQWA010000438.1:0-3175 GCA_038211045.1 Gemmatales bacterium
GATCGGGCCGCACCCCTTCCCGCAGATGGTGCGCGATTTCCAAAGCGTGATCGGCGCAGAAACGAAGGCGCAAAGCTTGGAGCAATTCGGCCGCTTGCCGGATGTGGTGGTGGCCTGCGTCGGCGGAGGTTCGAACGCGGCGGGGATGTTCTATCCCTTCGCCGATGATGAAGAAGTGGAACTGGTCGGCGTGGAAGCCGGGGGCTACGGCAAGAAGCCGGGCGGCCACGCCGCAACGCTGAGCCTCGGCCTGCCGGGCGTGCTCCACGGCACTTTCACCTACGTATTACAAGACAACGACGGCCAAACCGCGGACGTTCACAGTGTGAGCGCGGGCCTCGATTACCCCGGCGTCGGCCCGGAGCACAGCTTCTGGAAGGATCGCAAACGGGTGCGGTACACGAGCATCTCGGACGACGAGGCGCTCGACGGCTTCTACCAGTGCAGCAAGCTCGAAGGCATCCTCCCGGCTTTGGAAACGAGCCATGCCGTGGTGGAAGCGATGCGGATCGCGGCGAAGCGCGCCCCCGAGGATATCGTGGTGGTCTGCTTCAGTGGCCGCGGCGACAAGGACTGCGCCGAAGTGGCCCGCGTGACGGCGCTGCGCGGGAAGTGAATATCGACTACGCGGAATGGGGCAAAGAATCTTTCGGGTATGGGTTGCCGTTTTCGTCGAGCATGGGCTTGTAGGGCTCCCATCCTTGAATCGCGTGATATTGACCCATGGCATCATTCCACGAATCGGCATCGATGACTTGCACGAGCACTGCGCCGGGTTGCAATTCTTGCTGCCAAGGATGAATGCAATCCGCAGGGTGGCATTTTTCCGAGAAGCACGAGCACTCTACCGGTCTGCTCCGCGGCTTGTTCTGTAAGGCATACTCCCTAAGTTGGTATCGGTAGTACACCTCCGTCGGCGGGCAGGGCGATTCGTCGCCGGGTTCGCGTTCGGAAGGCTACACGAACCATCCGTAGCCGATCCCGCGTGACCCGCCGGAACGGATTTGGACCGGAGCCATCACCCCATCCGGGGTGGCGTCTCCGGTTTTTTTTACAGTGAACCGATCCGGGAATACGATGGATCCACAGCACGATCACTCCCATCCGCCCGCCAAACCGTTCACGAGACTGGGGCAGCTCCTTCGCTACGAACGCCGCGATATCGCAGCGATTATTGCGTTTGCTCTCGGAGTGGGGGTGCTGTCGTTAGCCACCCCTATCGCTGTGGAAACCCTGGTGAACACCGTGGCTTTCGGGGTGCTGATGTGGCCGGTGCTGGTGATCTGCGCCGTGCTGGTGGGATGCCTCGGCTTGGCTGCGGCCATCCGGGCTGTGCAGACGTACACCGTGGAATGCCTCCAGCGACGCTTGTTCGTCCGTGTGGTCGCCGATTACTCGCACCGTCTGCCGCGGACGAAGATCGCTGCGTTCGACCGCGAATATGGGCCGGAATTCGCCAACCGTTTCTTCGATGTGATGAACGTCCAGAAATCCTTGGCCTTTCTGCTGCTCGATGGCATTGCCCTCGTGGTGACCGTGGTCGTAGGCATGACCGTGCTGGCGTTCTACCATCCCTTCCTGCTGGGGTTCGACTTGGTGATGTTGACTGGCATCGCCATTCTGCTTTTCGTACTGGGTCGGGGCGGCACCCGAACGGCGTTGCAGGAATCCCATGTGAAATACGATGTGGCGGCATGGTTGCAGGAACTCGCCCGCAATCCGGGGGTTTTTCAGTCGACAAGCGGACAGAACTTCGCTGTGCAACGTTCCGAGGCGTTGGCCTCGGAATACATCTCGGCCCGCAAGGCACATTTCCGGGTTGTCTGGCGGCAGACACTCTTCGGACTGGCACTGCAGGTCATTTTCAGCAGCACCCTGTTAGGTTTAGGGGCGTACTTGGTGATCAACCGGCAGTTGACACTGGGCCAACTCGTGGCGGCCGAACTCATCGTGGCGCTCGTGGTCGGATCGGTGGCCAAGCTGGGCAAGTTCGCCGAGACGTTCTACGACCTGCTCGCCGGGTGCGAGAAGCTCGGCGTGCTCACCGACCTTCCGCTGAATCGGGAAGGTGAGGAACAATTACCCGGCGTTGGCCCGTTGGCCGTGGATGCCCAAGATTTCCATGTCTCGCCCGGGGAACGAATCGCGGTGGTAAGCACGCACAATTCGGGGAAATTTACTCTTTTTGAAATCCTCTGCGGTTACCGTGAGCCGGAACTCGGCACGGTAGAATTAAACGGACAAGACATCCGTCACTTGGTAGCCGGGCAACTCCACGAACGGGTGGCCTTGGTGGAAGGGCGGGAAATCGTGCAAGGCACGATTCTCGAAAACCTGAGGTTCGGCAACGAGGATTTGTCTTTGGGCGAAATCCGAAAAGCGCTCGAAATCGTCGAGCTGACCGAAGTCTTGCGGGGATTACCCGCCGGGTTGGATACACGTTTGACACCGGATGGCAATCCGCTTTCCGGAGTCCATACTCGGCGGCTTTTGATCGCCCGTGCGATTGTCCGCAGGCCAGGATTACTCATCCTCGACGGGGTACTCGACCTTGCCGATTGCGAAGGCGATTCAAAACTTGCCGATTTTCTCTTCGATCCCAATGCCCCCTGGACGCTGCTGATCTCATCGGCCAACCCGCAAATGATCTCCCGCTGCGCCCGGGTCGTCCCTTGGGAATCCCGAAACCCTTTCGAGCGAGGCCATAACCATGACGGCCATTGATCCGATTCCGTTCAGTGACACCACTATGCTGCCCACTCTTCGTGGATTGCGCTCCCCTTCCTCCGCGAGATGGTCCGCACGCATGCTCGGGCTGGCGTTTTTCGCCGCACCGTTCATCCTGGTGTTCGTGCCATGGCAGCAAACAGTGCGCGCCCCCGGCCAAGTGGTCGCCTTCGCGCCGATCGAACGCAAGCAGGTTGTGACGGCGCTGGTAGGCGGGCAAATCCGCAAATGGCACGTTGTGGAAGGCTCCAAGGTAAAGATGGGCGACCCAATTGCCGATATTGACGATAATGACCCCGATCTGGCCGAACGGTTGGAGTCTCAGCGAGAGTTTATGTACAGCCGCCGGAAGGCCGCCGAGGAGGAAGTTTCCGAGCAGGATCAAGGGGTGAAGGCGCAGGAAAAGGCCGCCGATGCCGCGGTGAAAGCGGCGAAAGCCAACCGCGAT
>JBBQWA010000439.1:0-3160 GCA_038211045.1 Gemmatales bacterium
GGGAATCCAGTACGCGAAACTCGATGGAAAACACTGGATTCCCGCCTGCGTGGGAATGACGGAGGTTGGTTTCTTCGACTGGCTTTCGCAACATTACAGTCAGTAGGTAGCTGCGGGGCTTGTTCGCACTCCGTGCGTTCTGCGGCCCGCCCTACAATAAGATGGCATTGCTTACCCGACTGCCAGTAACGTGGCGAAACAAACCGCATCCACTTCCACACGTCATTTTCCCCGTCTAGCGCGCGCCGGTTCGCGTCCGTTGGCTTGTCTAACAATGTCTATTTAACCCTGCCACGACCGCTTCCGAAGCCAATATTTGACCGCAGTTCGACATTTTGTGACAAGAATCCGTTGCATTGATAGTGAACGAGCGTATAGTTCTCCCGTCGGCGACCCAATAGGGAGTTCGGACGACTCCCTCGAACCCCCTCCCAGGAGGCGATCATGGAAAACTGGAAATTGGTCTGGCGAAAAGGATTTGCCCCGGTGCTCTCGAATGTTGGCCTGCGCGCGTTGCGCGATGCCCTCCGCAGCGACGATCTGCGACTCGTGCAAGGTTCCACCACCACGCCGCCGCCGCTCTTGTGCGTTCACGATTGGCCGGTGGAAGCGTGCGATGCCCTCGGCTACTGCGGCTGGCAGGGGGAAGGGCTCGTCACCGTCGGCGAGGTGGAAGAGTTCTTCGCCCGCGCGTGTTACGAAGCGGACGAACGCCTCGGCGAACCGGCGGCCTGCCGCTGGTTCCTCAACTGGTACGACGATACCCCGCGCTGCGAAATGCGGGCGGAGTTGCTGGCCGAAGTGGAACGGACGTTGGCCGAACGGAAGCCGGTGGGAGTTCGCCGAGCGGTGGAAGCGCCGCTCGTGCCGAGCTTCGCACCGTTCGCTCCGGTCGGCGTTTGAATGATTGACAACGGAGCCGGAAGCGTCAGCGACGGACTTCGGAAATCCAAACCGTCGCTGACGCTTCCGGCTCTGAAACACCCCACACCCAGGTGCAATATGGTTCCGATGTGCAAACACTGCAGCCGAACGAAGGTCAACCGCCCGCGCGGGCTTTGCTGGAGCTGCTACTACTCCCCCGGCGTGAAAGAGATTTATCCCGCCGTGAGCAAGTATGGCCGCCGCGGCCCCGGCAATACCTTCGCCAAGGCGGCCTTCGCCGCGTTCCCCACCACGGCGGCGCCGGGCACCCCGGAAAAGCTCGCGGTGATGGAACAACGAGCGCTCTTAAACCAGAACCTGTGGCACCCGTTCGATGCCGAGTACGAGGGCGATCCCCGGCCGCTGCAAGCGAGCGAACACGCTGTGGGCTGTATGTCACACGCGGCGTGATCTTCCACCAACGGGGTCGCGTTCGCGGCCCCGTGCAATTCACTTTCCCCTCGCAACTTGCTTAACCGCGCGCCTACGATGAATCAACCGCCATCATTCATGGCCGGTGTGAGGCGTGTAATGCAACCGACGATGGCCGACGACCGAGCCGCACTCGAAGCCTTCAACGGCATCGCGCGACTCTTCCCCCTCCCGAACCTCGTACATTTCCCCGGCGTCGATCAGGCCCTGCACATCTTCGAGCACCGCTATCGGCAAATGACGGCCGATGCGCTCGCCAAGGATCAACTCATCGCGTTAGTTCTCTTGAAGCCCGATTGGGAAGACGAATACGACGCCAAGCCGGCTATCGAAAGCGTCGCCTGTTTGGGTCGAATCTTGGACGCCGAGAAAATGGACGACGGCCGCTACAACTACCGCCTCCACGGTTTGGCTCGCATTGAACTCAAACGGGAAATCGAAGTGCCCGGCAAGATGTACCGCATCGCCGAGAGCCGCCTGATTGTGGAAACGCCGATCGCGGAGATCTCGGAATCCAAGCGATTGCGGGGGGTGCTGCGGGAAAGTACGCTCGCCCGATTCGAGGAGGGCGGCCGGGCGCACAAGCAGATCGCGGGGTTGTTCGAATCGGAGTCGCCGCTGGGGCACGTCTGCGATATGCTGGGTTACAGCTTGCCGCTGGTATTATCGTTGAAGCAGCAACTGCTGAACGAAGCCAACATGGCCGCCCGCGTGATGATTCTCGCCGAGGCGCTCAAGTGGCCGCCGAAACCGGCGGATACGTTTCCCCCCACGTTCAGCGCGAATTGAACCCCGAACTTCCCCATGGCAAAATCGAACGCGGAGACCGGCCCGGAGAACCTCGCCGACGTTCTCGGGCGGTTGTTCGTATCCCGCGGTTGGGGCCGATTGAGCGAACGCACACAATTGGAAAACGCTTGGCGGGAAGTGGCGTCGGAAGAGTTCGGCGCCGTCACGCGAGTGGCCGGGCTTCGTCGGGGCGTGCTGGAAATCGAGGGGAAGAACGCGGTGGTGATCCAAGAACTCACACAATTCCACAAGAAGCGAATCCTGGCCGCCTTGCGAACGTTGCTACCCAAACAGAAAATCACCGACGTGAAGTTCCGCGCCGCCGGGTGGTGAGGCGAGCGGAGGTTCTTAGCTTACCCTCTCTCCCGCTGGGGAGAGGGTCGTTTCGAGTGAAGCGAGAAGCGGGGAGAGGGGCTTTAGAACCAATCGAAACCCCTCTCCCCGTCCCGAAACGGGACGACCCTCTCCCCAACGGGCGAGCCCGGAACAATCAAAGCGGAATCGAAAAGTTCCCATCTGATCTGCCATACCGATCTCATGGCGACCTGCGCGGAAATCCTCGGGGCGAAGGTACCGGACGACGCCGGGGAAGATAGCGTAAGTTTCCTCCCCGCCTTGTTGGGCAAGGATACCAAGCCGCAGCGCGATTCGGCGGTTCACCATTCCATCCACGGTTCGTTCGCCATCCGGCAGGGTAAGTGGAAACTCGAATTGTGCACCGGTTCCGGAGGTTGGAGTGATCCGAAGTCGAACAGCCCGCAGGCGAAAGCTCTGCCAACGGTTCAACTGTACGATTTGGAATCGGACATCGGCGAAATGAAGAACATACAAGCCGATCATCCGGAAGTGGTCGCCCGTTTGACGAAAATCCTCGAAGCGCAGATCGCCGACGGCCGCAGCACGCCCGGCCCGAAGCGGGACAACGACGCCAAGATAACGATCCGCAAATCCGGCGACTGAAATGGCAGCTCGCCCATCGAGCCGAAGTCCTACGCCCGGCGTTTCGGCCCGGCGA
>JBBQWA010000440.1:0-3143 GCA_038211045.1 Gemmatales bacterium
GCAACCGGAAGCGAACGCCGAGGGTGCGTACCTCGCCATGCTCCGAAAGAACGGGCAGGTTCTCGATGCCATGTGCCAATATCGAGAAATCGAACGGCGCGAGAAGCCGGATGTGGAATTGGCATCGTCGCTTCGGGAATACCGGGCGATCAAACAGCGATTGGCGAACGTCACCTTGAACCCGCAAGCGTCGGAAAAGCCGGACGATCTCAAGGAGATGCGAGAGAACGCCGAGCGATTGCAAGCGACGATCCACCGTCGATTCACCGATCTGCACCCGCCCACCTACGGGAAGATGGGCTTGGGTGAAATCCGTGCCGGAATCCCCGCGCGAACGGCGCTCGTCGAGTTCATTCACCTCGATGTGTACGTTCCCCGCCGGGGCGACCGCGATCGCAGCACCATCCGCAAGTACGCGGCCTTCGTGGTGTGGGCCGATGCGAAGAAGCCGATCCAACTCATCGATCTCGGAAATGCGGACGACATCGAAACCGCGATCAAAGCCCTCGAACCGGAGCTCCAGAATTTCCCCTCGGGCGAAGAAGCGCGGCGGGAACGCATCTTCAAACGGGTGTCTTCAAAACTGTACGAGAAGTTGATGGCCCCGTTGGAACCGGCACTCACGGGGGCCGAATCGCTGATCATTTCCCCGGATGCGTCGATCCACCACGTTCCCTTCGCCGCACTCGTAGATGGAAACGGAAAGTATCTCATCGAAACTCAGAAGATCCGCTTGATCACCGGCGGGCGGGATTTGCTGCACTTGCCGAATTCGCACGCGGGTACGGGCGTTGCGATTTTTGCCGATCCCGATTACGAACTCTCCGCGGCGAAGGCTCCCGCCGGGGTGCCGCTCCGCAGCGGTTGGAAGAAGTTGGAACACACGCGCACCGAAGCGAACGGTATCGCGGCGATCCTGAAAGATTCCAAGTTCGGCGAAGTCAAGCTTTCCTTGGGTGCGGAGGCCACCGAGGCGAACGTGAAGAAGGTGCATTCCCCGCGAATCTTGCACCTCGCCACGCACGGGACTTTCGTTCAACGCTCTTCGAGCCATGCCGAAGCCGACCTGCTCGCCCCCTCCACCCGGCAGATGGCCGCGGTGAACCCGCTCCTCCGTTCTGCGATCATTCTGGCAGGGGCCAACACGATCGTGCCACCGGGAATGAAAGCCGAGGATGGCATTCTCACCGCGGATGAAGCGGCATTCCTCGATCTGGCGGGAACCGATCTCGTAGTGCTGAGCGCCTGCGAATCGGGGTTGGGCGATCCTTCGAGTGGCGAAGGGGTACTCGGTTTGCGGCGGGCACTCTTCCATGCCGGTGCTCGCAGTGTGGTCGCCAGCTTGTTCGCCATACCCGATAAGGAAACCTCGGAATTGATGTCGGCGTTCTACCGGGGCATCGCGGCCGGCAAAGGGAAAGCCTCCGCGTTGCACGAGGCCCAACTCGGTGCGTTGAATGCCCGCCGCGGCAAAGATGGCAAGCTCCCCGCCCATCCCTTGTTCTGGGCCGGCTTCACCCTCATCGGCGAAGGGGACGATATCCCCCGCGCCCTATCCCCGCCCCCGCGATAAAATGAGTTTGTTGTTCCGCATGCGTACTCTTCCCGAGGGGCCGATGACCTTCAAACTCTCCGCCGCGCTTCTTTTCGTTTGCGTGCCCGCATTCGGCCAAGAAAACCCCTTTACCAAGCCCGGCCCGGCCCCGAAGATCGAACCGAAGCCCGCTTCGGCAAAGCTCGAACCGTACATCGAACTGTTCCGCCCGACGTTCAAACTGCCGATCATGCAAATTCAAGTGGACGACGACAACCTGCGATTATTGAACAAAGATCCGAAGAAGTACGTCCGCTGCACACTCACCGTGGACGGCAAGAAATACCGGGACGTGGCCATCCATTTGAAGGGGGCCGTCGGTTCGTTCCGCAATTGGAACGACAAACCCGCGCTCACGTTGAACATGGATAAGTTCGTTCACGATCAGAAATTCATGGGCCTCGATAAGTTCCACTTGAACAACTCGGTTCAAGATGGCAGCTACATGAACGAACTCACCGGTTCGCTCATGGCGAGTGCATTGGGCGTGCCTACTGCACGCACTACCCACGCCATCGTGGAACTCAACGGCCGCAAAGTCGGGCTGTACGTTCTGAAGGAAGGCTACAACGGCACTTTCATTGAACACAACTTCCCGAACGGAACCAAGGGCAACCTCTACGACGGCGGCTTCTGCCAAGACATCGACGCCAACCTCAAACTCGATCGCGGCGACGACATCAAATGGGAAGACCTGAAGCCGATCCGCGCCGCGTGCAACATCAAGGGCGATGCCGCCAAGCGGTACGAAGCCGTGGAGAATCTAGTGGATGTCGATGCGTTCGTGCGAGACGCCGCGCTGCAAATCTTCATGTGCGATTGGGACGGTTACATGCGGAATCGCAACAACTACCGCGTGTACATTCCGACGGGTGCCAAAGCGATCTTCATACCCCACGGAATGGATCAGGAATTCCAAAACCCGAACGAAGGCCTCTGGCCGGGCTGGGGCGGCATGGTCGCACGAGCGATTCTCGAAAGCCCCGAAGGGAAGAAGAAGCTGATCGCCGCACTCAAGGAAATTCAAGAAGTCCACGCGACGCCGGAGTTCCTCAAGCTGTTGGGCGAATATTCCGCCCGCACCCGCGATGGCCTCGCGGCTTACAACAAGGATTGGGTGAAAGGCTTCGAGAACGAATCCCGGCAACAAGCCGAGCGCGTCAAACAGCGGATCGCGTACCTCACCAAAGAATTGCCGAAATTGAAGTGATGGGAATTGGTCAGTAGCGCTCGCACGGCGATGTATTGCATTGCGGAGAAGTCGTCACCCGATGAATCGCTTCGCGTGTATTGATCTGCTGCGTGGCACCGTGATGATTTTCATGGCGCTAGACCACGTCCGCGATTTTTTCTCCGATGCGCTCGACATCAACCCGACCGATCCGGAACGGAGCAACGGCCCGCTCTTCGCCACGCGCTGGATCACCCACTTCTGCGCCCCGGTATTCGTTCTCCTCGCCGGGATCGGCGCCGGGTTGAGCCGGATGAGCCGGCCGCAAGGGGCGAAGTTTCTCGCCATCCGCGGGCTGTGGCTCGTGGTGCTCGAACT
>JBBQWA010000441.1:0-3106 GCA_038211045.1 Gemmatales bacterium
GCGGTTCGTGTATGTGCCGAAACATACGTCGTGGATGAATCAGATCGAGATTGGGTTTAGCGTGCTGAGCCGCCTGGTGATCCGCCGCGGCGCGTTCCGTTCGACCGACGATCTGCGGGATCGGATCCTGAAGTTCATCGACTACTTCAATCGAACGATGGCAAAGCCGTACAAATGGACTTATGCAGGCCGGCCGCTGAATGTGTAACTTTGGGGAATCCACCTGCACCCATGGCAGATGGATTCAGCCTTGGTGATCTAGTTGTCGAGTCCGGCCTTGATCCGTGCGACGGCGTGGGTGATACTGAGAGCCATCCTTGGCCTCCGGTTGTGAGTGTTGCGTGAGATACAGCAGTCTGACCGGGGGCCTCGGTTTTGACGAGGCGATTTGGCTCCGCAAACGCTCGCATACAACCTAGCACTATAACTTACAACGATTTAGGATTAAATTTATGCCATTCGGGACAGTCCCATTTTCTTCGCAAGGGCGAGCGTTCTTCGCGCTCTTTCTCTTTTCCATCGCCAGGCACGCCAAGGTTCGGCAACTCGGTACCGTCGCGTTCGGGTTGCTCGCTTTGCTCACGGTCGTGGTCGCGGTGATTTCGCATGGGAAGGTGGGTTGGCGATTGGAAAAGCGCCAACGCAGCGTGGCCAGCCCCCTATCGGCCGATCCGCCCGACAACATGATGAAGATGACCTACGAAGAATACGGCCGCGATCGCCTTCCGTTCTACCAAGCGTTTCCATGCTCCCCCGATCAATTCGCCATCAAGGCCATCGCCCTCGCACCGTTCTGGAGCATGTTCAACGCCGAGGCCGATGCGGAACACCGCCGCTACCTCGACGATTGGGCGTTCCTCAATTTCTCGCGCTGGGTGGTGTTCGCGCTGTTCCTCGCATTCTTGCTGCCACTGTTCGCCCTCGCCTTCGCGTCGGGTTCCCTCGGTGCGGAACGGGAAAGTCGAACGCTGATTTGGTTAACGACGCGCCCCCTGCCCCGTTGGGCCATCTACTTGGCGAAACTCTTGGCCACGCTGCCTTGGGTGCTGGGTATCGCCGCGCTCGGCTTCGGCTTGCTCTGCCTCGCCGGGGGAAGCTTGGGGCAACGGGCGATGCGGATCTACTGGCCCGCCGTGCTCGCGGCGGCCGTGGCACTGACGTGCCTCTTCCACCTCGTGGGGGCGGTGTTCCGCCGCCCGGCCATCGTGGGCCTCGTGTACATCTTCTTCTTCGAAACGTTGGTTTCGAATTTGCCGGGGAGCATGAAACAACTCAGTTTGAGTTACTACGTGCGTTCGCTCTTCTATAATGCAACGGCGGCCGAGATCGCCACGGTGCAACCCGAGAGCGTTGATGTCTACGCCCCCACGGATAACGCCACGGCTTGGGCGACGTTGCTCGGTGTAGCGGTCGTGTTGAGTGTGCTGGGGATGTTCTTGTTCGGCCGGCAAGAACCGAAGGATGAAACTTGACCCGGCGCGCTCCGTTTGCGTAAATCCAATGTAGAACTCTTCCATTCGAGGTTCCGCGATGCCCACGACCCAGCTTGAAGCGGAAACGATTACGCCGCTGCACGGCTACCGCGGCGAAGGGAACCTACAGACCGACGGGGAATTGCGCGGCCTCACCATCGCCATCAGCCGGGAAGCCGGTTCGCGCGGCACTGCGATCGCCAAGCGGGTCGCCCAACAAATGGGTTGGCAACTCTTCGATCAGGATCTCTTCGCCTACCTCGTTCAAAATCAATCGGCCCGCGAGGAACTCCTCGCCGAGGTTCCGGCCGGTGTAAGAACATGGGCCGAAGAGAAACACCGCACTTTCCTCGAACAGCGGCAGGGGGACGACTTCCCCGAAATGCACGAATGGCTGCGATTGCTGTTCGTGATCGGCGCCCGCGGGGAATCGGTGATCCTCGGCCGCGGAGCCGGGTACCTTTTGCCGGTGGCTTCGACGTTGAATGTGCGGATCGTCTCGCCGTTGGAAGACCGCTTGGCATACATGTGCCAAACGCTTCGGTTGCCCCTTGCGGCAGCACGGGTAGAAATCTCGGAGCGCGATCGTATCCGGGCGGAGTTGCACCGGAGTATTTCGGGCCGCGATGCGGGCGATTTGAGCCAGTACGATTTGGTGCTGAATTCCAGCCGCCTCGGCGAATCGGCGTGCGCCGATCTCATCGCGGAAGCGATCCGGGCTAAGCAACTCCCCAGCGACGGCTCCGATTCCTGCAGCGACGAACTCGAAATCGTGTAGGATCAATCATCTCTCAGTGCGACCGTACGATCTCCGTTCAACAACGACGAATCCGGTACCGTCCCCTCCGCGAAAACGAGGGGGATTGGTAGTTCAGGAGAAATCGCTTGCGTGACGCGCTCGAAGACCGCTATATTGCACATCAAGAAAGCTGCTCCGCGATTGAATCCCCATAGGGGCGCGGTTCAGTTCAACCCAAGTTTATTCGTCATGCTCCGCCGGCGAAGGCACTGGCTTGAAGGCGTGCGTTCTTGCAGCGAAGCATGACGGATATACTTCTCTACGTTGCGGCGGAGGGCTTCCGGTGGTGGATGTCGACGAGTTCGCTCACGGCTACCGCTACGGCGACTACTCCGGAGTCGTCTTCTACGGACCGCCGACCGATGGGTTCTGGCTTGACCGTCTGGCCGTCAGCAACTGTTACATGCGGCCGCTATTCCACAGCGTGCTCGACCGGGCATGGCGCGACGGCAGGCCGGTCCCCCAACTGGCGGCCGAGTGGAACGCGGTGGCTGGCTGGCGCAACGGCGGGGTGTGCGAGGTGCCCACCGTTGATGCGGCCGAGTTCGCATCGGCACTCGCTCAAGTCGCTTCCGCTGACGTGGCAGAACACTGCGCGGGTTGCACGGTTGAGGAGTGCTTGCATTGTGCGGCTATCGTCCGGGAGTTCGTCGGCAGCAGACTGGCCCGCGGGGTCAGCCTCTTTATCGAGGACGACTGAGGCCGAACCAGGCGCTGCAGCAGACCGGGGCCGCATCTTCGCTTTTCGAGGTGTGTAGCATCCCGAGCGGCCCCTGCTGCTGAGCTGTGTCGTTGAACTAAACCGCTTCGCGGTGGTCTTGCGAGTCCTTGAGCG
>JBBQWA010000442.1:0-3094 GCA_038211045.1 Gemmatales bacterium
CACGCTTCCGGCTCTGATGCCGAGGGGCTATACCGGTGTCCGATGTGTTCAGCGACGAGTGATCGAGTATTTGTTGGAGTTCCGCCTTCCAACGCAATCGTAACTATGGCCGTGTCGGGGTGGAAATTGCCGGTCGACGAAATCTTCGCGGGGATGTAACGAACTCCGAAAGGTGGCGATGGAATCTTCCTACTTGGCGATTGCATTCTTGCTCATCGGCATCGGCGCGGCCATGATCGCGGCGGAATTCTTCTTTCCCACAGGTGGGATCATGCTGGTGGGCGGCGCGTTGCTCTTCGCTTTGGCCGTGGCCATCATTTGGTACTACGGCAAAACGACCGAAGCCGTGGTCGCCACCCTCGGATTGTGCGTCGGATTGCCCGCGGCGGGCGTGGGAATGTTCCACACTTGGAAACGTTTCGCCCTGAAAAGCGGCCTCGATCCGGATAGCGCGGGCGGAACCATCACAAACGCAGTGCCCGAACTGGCCGGATTGGATAAGTTGAAAGGGCGGTTCGGCAAAACTGCCACCACGATGCGACCGGCCGGCTCCGTGGTGATCGACGGCAAACGGGTCGATGCGATGTCCGAAGGGACGATGATCGACGCGGGCGTGTGGATTCGCTGCGTGGATGTGAAAGCCGGGCACGTGATCGTGCGGCGTGCCGAACCGACCGCCGACTTGCAGAACCTCGATTTCGACGATTTGAAATGACAGATTCGGAATACTAACCATGGGGGCATGGAAACACGGAGAATATAAAGTCAGATCAACAGTTTCTCGGCCTTTGTCTTCTCCGTGTCTCCGTGCCTCCGTGGATAACAACTCCTCCAAAGGAACTCCCCGTGAATTGGGCCACCTCGCTCTCGCTGTTCGCTCAAGCCAATAAGGGCAACGCCCCGGCGCCCCAGGCGGAGGGCAGCGGTTTCAACGCCGATCTCATCTGGATCATCGCCGCCGGCGTCGCGGCCTTGATGTTCCTGGTGTTCCTGTTCATCTTCTTCAGCTTCATCCGGCTGTGGATTCAGAGCCTGCTCACCGGTGCCGATATCAGCATCATGAACATGGTGGGCATGAAGCTTCGGAATGTGCCGTACGCCATGATCGTCAACCAAAAGATCGCGCTCGTACAGGCCGGTACCAAGGTGAACACCCAAGATTTAGAGGCCCATTACCTCTCCGGGGGCCGCGTGCAACAAACGGCCAAAGCCGTGATCGCGGCCCACAAGGCCGGGTTGGATCTGCCGTGGCGAACCGCCGCCGCCATCGACCTCGCCGGCCGGGACGTTCTCGACGCCGTGCGAACGAGCGTCAACCCGAAAGTAATCGATTGCCCCGACCCCAGCAAGGGGAAACAATACCTCGATGCCGTGTGCAAAAACGGCATTCAACTCCTTGCCAAGGCCCGCGTAACCGTACGGACGAAGCTCGAACGGCTCGTGGGCGGTGCGACCGAAGAAACCATCATCGCCCGCGTCGGCGAAGGGATCGTGAAGGCCATCGGCTCGGCCCTCGATCACCGCGAAGTGCTCGCCAACCCCGGCTTGATTTCACAAACGGTGCTCCATTCGGGCTTGGACGCGCAAACCGCGTTCGAGATCGTTTCCATCGACATCGCCAATTTGGAACCGGGGGAAAACATCGGGGCGAAACTGGCCGCGGATCAAGCCGCCTCGGACTTGCGGGTGGCCCAAGCCGAAGCGGAAAAGCGCCGGGCGCTCGCCGTGGCCCTCGAACAGGAAATGCAGGCCGCCATTCAAGAGAACCGCGCCAAAGTGGTGCTCGCCGAAGCCGAGGTACCCTTGGCCATCGCCGCGGCATTCCGCGAAGGCAAACTCGGCGTGATGGAATATTACAACATGCGGAACGTTCAAGCCGATACGCAAATGCGAAACAGCATCGCGGGCACCACGCCCAGCGGTTCCATCGGTTCGGGTTGATTTTTAATTGGTTTTGCCACAGAGACACAGAGTCCACGGATCAGATCAAGAAGTCAGAGCATCACGGGATCACTCAATTGTATTTTCTCTTCTCTGCGTACTCTGCGTCTCTGTGGCCAATTCATCGGATTGAACCATGCAGCAAATTCTGATCCCCATCGGCATCATGGTCGGCCTCAGCATCCTGAGCTGGCTGGTGCAACAAATGAAGGCCGCCTCCGATAAGCGGCAGATACAGAACGACCGCGAACGCCAACGCGCCGCCACGGTCGAACGCGCCGAGCGCCGCGAATCCGAACGGCCCATGAGCCCACCGCCGCCCCCGGCGGTGCGGGCTGGGAACAACGAAGTCGATCGCTTCATGCAGGAAATCAACCGCTTGCGGGAACGATCCGGTGCCCCGCCCGCTAAACCCGCCGGGCGGCCGACCGCGAAAGTTATTCCCACGGTTTCGCCCGTCCGCAAGAAAAAGCGGGTCTCCGAAGATTCGGCCCCGAGTTCTTTCCCCGCAACCATGGGCCAAGTGGCCACCGGGCAATCGCTTTTGCCGCCGCCGGTATCGGTATCGCCCCGCGACGAACTGCCGATGGCCGCCCTGGTGGGTACCCCCCGGATCGTTTCGGTTTCCTCGTCGTCGCCGATGTCTCCGCCCGTCGTGACGAAAGCGCTTCGAGCGAAATCGGCGATGGTGGAACGGCCGGCCACCCCCGCATCCTCGGCCGGAGTGCAACTGTTGGCGATGTTGAAGGACAGAAATCAACTCGCCGCCGCGATTCTATTGCAAGAAGTGCTCGGCCCACCGAAATCCAAACGCCTGTAATTCGATTGATCGAAAGGATTGCCCGTGGAAACCCCCAAACCCGAACTCCAGTATTTCCCCGGCGGCGAGAAAGCCCCGGCGTACCGGTGGGCGTTCCACGCCTACGCGGCACTGTTCCTGCTCACGCTGAGCTTGGGATTGTTGAACTTCCTCGGTTCCTACCTCAAGGCACGAATGGTACCTTAAGCCGCCAACGGCACCACTCGATCCTTCTCCCCCTTACCGTCCCGCACCATAATCTGATGGCGGTCGAAGTCCATATCCTTCACCCGCAATCGGCAGCATTCGAGAATCCGCAAGCCGGAACCGTACAGTAATTCGACCAAAAGCCGG
>JBBQWA010000443.1:0-3094 GCA_038211045.1 Gemmatales bacterium
GGGTGATGGCTCACCCGAGCAAGCCGATTTCGGTTCTCGGTACGAACAAGCCGGAGCGGGTGATTTCCGCGGCCGAGGCGATGGGCGTTCGCTGGGAACGGGAAGATTGGTTCGCGGTGGCCGAAGCCGCACGCGGTTCGCGGATACCGTGATTACTGCAGGCCGTTTGTGCCCACGGGAGGGCACAATCGGGGCACAAATCGCCTTTCGGGGCAGAATCCCCTAAAGATGCGTTTCCACAAGTCTTGTTACTGAAATGATTTATCAAAATCCAGATTCTGGCCTCCCATCTATTGTGCTCGGGGGAGGGGAGGGTGCTAAACGCAGGGCACAAACGACCGAAACCACATTCCGAACTTCCGAACCCTGTTTTATGCCAAGTTCGTGATCCATTCGCCCTCGAACACGGCATCCTCGGCATCGGCGGCGGGGGATTGCGAAACGAGCCACATGTTCCAACCTAGGTGCGGGCCGGGGCCGTCGGCGGGGTTTTCGACGAGTTGGGCCGCGGGCACTTCGTTCGCCTTCAACACGAGTTGAATATCGAAATCGAGTTCGGGGCCGACGAACATCCGCACCATCTGGGCCACAAGGAAGAAGAGCTTGCGCTTGGCCTGAGGTTCCGGGTCGGGAATCAAGTTGGCGAACTGAGCGTAGCGCAGCGGCCCGAGGCGGATGCGGAACCGCGATTCCACATTCCAAGTGCGTTCCCCGGCCACAGTATCCACGCCGAGGATTCCCCCCATACCGAGTTGGGTTTGGCGTTCCACCGGAATGTTCAACCATTGGCCGCGGAACAGTTCCACTTGCACGGGTAAGCCGAAGTAATCGGCGAGGATCGCCCGCAAGTTCACCGCATTGTGGGGCCGTTGCACGAAGTAACCGCTGTAGTACAGCAGCGCGAGATCGTCGATCTTGGCCAAGAGCGGGGCGGTCGTGGCGGCTTCGCCCCATTGCACTTGATCGACATCGCGGGCGGTACTGCGGCCCCGCACTTCCAAACGGTTGTACAACCCCGGCGTGCCGAGGCCGATCATGCTGCGCATGGCCAGCGTGAAGGTATCGGGCGGGGCGTTCTCGCGGCGGGCATCCCCCCGTTCGTACGGAACGTAGAAACGGTACTTTTCCCAAGCCTTGTAGAAGAGCGAGAGGAAGCGGTGGTTGAACAGGTCGAAGAAATCGCGGAGGGATCGCCGTTCGGGGCCGCGGACATCCCGAACGAGATCCATCAGCATCTGCGTGTAGTGCGTGGGCAACACGCCCGAGATGCCGTACAAGCCGAAGAAGGTGGTGGTGAGGATCGGAACCGGGCGTTGGTCGTCGGCGGGGAGATACTCGACGATTTGACTGGGCGGGAAGGCCATGGAGAGGTGCGGCCGCATCCGCACAATTTCATCGGTGGGCGCAGATTCGAGGCCGACCGGTTTGCGCTCCGGCTGCGCCCGTTCCATGATGCGCATCGCCGCGAAGAAATCGAATTCCCACGGTTCGCGTTTGAAAGATTCGAGCGGGGATAGCGGCATGGTCTTACTTTATGCGATACGCGGTGGAAAAGTCACCCGGCTTCGCCCAAGATCGTACTCGAATCTCGCCCGGCAGAAGTACCGCTTCCAAATGCAAAATCTCCCTCGGCGACATTCTTTGCTCGTAGCTCAATTCGATGGAGGTTATTTCAAAACCCACCTTTGGAAGGGTTCCGGGGTTGCTCGCCGCCCACACGGCGGTGATTCGTTGGCTCGGTTCGATCGATGCGGCAGCGGCGTTGTTTCGCAGGGACACAACACGGGGAGGGAAAGCCATTGGCGATCTCACCGGAAGCCTCTCGAACGTTGGAACCGAGGAAACAACCGGAATCGTTTTCAATATCGGCGCGTGCAACTTGGGCACCGGCGATACCGGTATAGAAAGCCAAAATGTGGTGGCGAGAACGATTGGGGTCATGGGTTCACTGGAATATATCGGCGAGGGAGTGGGAGTTTCAAATACTATAACATCGCCTCGAAGAAATGGAATCACCTTACCGATTCTAAATGCACACCGCGTCCCTGGCACTTGCATCGCCGCGACCTTCGTGTTCCAATTCCCCTATGAGCCAATCTCCCGAACACGATGCCGAACTCGCCCGCACCGGCTACCCGGTTCCACCCAATGGCGATCTATCCGACGGCGAACGCAAAAGCCTGAGCCGCTACGGCCATTGGATGGAAAGCCTCAGCCACGGGCGGCTTCCACCGCTCACCGAGGACCAGCGGCACTTCGTGGCCGTCGCCCACGGCGAGGCCGATCCGCAAACCCCGTTCGAGTGGGCGTGGGTGAAATTGCAACTGGCGCTGCAACCCTGGCGGGCACTCTCCCCGGCGGAAATGTCTTCGCTCGCCCACCGATTGGAACTGGCCCGCGATGCCGCACTCGATGCGCAGTTGGCGCATTCCGAGAAACGCCAGAGCATTCTTGCTAAGGTTCAAGCAGAACTGGATGCCCTCGATGCGGCGGAAGCGGATCGGTTGCGGGCCTTGGATGCCGAGTTCAGCCGGTTGCAGGAAGAGATTCGCGCGGTGGTACTCGCCCGCGGCGTCAGCTACAGCCAAGGGCGGGTGAAGGCCGTTTACTACGGCGGCCGCGCGACCTACGACGCCAAGGCGATGGAAGCGTATGCCCTCGCCCACCCCGAAGTGAACGCATTCAAGAAGTTCAGCAAGGCGTTCGTTCAATTGCGATTCGCCGACGGCACGCCGAAACCGAACGACCACGCTTGAACTTCGCGATTGGTGAGTGGCGTTTACCCTATCTCCTTGAGGAAGAGGGTCGCATCGAGCGAAGCGAGATGCGGGGAGAGGGGTTGGAACGACGGATCGAAGAACCCCTCTCCCGGTTCGCTGCGCGAATCACCCTCTCCCTCAAGGGAAGAGGGCAAATGAAGTCCCGCCTTCCGCTTTTGGGCCGCGCCCGGTGGGAAATTCTGTTCTATTCTCGCGGGGGCGGAATTTTCCGCCGCGTTCGAGGGTTCCTCGCTGTGCTTCGTTCTTGGTATTGCCGCCCCGAAGTTGCGTTTGCGCTCCTAGTGTGGCTGGGGTCGCAATTCGTTTTCCGCTAC
>JBBQWA010000444.1:0-3081 GCA_038211045.1 Gemmatales bacterium
CACCATTACTTCACCAGTTCGATTTCGAAGATCAGCGTGGCGTTGGGCGGGATGGCATTGCCGGCGCCGCGGGCGCCGTAGCCGAGTTCGGGCGGGATCATCAGGCGGCGGACGCCACCCGGTTTCATGCCCACCACGCCGGTGCCCCAGCCTTTAATCACTTGATCGAGGCCGAAGGAGATCGGTTGACCCCCCTTGCGGCTGCTATCGAAGGAGGTTCCGTCGGTGAGCCAGCCAGTGTAGTGAACGGTCACTTTGGCCCCGGCCTTCACGGCTTCGCCTTTTCCTTCCTTCACGTCCCACATCTTCATGCCGCTCTCTTGCTTGACCCATTCCTTGGCTTTGAGATCGGGGAATTTGTCTTCGACGGCGAACGCCGGGAAGGCGACGAACGCGAACGTTAGGCCGATACCGAGGAGCAAACGCTGCATGGGGAATCTCCAATCCTTGGGGAAGTGCCAACCGGCGGACAACGTCCGTCGGCAACCATGATACGGCAAGTGTTCATACCTGTCCCATTTATCTCGCTTCCCACCGAAACAATTTCAAGAATTTCCCCTTGGAACTCCGCCCGATATTGTCTAGTATGCCGACAGTCAACTTGTGGGCATTTTATGCGTACTCCCCAAGAATCTCCCGACAATTCCAGCGAGCTTCCCACCCGTGTCGGTGTGAAGCCGATTTTTCCCGCCGATGTTACCTATTTGGGGTACGGGGTGACCCCCGTAGAAGAGCTCGCGTTCGATTTCGAAACCGAACATCCGAATTCGACGCCCGTTCCCGCGACGCAACAGTCGCTGCCGAAAATCCCCGGTTACCAAATCCTCGGCCCGCTCGGCCGCGGCGGAATGGGGATGGTTTACGCGGCCAACCACCTCAAGTTAGACCGGCGGGTGGCGCTGAAGATTCTGCACCCCTTCGATGTCAATCAAAAAGCCCTCCAAGATCGGTTCACCCGCGAAGTCCGGGCGCTGGTGTTGATTTCGCACCCCAACATCGTGAATGTTTACGACGCCGGTTCGTGGGAAGGGCGGCCGTTCTTCACGATGACCTTGATCCGCGGCGGCACGTTGCAACGCCATTCCCGCCGGTTGCATGGGGATCGCAGGGCGATCTGCACCATTATGGCCAAGATTGCGAGGGCCATCGCGGAATTGCACAAGGCCGGGGTGCTGCACCGCGACCTCAAACCCCAAAACATTTTGATCGATGAACACGACGAACCGTTCGTCGCCGATTTCGGCCTCGCACTTTGGTTGGGCAACGATTCCGATTTGAGCGTGACGAATTCCCCCATCGGCACCCGGCACTACATGCCCCCGGAACAAACGCTGGGCCGCAAGACGGAGTACGCCCCTTCGTGCGATATCTGGTCCCTCGGGGTGATCCTCTACGAACTGCTCACCGCCGTTTGGCCGTTTCACCACGAAGATCCGGTCGAACTCTATCGCCAGATCCGCTTCGATACGCCCCCGCCGTTCTCGAAATACGATGCGACCATTCCACCCGCCTTGGAAGCCATCACCCGCAAATGCTTGGCGAAGCGCCCCGAGGGCCGATATGCCAGTGCGGAACAGTTGGCGGACGACCTCGAACGCTGGCTGGCTGGGGAAAGTATTCTGGCCCCGAAACTCCCGCCCCCGCGTCGGGCCAAACGCCGGATCGCTGCGGCAGTCGCGGTGTTTGCAATGTTCTGCGCGGTAGGATTGGCCGCCGCCGCTTGGAAGAGCAAGGCCCCGGAACCCTCACCGGTCGCAAAATCGTATGCGGAGAAACTGGCTGCCGGGGAAACGCTCGTACTCATCGGCGAGCATGGGCTGCCACTCGTGGCGACGCACTCGCTTCCCGGCCGCGAAGGGAATTTTGAAACGAACACCGATGGCTACGCCATGCTGAGCACTGCGAGTGAGAAGGCCGTGGAATTTAGTCTCGGCACCATCGATACACCGGTGATCTTCGAGGGCGAAGTACTCCTCACGCGCTTTCCGGGGTTGAATTCCGGCGCCGGCTTGAACTTCGGGATGGACAAAGCCCAACACAACGGGAAGGAACGGTTCACCGTTCTGAGATCGTTTCTGATGGAAACGCCCACCCTCGAGATCGGATCGATTCAACTTTGCCGGTGGAGCACCCTCACCCCCGCCCGAAGCATCTTCGATATCGTTCCGCCGAGTGTCCAAACCAAGCCCGCAGTTGCGATCCCGGCCGGCGAAAAATGGCGGCGTTGGAGAATCCGCATCCGACACGGAACCTTCGCCGCCGATTGGGATGGCCGACCGTTCCCGCCTTTCACTAACGCAGAGATCGATCGATTGTATATGTCGCCGATGTTCGGGGTGAACGAGAAACCCGTACCGCCGTGGCATTTGCAAATCGGATCGAGCTTTGGAGTAAGCGTCGAAAATGCGGAATTGTTGTTCCGCAACATCCGTTTGATCCCCGATAACCCCAAGTGAGTACCGCATGCCTGTTACGAATCCCCCGGTAGCCAACGCGATCCGCCTCACTTCCGTGCCGGGCAATCCTCCCCTGATCGTGATTACGTTTCCCCCTCGAGCGGGAGGTACGGTTCCAGACGGTGCCACGAGCATCGACGTGACAGTCGCTACGAACGATCTCGCTGCGAATTTGTATCTCGAAGTGTTCGACGAAGACGGTGTAAAGATCGGTTTAACCGAGACGCTCCCCCGCGATGACAGTACGCCGAATATCGTCTCGGCGACGATCACCCTCACTTCCCCCTTCACATTCATCACCGGTCAAAAGTATTCCGTCCGGTGTTACGCAATGATCGATGGCGAAATCACAGAGGCGATCACCACCGTGACCGGCGTCAATCCTTGATCGGCACTCATCGCCAATCCCCGGCGTCATTCGCCGGGGGCCAAGCGGTCGTAGGCATCAAGAATCATCTGCCGTTCGGGGATGGCGCCGGCTACGAAGCTGGCGGTCGCATCGTCTTTCAAGCCTTGGAAGGTGCCGAGGATGTATTCGGCGTCGTCGCGGGAGATGCCGTAGAGGAGGAAGAACGCGGCGTCGAGTTCGGCCCGCAGTTCGGCGCGTTCCCCCTCGTTCCACTTG
>JBBQWA010000445.1:0-3044 GCA_038211045.1 Gemmatales bacterium
TTTGCTGCCCGTGAACCTCTACGGCCCCGGTGATAACTTCGACCCGAAATCGAGCCACGTGATCCCCGCGATTATCAAAAAGGTGATCGACGCCCGCGAAGCCAAACAAGCTTTCATCGACGTGTGGGGCACCGGCAGCGCCAGCCGGGAATTCCTGTACGTGGACGACGCTGCGGAAGGTATCGCCAAAGCCACCGCCGAGTACGATTCCCCGGATCCCGTGAACCTCGGCAGCGGCATGGAAATCACCATCCGCCAACTCACCGAGACGATCTGCGAACTCTGCAAGTTCGGGGGCGAACTGCGCTGGGATCCCACCAAGCCGGACGGCCAACCCCGCCGTTGCCTCGACGTGACCCGGGCCAAGGAACGCTTCGGCTTCACTGCCAAGACCGACTTCCGCGAAGGGCTGTTGAAGACGATCGCTTGGTACGAGAAGAACAAGTAATCCTCGTCTCGGTTCGGGTTCACCCTCAGAGATCTATTTGCCCATGTCGGAAACCGCGGGTTCCAACCCTCCATCGCCGCCGAAACCCAAACGGCGTCGCAGGTTCCTCCGACTTCTCGTCGTCGTCGCGGTATTGCTGCTCGCGGCCGAACTCGTCTTGCGGTTGGGTTTCGGCTTCGGAAGGCCCTTGCTGGTTCAAAGCGATCCCGAAATCGGCTACATATTCCAGCCCGATCAAAAGCTGAACCGCTTCGGTCGCCGGGTGGAAATCAACTCCTACCACCAGCGCAATGGGCCGATTGCCCCCGCACCGGCTCCCGGCGTTCTCCGCGTATTCTGCCTCGGCGATTCCGTCACGTTCGGCGGAACCCTGACCGATCAAACCGAAACGTATCCGGAGCTTTTGGCCGCCCGCTTGCTCCCGGCCCATCCCGGCGGGGTCGAAATTCTCAATGCCTCGGCCGGTTCGTGGGGCCTTGGCAACGAAGCCGCGTACCTGCGGCGGTTCGGCACCTTCGGTAGCCAATATGTGGTGCTTCAGATCGGTTCGCACGATCTGAAGCAGGAAACTTCCACCGGGGATGTCGTCGGCAAACACGAAAGCTATCCCAACCGCAATCCACCTGCTGCACTGTTGGAATTGTTCACCCGCTACGTCCGCCCAAGATTGTTCCCGCCTCCCGCAGAAGGCCCACCGCCACCGGGTTCCAAGCCGGACGATACGAGCTTCGCCGAGAACCTCGAAACCTTCACGGGTATGGTTCGCCAAATTCGAGAATCGGGGGCAAGCCCCATCGTGCTGCACACGCCCGATCAATCCGAAGTGACCGGTACCACCCCCGCAGATCCGGATCGGGAACGCTGGCGTGCCACGTTTCTCGAACGCTGCCGGGAATTGGCTGTGCCGGTGGTGAATTTGCGAAATGACTGGAACGGCCGCCCCGATGTGGATTCGCTGTTTCGAGACGCCGTTCACCTCAACCCGCTGGGCAATCGAGCCGTGGCCGAGCGCTTGGCCCCCGAAATTCGCTGAGGCTGAGAATCGCACACTACACACCAACGCACGCACGATGAAACACCTTACGCTCCTCTACCACTACTTCCACCCGGACGACGTGGTGAGCGCCCGGCTCTTCTCGGATATCGCCGAGGGAATGACCGCGCGCGGTTGGAACGTGGTGGCCATGCCCTGCCATCGCGGTTGCCGCGATGAAACGATCACGCATCCACTTTCCGAAACGTGGCCCGGCGGCAGCATCGATCGCGTCTGGCGGCCGAACCTCAAACAATCGTCCGGCAAAGGCCGGATTCTCAACGCCGCGTTCATGCTGGCGGGCTGGAGTTGGCGGGCCTTCACCATGCCCCGGCACATGGGCGAAGTGATGGTGGTAGGAACCGATCCGATCCTGAGCGTACTCGTCGCGCTGCCGTGGAAGTTCTTCCGCCCCGAAGCGAAGATCGTGCATTGGTGCCACGATTTGTACCCCGAAGCGGCCGTGGCCGAGGGGATGGTGAAAGAAAGCGCACTGCCGGTGAGGTTGTTGAAACGGCTACTGGAGCGGGCGTACCGGAAGTGCGATCTCATCGCCGACCTCGGCTCGTGCATGGCGAAACTCCTGAAAGCCTACGGCAGCCCGGCGAAGACCGCGACGCTCACCCCGTGGGCGTTGATCGAACCTGCGAACGTGAGTTTGCCCGATTCAGAGGTGCGCGAAAAACTCTTCGGTGCGAGTGCCGGTTTGGGGTTGCTCTATTCCGGCACCTTCGGCCGCGCCCACACCTACGAGGAGTTCCTCGCACTCGCCCGTTTGCTCCGCGATTCCCCCGTGAAGTTCTGCTTTGCCGGCCGTGGCAATCGTTCGGACGAACTGAAGAAGGCCGTGACCGCCGACGATACCAACGTGACCTTTGCCGGGTTCGCCCCGGAAGCGGAACTCGAAAAGCGCCTCACGGCGTGCGATCTCCACCTCGTCAGCCTGCGACCGGAATGGACGGGCACCGTGGTGCCCAGCAAATTCTTCGGCGCTCTCGCCGCTGGCCGCGGCGTGCTCTTCGCGGGTTCCCCCGATCCCGCCATCGCCCGTTGGATTTCCGAGTACCACGTCGGCTGGGTGCTCACCCCGGAGAATCTGCCGCGGGTCGCGGCGGAGTTACGAACCCTTTCCTTGAACCCTTCGGCCCTCGCGGCCCTGCGCGAACGTTGCTTCGCCACCTATCGAACGCACTTCTCGAAAGAACACCAACTCGAATTGTGGAACGGAGAATTGCTGGCACTCACGGTGCGATAAGGCGAGCAGCGGCTAGATTTATACCCTCTCGCCCGTTGGGGAGAGGGTCGTCCCGTTTCGGGACGGGGAGAGGGGTTTTGATGGGTTTTAAAAGCCCCTCTCGCCGCTTGCCGAACGGAATATAGCCGACCATCTCGGGTCGGCTCAGTGTCACCGCGTACAAGAACCGCAGGGCGCAGACGGTCTGGTTGAACTGGCACCACGAGACCTTGCGTTTCAGGAGTTCCAGTTGGAACGCGCGGATGTCGTCGGGGCCGAGGAACTCGGGCGAACGCCGGAAGTACTTCGCCACACGCACGACGCCCGTC
>JBBQWA010000446.1:0-3024 GCA_038211045.1 Gemmatales bacterium
CTTCTCCTTCGGAACGGCCTTCTTCGGATCGATCAACTTCTCGAAATCGAGGGCGATCCGCTCCGGTTTCGCGGTCGAGGGTTTGCCGCCGGAGTATTCGTATTCGACCGTGAATTCGCCGGGCGTCTGATCGGTCAGCCAACAGAGCCGTTTTGAATCGGACTTGTCTGTCGTGCTGCTGTCGCCGGGTTGTACGTAAGGCTTCACCAGAACGGTTTGAGCCGAGACAGTGTTGGCTAGGGCCAGCAGAAACACCAGCAAAAGCGAGACAGCAAAATGGTTGCGGATGCTCGACAACGACATGGGTTATGCTCCGGGTGTACTTCACGCATTCTACTCCGTCCAATACCTTTGTAAATTCATCCGGAATTTGCGAGATTCTTTTACCGCAACAATCGACGATCCTTCATGCTATTTTCACATGACTCACGCTGCGGGCTTGCAGACTATATGCAGCCGATCATGGCCTGTTTTCCACAATGCGGAGTCGCCCATGAACATCTTGGAATCGCATATGAAGCGCCGGCGGGATAAATCGAACTGGTTCTCCGGGTTCACGCTGCTTGAACTGCTGATCGTGATTACCATCATAGGAATCCTGATTGGCCTGCTGTTGCCGGCCGTACAAAAGGTTCGCGAAGCCGCCAACCGCGTAAAGTGCTCGAACAATCTGAAACAGATGGGCTTGGCATTACACTTGTACCATGACGAGCAGGGGAAGTTCCCGTGGGCCGGCAAAAACGCCAGCCAGGATCCGCTGCAATGGCCGGAAACAGGGGCGGCTGTTGCCCCGGCAAACCCGCAGCCAGCAAGTGGGCTACCCTCGAATTGGCCGGGATCGAGTAACGAGTGGTACAATCGCGGCGCCAACTATGGGGTGTGGCCGGACGAGTATAGTTGGGCGTTTCAACTGATCCCGGTGATTCGACAAGACATGCGCGGGCTAGACACCGCCACTCAACGGCAATCGATCATGAACGAGCCGATCTCGTTCTACTATTGCTCGAGCTTGCGTTCCGGGCGGCGGACAAATGCCACCAACCGGCTGGATTATGCCATGTGTGCCGGGGCGACATGGGCCGGTACCACCGGGGCCGCTCAGCCGTCGTTTTCGGTGTTTGACGGGGTGGCGATACGATCGTATTGCGGGAAAGTCCGATTCATCGACGTGACAGATGGTCTATCCAACACGTTGTTGGTGGCGGAAAAGAACGTCGCTCTCCAGACGGCGACAACGTACTCGAGCGCATACGGTGGGGATAATGAGTCTTGGGCCAACCCCGGCTGGGATGAGGATGTACTGCGGACGACCGCGAACCCACCGATGAAAAACCAAGTGGAAAATATCAACCGAACTGGGGCCGATGCCAGGTTCGGTTCATCACATTCGGGCGGATTCTACAGTTTATTGTGCGATGGCTCTGTTCGATTTGTGACGTACAACATTGCTCTCGACATGTTACGCAACCTCGCTCGCCGTTCGGACGGAAACGCACTGGGAGATTACTAATAACTACTTCGAGGGCGTTTCATCTCTTGGTTGGCACCCAAACCGTCGCGGCAACCTTACTGAACCGAACCTTTGTGTGGTCGTCGCCGCGGGGATCGCCCGCAAAAACGCCGACAACGATATCCGCCCGCCCGTCGAGGAATTCCGGATGGCGGATCGCTAGCGTACTCGTCGCCCCGGACGTGCGGTTCTCCACGGACATCGTGTATTTGCCGCCAGTGCGGTTGAGTTGAATACGGATTTCGTCGCCGGGGGTGCCGAGGCCGACGAAATAGGCGTCTTTGTCGCGGCCGTCCCGAGTATTCACGGCGAAGTGCCGATAAGCCGCCGGATCGCGCTGACTGACCAGCCCGCCGCGGATGGTCCAATCGCTCGATACACCGGCGAACACGCCGAACTGCCCTACGAATTCCATCTTGGGAATGTCCTGGAGGGTCACGGCCACCTCAAAATCTTCGGGGCCGGTGAAGCCGAGGTCTGCCAGCCGTATGCCGGGAAACTCCGCTTCCTCCAGACGGAACCTCGTGTTCAAATCGCTGGCGGTCGCGGTGAGTTCGAACCGCCCGTCCGCCGCCGAGAGTTTCCAATTCGGATCGTTCGCAGGGAGTCCAACCCCCGTGCCGGGTAGGCGATGGGTGAAGCCAGTGCCCAAGCCGGTTGCGTCCGTCAAGGTGGATGGTCGGGGCGATTGGAAGTCGAGAGCCAGCGTCCTCGGTAGCTTCGCCTGCAGCGTCTTCGGTGTGGCCGTAGACGCCAATAACCCGACGACCCCGCCACCGAGAACCATACCAAAGATCAGCGAAGCCGCCATCATCCAGCGAAACGAAGGCCGCGATCCATACTGTCGGGAAGGTAAGACCACAGGTTTAGCGGGGGGATCGACAATCTGACTCAATGCCCTTTCTCCGGCATTGCGTGCCGCGAGTTCCAATGCGAGATCGGTATGCGTCTGCGAGTATCGTGCGAAGTACCGTCGCGCCGAAGCATCGGTTTTCAGTGCATCCTCTAACTCCTGGAGTCCGGGTTCGTCCATCGACCCGTCGAGATAGGCATCGATCAAATTGCGAAGGTGGTCGGACACTGGAAACATCTCTGACATGATTCATTCCCTCGCCGTGTGAGCGATCTTGCGTTCGATGCACTCGAATAACATCCGCCGGATGCGGTGGAGCGTGTTGTGAACACTCGATGCTGTGCGGCCGAGCCGTTGAGCGATCACCGCAACCTCGGTGCCGCGTTCATAACACTCCGCGATCAACCGGCGATTGGGTTCGTCCAGCGTCTCCAGGCAACCCGGCAACGCGGCCTGGCGGTCGCTGATTTCTCGGTCGTCAATCTCCGCAAAGGAGTCGATCAGCAATTGCGTGAGGTCATCGGAAAAGCGGAGTCGGTCGCGGCTCCGCTTACGGAGCCATGTGGCCGCTTCCAAACGGGCCACGCCGCAAGCCCAAGCGAGGAAACTCCGGGAGGCATCATAAGTTTCGAACCGCCGCCAGAGTGCAAGAGTCGTCTGT
>JBBQWA010000447.1:0-3003 GCA_038211045.1 Gemmatales bacterium
GCGCGATCGCCCCGAAAGAACCGGGCCACATCGACCGAGTTCGGCACGGCGACGATCCGGCAGGTTTTCCACGTCTCGGCGGGCAACGCTTCTTCCAGTTGCTTCACGAGGAATTGGGCGCAGGTGACAATCGCCGTCGGCGGCTTGCGGAACGCCCAACGGTAGGATTCCGCGTTCGATTCGATTTGCACATGGGCCACGGTACGAATCCCGGCCGCCGAGTAGGCCCGCGACATCAGGCCGTAAGTGTGTACCGAACTGTTGTGAACCAAACCCTTTTCCCTGCGGAAACGCCAGGCGAGTTTACCGAGTTCGAGGATCGCTCGGATGCCGCCCCCGCGGAGGCGGTTCTGGTCGAAGCTCCGAGGCGGTAGCCCGCGCCGTTCGGTTTCCGCGAGGGCCGGGCCGCCCCCGCCGATCCAGACGGGAGCGGATTCGCCCTGCGCCTTCAAGCGTTCGGCGATGGCGAGGGCGTACAGGTTGCCGCCCCCGAGTTCGCCGGTATCGAGAACTTGGTGATAGTGCATGTGGGTTCCGTGAGAGTGGCCGAAGCGGTATGCTAGAAGGAATCGATGGTTTCGAGAGGGAGGTAATCGAGATGCCCGCCGTTGCCGAGAAACTGATGCGCGCCGAGGAATTCTCCGCGCTGCCGAACCCGCCGGATGGTTCCCGCCAAGAACTCGTTAAGGGACTGATGCAAGTGCGAATTCTCTTGCGAGAGCGAGCGCGTTGAATCAACTGCACTCTACCGGTTGAATGGTTGGCAGGACGAATCTAACGATCTGGATGTACCGTCTCCGCTGCGCTGCCGCGGAAGTATCTCATCGCTAAGATAAATCCTTCCTCTCAGCCTTCCCGCATTCGGAGCTCCGTTCGATGTCTACTTCCGTGACACGCCTGCTCGGCCTCGGCCTCACCCCCGGCAAGCTACGTGGCCTGCAGCGCATCAGCAACCCCAACGGTACGCTGACGATGGTGGCCACCGATCAGAACAGCTCCATGATGTCGATGATGAAGAAGGCGACCGGCAATGAGCCGACCTACGCCGAAGTGGCCGACGCCAAGGTGATGCTCTCGAAGTCGCTTTCGCCGTACTGCTCCGGCTTGCTCGTGGACGGCTACTACGGCTACTGGAGCACGGTCGCGGCACACGTCGTGCCCGCCAGCACCGGCCTGCTCGTCCGCGTCGAGAAGAGCGGCGCCACCAAGAACGCGGCCGGCGCCCCTTGCGGCGAAGTCGAACCGGGTTGGAGCGTGGCCAAGATCAAGCGCGCCGGCGCCGACGCCGTGAAACTGCTGGCCCAGTTCGAACCCGGCGAATACGACAGCGCCGAACGCAACTTCCAGTTCACCCTCGAAATCTACAACGAGTGCATCAAGCACGACATTCTCTTCCTGCTCGAACCGATTCACTTCGCCTACAACAACGAGAAGGACGACAGCAAGAGCAAGCTCGACCGCAAGGCCAACACCGTCATCGACAGCGCCAAGTACCTCAGCCGCTACTGCGATGTGTACAAGAGCGAGTTCCCCGGCACCTTCGGCCACGAATCGGACGCGGTTCTCGTCGATAACCTGAAGAAGCTCAACGATGCTTGCGTGAAGCCGTGGGTGCTGCTCAGCGCCGGGGTCGATTACGACCTGTACAAGAAGCAAGTGGAAATGGCTATGAAGGCCGGGGCCAGTGGCATCCTCGGCGGCCGGGCGTTCTGGAAAGAATTCTTCACCTACAAGACGCCGGAAGAGCGGCAGAAGTTCGCCGATACCGAGTGCGTCCGCCGCGTGACGGAAACCGACGCGATCGTTCGCACGGGCACGCCGTGGTTCGCCAAGTACGGCCTCACGAGCGAAGACCTCGGCGGCATGCGGGCCGCCGAAGGCTGGCACGCCCGTTACGGCGGCGGCAAGGCCGGCGAAGCGGCCAAGGTGGATGTCGGCGGCGTGTATTGAGATTGATCAAGTGCAACGGCCAAGCGGAGGGTAACACCTCCGCTTTTTTGTTATCATTCGCCCAGTTGATACTGTTTTTGGTTTTTGAGGCTAATCGATGAACGCAACTCTTGAACTTGTGAATCCCTCCAAGATAACTCCGCTTGCTCGCACCCCTTGTCCGCCGGCCGTGGAAATCCACCTCGGCCACGCATAGTACAATCTCCGGAAAGTCCTCTCGGAGAAAATAGGCCAATCGGCTCGAAGCGATGATGACCGCGTAAACCGAGAATATTCCCATGCCGCACTTCACACGCACCGCCGAAGGCGTTTTCCTCGCGTCGTCCGCCATCGTGGTGGGGGATGTGCGAATGGCCGCGGGGGTGAATATCTGGTTCGGGGCGGTGGTGCGCGGCGACGTCGCGCCGATCACCTTGGGGGAGAACGCGAATCTTCAAGACGGTGCCATTGCCCATTGCGATTTCGGCGTGCCGTTGATCGTGGAAGCGAACGTGGTGGTCGGCCATGCGGCGGTGTTGCACGGCGCCCGGATCGGTGCGGGTTCGCTCATCGGTATCGGGGCGAAGCTGCTCACCGGTTCCATTATCGGCGAAGAGTGTATTATCGCGGCCGGGTGCGTGGTGCCGCCGGGGATGATCGTACCGCCGCGGAGTTTGGTGATGGGCCTCCCCGGCCGGGTGATCCGCAGTGTGAGCGAAGAGGATGTGGCCCGCACCCGAATCATCAATGCTCGATATTTGCAACTCGCTGCGGGGTATTGTCTCTGACGCGCCGATTGATCCGGCGAACGGCAGAGCGTCATCTGTCCTCTCCCCGTAGGGCAACGCCGTTGCGGACGTATCGCCCGTGTTTTGAATGGATTTCACATCGGTGTATGTAGACGATAAATCCGCAACGGCGTTGCCCTCGTGGGAGAGGGTGGTTCGCGCAGCGAACCGGGAGAAGGGTTCTTCGATTTGCCGTTCTGACCCCGCTTCTCGCTTCGTTCGAAGCGACCCTCTCCCTCAAGGGGAGAGGGTAAAGAGAGACCTAACTTTGGACGACTCGATTGCG
>JBBQWA010000448.1:0-3002 GCA_038211045.1 Gemmatales bacterium
ACCAACACCGGTTGCCTCCGGGCATGTTCGAGCACTATCCGGAGCGCATCTTCCACGTCGATCATCACTTCGCCTCCGGGTAGCTCAGCTTGCGATCCGGGTCGAGGAAACGCAAGTTCGCCGCACCGCTCGCGGAACTATTCGATGTGGTGAACGTCAGCGTGTGCTTGCCCTTCGGCAATTCCACATCGATGGTTTCGCTACCGGTGCCTTTGCCGAGGGGCTTGCCATCGAGTTTCACGGTGAAGGCATTGCTCGCGCCGACCAGCAACTTCGTTTTGAACGCATCGTTCGCGGTGAACTCCGCCTCGATGGTAATTTCCTTCTCCATCGGCAGCGGAATTCTCCCCGTTACGCCCGAACTCAGCGGTTTGCCGTTCACCGTCACCTCGCTCAGGTACGGGTGGGCCATCACGTAGCGGATGAGGTCGCGGAAGTTCTGCGGCGTCATCCCGGCAGTCAGCCCCTCGGGCATCATGGACTTCTCCTGCACCTTCACCGGCCCTTCCAAATCCTTCTTCTGGAACTTCTTCAGCAGCGCGTTCTCCACCTTCAGCGTGATGCTGTTCTCATCCTCCTCGGCCAACAACCCCTGCTCGACGCGGCCATCAATGGTGTTCACCGTGCGCAGGAAGTACGGGGCGCCGATCACGCGGTTCGGGTCGATGACGTTCGCCAGAAGGTACTCGATATCGCGGCCTGCACCATCGAGAGCCGGGCCGACTTCAACACCTTTGCCGTCGAACTTATGGCACTTGATACACTGTGCTTCAAACACCGCTTTCCCACGGGCGAACGATGCGGGCGTTTCATCGAGCTTACTGCGGGTCGCGTCGATGATCTTGTTCAACTCGGCGGGCGTTGGCCGGGTGCGGCCCCATGCTTTCTCAATCAAAGCGTTGATCTCGGCATCGTTGAACGCCTGCATCTTCAACACGGTGTTGTCGGTGAGGAGCGTGCGTTCGATGGCCTTCTTCTCCATCGCCTTCAACAATGCCACGGCCCACGGCTTCCTCGCCGCCAGCGATTGCACTGCTTCACTACGCACCGCGGGGGAAAACTCCTTCCAGAGTTTCAACACATCGTCGCCGAGTGTGGCTTTTTCGAGTGAAGGAAGCAACCGTACCGCTTCGATGCGCACCAGCTCGGACGCATCCTTGGCGATAAGGTTGAGGAGGATCGTTTCGGAATTGGCCGCTTGCAGCAGAATGGTTTGCCGCAGTGCTTCGGTACGCTCGGCAGCCGGGAGTTTCACGTCTTGCAGCACGGCCAAGGCACGCTTGAGCGCGGCGGGATCGCGGAAGTTCACGGCCAGCTTGTTCACCAATGGCACCAGCTTGGCATCCTTGCGGAGTTCCGCTTGCAGTGCAGCCCAATTCTTCGGTGGGGCGACGGTTTGACCTTTGAAAGCGAGCACCAAGCCGTCGAGTGCCTTCTCGCGGGTGTTGGAGTCTTTTACATCGGAAAGGTACTTGAGGCACAACTCGAGATCTTCGTGCTTGTTCGTAGCCACCAGCCGTCGCATCACCTTGGGAACGATGGTATCACGAATGAATTCGTTCGTCGGCGATTGCTCGGCGAGGAATTGCAATTCCGCAACCAGTTTTATCGAGCCGGAAGCGTCAGCGACGATCTTCGATTTTACGTTCGGGTCGGCGTTCGGTACCGGTCGCTGACGCTCGCGGCTCTGAAAAACCGACTTCTCGTAGGCGATCCAGACGAGGTTGGGAATCAGCGGGTCTTTCGCATCTTCGGGATGCTTCATCAAGGCGTGGAGGAGTTCGGTAACGTCGAGCTTCTCTCCAAGGCGAATCGCGGCGGAAGCGAGTTCCCGTCGGATCTCTGGTTTTGAGTCCTCGTTCGCAGCGAAAGAGTATTCACGGATCAGGTTTTGCTCGACGTGTCCCGATTCCACTCCTTCTCGCAACCGCAAGTTCATGGCTGCCGAACCGGATTGCTTCGCGCTACGCAAGAACACATCGCCTTTGAAAGTAGCCACGGCGGTTTTGGAGATGCCGTTCGTCACCCATTCCGCCAAGGTCGCACGGAGCGGATTCATCGTTTCGGCTTTGTTGGAAAGAGCGGTGTAGAGTTTCTGTCGGTTTTCGGAGTCTGTCTCGGCCGCCAAACGCAAGGCGGTACGGTAGGTATACGGGTCGGAATGCGAGAGCAACTCAACAAGCTGGTTCGCGTTGTTCTTCCCAAAATCCTCGGGCTTCCCGCCTTTGCGATCCTTCAATTGTATCCGGTACACGCGGCCGCGTTCGTAGTCCCAACTCCCGGCGACGGCCTGGTGGCATGGGTTCTGGTCGTGCCAGTCGATCATGTAGATGTCGCCGTGCGGCCCCCAGCGGAGATTGATCGGCCGCACGTTCTTGTCGCCGCTGGTCAGGAAGTCGTCGCCACGGCTCGCGGTGTAGCTGCTGCCATTGGGCTTCAGGATGTTCTGCTTCAGGCTGCACCCGTGGATGCTGCCGAAGATCACGCTGTTGCGGAAACGTTCGGGCATGTGCGGCACATCCAGCGAAACCAGCCCGGCGTGGGCCCAACCGCTTTCCTTGTGGAACGTGTGATCGGAAATCTCCTGAATGTACCCGTAGGCGTAGGGGTTGTAGCTCGTGCCCCCCTGCCGCTTGTAGATGCCGCCGGGCACCATGTGGTAGAGGTGCGGAATCACGCAACTGGCGAGGATGAATTGGCCGTCGGTGTTGCGCCAATCCATGCCCCAAGGGTTCGAAGTACCCTCGGAGAAGATTTCGAACTTGTGCGTCTTGGGGTGGAATCGCCATACGGCAGCGTTCATCTTCACTCCTTCAGAGCCGCGAGCGTCAGCGACCGGTTCCTTAATCTTGTCCGTCGCTAACGCTTCCGGCTCTGATTTCACGTTCGATTGCGTGTAGATGCCGTGGAGGCCGTAGAGCCAGCCGTCCGGCCCCCATTGGAACGTGTTCAGCGTTTCGTGCGTATCTTGGCTGCCGAATCCGCTGAGCAACGTCTTGATC
>JBBQWA010000449.1:0-2983 GCA_038211045.1 Gemmatales bacterium
GGGGCACTTTCCGGCCAAGGCGAAGCGGGTGATCTTCCTGTTCATGGCAGGAGGGCCGAGCCAACTCGAACTCTTCACGCCGAAGCCCGAACTGAACGATCTCCACGGCAAAGAAGTGCCGCAATCGTACATCGAAGGCAAACGTTTTGCTTTCCTCAAAGGTAAACCGACGGTATTGGGCTGCAACCGCAAGTTCGCTAAAGCCGGGAAATGCGGTATGGACATTGGCGAACTGCTGCCGCACCACCGCAGCATCGCGGACGACGTCACGTGGATCCGCAGCATGAAGACCGATGTGTTCAATCACGGCCCGGCCAAATGCTTCGTGAACACCGGCAGCCCGCAGTTCGGCCGGCCCAGCATGGGGGCGTGGATCACCTACGGCATCGGTTCGGAATCGGCGAACCTTCCGGGGTTCGTGGTGCTGCAATCCGGGCCGCGCGGGCCGCGCGGTGGAGCCTCGCTTTACTCCTCCGGCTTCCTGCCCAGCTTGCACCAAGGCGTGCCGTTCCTTAAAGGCCCAGCGCCGATCCTCGATTTGAAAACCCCGGAGGGCATCAGCGACAAAGCCCAAGCCGATTTTATCGATGCCGTGCGCGATCTGAATACGCTCCGCCATGCGGACGTGCACGATCCGGAGATTCAAACGCGCATCGCCGCGTATGAGACTGCGTACAAGATGCAGAGCGCCGCACCGGAACTGATGGATCTATCCAAGGAAGATAAGAAGACATTGGAAATGTACGGCGTCGAACAAGGCAAGCCTTCGTACGCCGCGAACTGCTTGCTGGCCCGGCGGATGATCGAACGCGGCGTTCGCTTCGTTCAACTGTACCACACCGATTGGGATCACCACGGCGGCCCGCTCGATCTCGGCAAATCGCTCGATAACATCTGCAAGGAAGTCGATCAAGGCAGCGCGGCCCTCGTGAAGGATCTGAAGCAACGTGGCCTGCTCGACGATACTCTCGTCATCTGGGGGGGCGAATTCGGCCGCACGCCGATGGGTGAACCGCGGGCCACCATCGGCCGCGATCACCACATCGATGCCTATACGATGTGGATCGCCGGGGGCGGAACCAAGGCCGGGTACATTCACGGCGCGACCGATGGCATCGGCTACAACGTCACGGAGAACCCGGTTCACGTTCACGATTTGCAGGCGACGATTTTGAACCAGTTGGGCCTCGATCACACGAAGCTTACATACCGCTTCCAAGGCCGTGATTTCCGCCTGACCGACGTCCACGGGGAAGTGGTGAAGGAACTGTTGGTTTAACTGTAAATCGATTCCATTGCCTTTTTCCTGCTGGGGCTGGCTTCGGCCGCCCTCGCCTTCGGTAGCGTTCACGCTCAAAGCCAGTTTCCGCTCACCCCCGATTCCGTAACGGCTCCCGGCCCGAAGCCGGCACCCACCAAGGTGGTCAGTAAGCAACCCACCGTCGATGAACTCGGCGCGATGCTCGCAAACCTCGGCTACGAAGTCGCCCCGGTGGATCAAACAATCCTTGGCGGTATGGCAGAACGGAATGAAGGCTGCGGCGGTAAGGTTCGCAGATGACGCGGATGCCACGCAGATGAAACCCGGATCGGAGAAAACTTCAACCCGACAGGTTCCGGGACGAGCCCAATGCCGAGGTCAACTCATTCTGATCCGATTTGATCTGCGGACGATCCGCGTCATCTGCGGCCGCTCTTTGGATCTGCGGAGAATAAACGCTCCGAATTGCGAGGCCCGCTCTAATCTTCCCGCAACTCACCCGAAGCCGACGGGCTTGCTCCGTCGGCTTTTTTCATTTCAACCGGCGTTGCGAATCCGTTCTCGCTCGTTGGCCGACCACCGCGGATCGGAAAGCGATGCGAGGAGTGCCAAACGGGTTTGCCGGGCGGCGCCGGGTTGATCCATCCGGAGTTGAACTTCCATCAGCGGGAGCAACGGACGCGGATCGTTCCCGTCGGCGGCAATTGCCGCGTTCAATGCGGTTGCGGCTTTGTGCAATGTCGATTCGTTCCACGCATCCCCACCATCCGATGCGGGCGACGCCAAGTGGTACAGCGCCACGCCGCGGTGGTATTGTTCGAGGTAAGTATCGTCCGCTTCTGCGGCGATCTCCATGAGTTTGGTATGGGCGTGAACGAGGTGATGTTTCGCCAACCCCTCTTGCTCCGCGGCATCCCGAACGAACTGTTCGTAGTGCGTTTTCGCTTCGGCCTCGTGCCCGACTTTCAGAAGCAACTCCGCCAAGTACGCCCGGATCATCGGGGCATCCGGATGGCGTTTCAAATGGGCTTTCAAATGAGGGATGGCCGGGGCAATCTCCCCGCGATCCACGAGCAATGCCGCCGCCCGCAAATGATCAAATTCCTCTTCGGGCATCGCCCCGCGAATCCCGGCAGAATGGCAAATCGCGAAGGTCAGGCAACTCAGGGTGAGTGCGGCGATTCTCATGACCGTCTCCGCAGGGGCACTTGGCAAGCTCTGCGGGATTTATCGAATCTGCGGGTGGGCTCGCGGTAGTGAAATGGCGAAGCTGGGGGAATCGACTGCGAAACTAGGGTGTTTGTTCCGATTGGTGGGGCTTTGCACTTGAACCCCCTGCAAGTCAGGGTTGTTGTGCAACGAAAGAAGAAAGAAGTATTTGTGCAAGTCGCGATCGGCTTGCCGAACCTTGTCTGAATCCCCATCGCATATACTTCAGCGATCAGCACGCACACATTACGGCATACAAATTTTGCAGAGACTTCGTGCTATCCATTATGAACGGATAAAGATCGCCTACAGGTTCGCTAATTTGACGAATTGTTCAAGAGTTAATCCAGCAACCTCAATTTAGCTTTTCAAAAGTCCCTACTGACAATTTGGTTACTATGCACCGTGATCGATAACGTACCGCGGTGCCTTTGTTTTTCTTTTTTCAGAAACCTATCTCTATTCATGTCGTGGACTGTACACGCAGCGTAAGTTTCGAGATTCCCGCCACTC
>JBBQWA010000450.1:0-2964 GCA_038211045.1 Gemmatales bacterium
ACGCCTTGGTGGCGGGCAAATACTACCCCGATCCCGAAGGGGTGAAACCGCGAACGATTGCCGTTGTTAGTGCAGCTGTATCCAATCTGATGTACGCAAATACCCGCGGCGACTTGTACCGCTTCTACACCTATTGTTCCCTCAGCGGGATGGACTTCTTCTCCACGGCGATCCCTGCCGAATTCAAAACGACCAACAACAGCACGAACTTTGATCGTTGCGAAATGATTAAAATGTTCAACGAAGGTTACCGAATCGGACAAAACGGGGCGTTCACCCCCACCACGAAAATCGATCCAAAAAGCGAAGCGAAACCGCCCAAACCCTATTCGTATCCCGATGGCAACGCGATCGAATTCAAGAATCCGAACGATGGTTGGCGCAGTACTCCGCCGGGTTTGGATTCGGGGGAACGCAGCCGGAACCGTTCCGGATTGCAACTCAAGGTGAAGAAATTTCCGGGCGATGAAAAGCGCCCCCAAGGGACGGATCAGAATGCCGGGCCGCCCCCGCCGGTCGCAAAGTAGCAGGCGAACATGCGAACGGATCGATCACTTCTTGCTCACATAGACGAAGAACGCTCCGACCAGATCCTTCCCCTCCGCATCTTGGAACCAGGCTTTGAGAACGGTTTTGCCTTTCGGCAGAGTCACATTCACCGTCGCACCGAGCGCTTTGGGATCTGCGGAGACTTCGCCTTTGACTCCGGCGATCTCCACTTTCGCTTTCGCAATCGTGGGGAAATCCTTGCTCACGCCTTTCTTTTCGGGAACATCGTATTTGTCGCCAAGGGCTTTCTCGTCGGTCATCACAATGATGACGTTCGGTTTGGATTCCGCAGCGAAGGTGGGCGTTGCGATAGCGAGCAGCAGTGCGAAGCGAATCATGGGGCAAGCTCGTGGGGGGAGGAGGTTGCCCGTGAAGCTATCACGATTCGCATTGCGATGCCACCGGTGGAATCATTTTGAAGTGGGCGATTTCTCGGCGAGCAGTGCATCGATCTGAGCGGTGGCTTTCTTCACCCCGTCGTCGCCGAGTTCGCCTTCGATGCGGTGGCGAACTTTCCCCGCTTTATCCACGAGGTACACGCAGGGCCAATAGCGGTTGCCCCATGCTTTCCAAGTTTCCATCTTGTTATCCACGGCGATGGGGAACGCGAGTTTGTTCTCGGTGGCCCGCTTCTTCAAGCGATCCAAATCCCTTTCCGAATCGAACTCGGGGCTGTGAACGCCGACGATCACGAGCGAATCGTTGTTCATGTATTTGTCCGTCCAAGCGCGGTAGTGCGGGTAGTTGTGAACGCAGTTGATGCAACCGTTCGTCCAGAAGTGAACCACGGTCACCTTCCCTTTCAAATCCTTCGCGGCGATCGGCTTGGAATTGATCCAAGTTTCGATGCCTACGAACTCGGGCATCGCCATCTCGGCGAGCTTATCCACCGGCAACTTCCCGGGTTTCTCCCCGCCATCGGCGGAGCAACCCGCGATCAAACCTACGGTGAGGATGATCCCCCCGAACATAGCGAGCATTGAGTTTCGAGGCATGGGACTTTCTCCGTGTGAGTGTTAGAATGAATACTACAAGCCCGAATACCAGTCGTAGCCTCGCTCGGCCCAGTAATCGGCCGGGCGTTCGTCTTGGAATCGAATCCGGTTCAACCACTTGATGTTCTTGATCCCGTACTTCACCGTGAGGATCAATCTCAGCGGGGCACCGTGGGCTTGTGCCAGCGGGGCGCCGTTCATCGAATCGCACAAGAGCGTTTGCGGGTGCATGGCACTCGCAATATCCAAACCGACGTAGTATTTTCCGTTCTCGGTCGTGAGCGAAGCGTAGTCGAAGAATGAACCATCCGGTTTGCGGCCGAGGTTGTGGGCCGTCATGAAATCCACCAACCGCACGCCGCTCCAAGTGACGATCTGACTCCAACCTTCGATGCACTTGAATTCGGTGGTCATCGTCACCCGCGGCAACGCCGTGGCATCGGTGGAACGGAATGTTCGCAGGGCACTCCCCCGCTGTTCGACGTTCAAAATCCAATCGGAACTTGCAGGTGCAGCGGGTTCGCCCACTCCGCCGTTCACCATCGGTTCCCCGGCCATTGCCGGGGGAAACTCCGGGGCCAAGCGATCGTTGGAATACAGCCTGCGGCCGATCCAGCCGTTGGCTTCGTGGGCTTTCCGCAGTGGCCACGGAATCCCATCGACCGCGCCGCGCGTACGCAGCCAACGCCAACCGGCGAAGCCCGCCCCGGCGGCGATTCCCCCGACTAAAAAAGCCCGCCGCGTGCGTTTGCCCATCGCTTCCAAGGGGATTTCACGCTGGGGAGTGGGTTGTTGCGGAGCCATGAATCGGAGCCTCTTCGGTTTTGGGAACGATTTCGTAGCCGGTCACCATACTGCGGAAGTTGTTCCACCCGGCCTTGATCACTTGACTGATGTGGATGACGAAAAACAGGCAGTACCCGATGGTGAGCGCGAAGTGGATGAGCCGTGCAGTTTGGTAGCTGCCGAGAAGGCCGGTGAGCCACCACAATTGCGTCGGCTTGTAGATCGCCAAGCCGGAAATCAACGATCCGGCCCCCATCAGAATCACACCCGTGTAGGCGAGCTTCTGGGCAGCGTTGAATTTCCCCGATGGCAACGGCGCGTTGCGAAGTTTCAAATCGTGCAACACCACCTGGAAAGCTTCGACCGGAGTTCGACGATTCGGTTTCAACTCGCGCCAATGCCCCGACCAAAACGTGTAGGCGACGTATACGAATCCGTTGAATGCGAACAACCACATGAAGGCGAAGTGGTACGCCATGCCGGTGGCGAGGCCGCTTTCGAGATCGAACGTTCGGTAGAACCAATCGGGAAAGAATTTGAACAGCACGACCCCGCCAACGGAGATTTTGTAAGGGTCGTACGCCCAATAGATCAACATGCCGCTCCAAACCATGATGGAAAGCAGCGGCACGTT
>JBBQWA010000451.1:0-2914 GCA_038211045.1 Gemmatales bacterium
GTACCCGTTCGCGGCGGTAATCCGCCGCACGGCGCGTTCGTCTTCCGGGTTGAGTTTCTCGGCCGCGAGGATCGACGAGGTCGGATCGTCGAATTCCCACGATTCTTGTTGCGCTTCCCAAACTTCATCGGCCAGTTGACGTGCGGTACGCATCGGTGCACCTCCTGGTAAGACATGGTGGAGAGGTTCATACACGGTAACAGTTGCGAATCGGCAGGGAAGTGCAATTTGCGGACGGGCCGAAAATTGAGAACGGACGGAACAACGTGCATCCGCGCCAAAATGCAACCCTTACCGGGCTTGTGCAATGTGAAAGCAGTCTCGCGCGAGCCGTCCCGTTCGCATTCGCAACCGGAGCAGGGAACGACGTTCTGAAAATCAGTCGCGGACAACTGCGGACAACGGAGGGGGGCTGTCCGCACCTATCGGACGCTGGGATGCCGGGGATTCGGGGATTCCCCCATTTCGCATTTACACTAGCAAAGGCGATTTGCCGATTGTAAAATGAGAATAGCTGACCGCATGCAATTGATCCCACCTGCTGCCACTTTTTTCTTCCCGGAGAGTTTCCGTGCTCACCATCTTTGGTCGACCGCACCGCAACGGCGGTTTCTGCGACGGAACCACACGCCGCGATTTCCTCACCATCGGCGGCACGCTTCTCGGCGGCGGTTTGGCGCTGCCTCACCTGCTCGCGGCCGAGGCCAAGCAGGGCATTTCGAAATCTGCGCACAAGGCCGTCATCAATATCTTCCTGCCCGGCGGCCCACCCCACCTCGACATGTTCGACCTGAAGCCCGACGCCCCGGCGGAAGTGCGCGGCGAATTCAAACCGATCAAGACGAATGTTCCCGGCATCGAAATCTGCGAGCACTTCCCGCTTCTCGCCAAGATGATGGACAAGTTCGCCATCATCCGTTCCATCACCGGTAGCAGCGGCGACCACGATGCCTACCAGTGCATGACAGGGCGGAAGAAAGACCCGACCAAGCCGAAGTTCTGGCCTGCGTTCGGCTCGTGGGTGTCGAAGCTGCAAGGGCCGGCCGACACTTCCGTGCCGCCGCACCTCAGCCTCATGTACCCGACCGGCGAAGCTCGCTGGGGCTACCCCGGGGAGGGCGGCTTCACCGGCATGGCCCACGATCCGTTCCGCCTCGTCGGCTCGAAGGCCAACGGCATGAAGTCGGACAACATGACCCTCCGCGGCGTCACCCTCGACCAGTTGCAGGATCGCGTCGGCTTGATGAAGGGATTCGACGAAATCGCTCGCGGCTTGGATGCCGACAAGGCGCTCGACGGCGTCGATGCGTACACCCGCCAGGCGCTCGACATCCTGACCAGCACCCGGTTGAAGGACGCCCTCGACCTGACGAAGGAAAACAAGGAAACGGTGGAACGCTACGGCGTGGACGATCCGGCGTTCGAGCGCGACGGTGCCCCGCGGATGGTGCGGAACTTCTGCGTCGCACGCCGGCTCGTCGAGGCCGGCGCCCGCGTTGTGACGATGAATTTCAGCCGTTGGGATTGGCACGGCTCGGACGGCAAGAACTTCGTGCAGGCCCGCAAGGACTTCCCGCTCCTCGATCGCGCGATCACGGCACTCGTGAGCGACCTGCACGAACGCGGCCTCGACAAGACCGTGTCGGTGGTAGTCTGGGGCGAGTTCGGCCGCACTCCGCGCATCAACAAGGACGCCAGCCGGGATCACTGGCCGCAGGTCAGTTGCGCGCTGATGGCGGGCGGCGGCATGAAGATGGGGCAGGTGATCGGCGAGACGAACCGGCTCGCCGAGCGGGCGATCTCGCGCCCGGTCACGCACCAGGAAGTGTTCGCCACGCTCTTCACGAACCTCGGGCTGAATCCGAGTTCCGACCGCGTGGTCGATATGAACGGCCGCCCGCATTACCTGGTTGAGGATGGCGTGCAGGCGATCAAGGAGTTGGTGTAACGCACTTGGTCTATAATTGTTGTGCGTGTCGGCGGCGCGCTTCCGAGCGTATTTTCCAGTCGCCTCGCAAGCTCGCCGCGAACAAATCCTACTTCCCGGCGTAACTCTTCTGGAATGCGGCGACGCCCGAGCCGAGTTCGACCTTGAACCCCGATTCCGCCAGCACCAGTTCCAGCGCCGCGAGGGCGCCGAGCACATCGAAGGCATCGACGTAGCCCATGTGCGAGAGCCGCCAGATCTTCCCCTTCATGTTGTCTTGGCCGTCTGCCAGCTTGAAGCCGTGCTTCTTCTCCATCGCTTTCAGAATGGCGGAGCCATCAACCCCGGCCGGCACCGTGATTACGGTCAACCCGTTGTTGGGCCGCTCGGCGAAGTTTTCCAACCCCATTGCTTTCACGGCGGCACGGCAGGCCGCAGCCACCTTCGCATGGCGTGCCCAAAGGTTCTCAATCCCTTCCTTACGGATCCGCTTCAGGCTCACGAGTTGGGCCTTGATGAGCGTGTTCGCCGGGGTGAAGGGCGTATCCTGCTCGGCGATCTTGGCAACGCCGCGGCGCAGGTCGAAGTAGAAGCCGCGAACCGGCGTGGCATCCATCTTCGCCTTCGCCTTGGGCGACACACTGACGTAGGCCAAGCCCGGCGGCAGCATCAGCGCCTTCTGCGAACCGGACACCATCACATCGACGTTCCAGGCGTCGCACTTGCATTCCATGGCCCCGAGTCCGGAGATGCCATCGACGATGAGCAGCGCATCGGTCTTCGCCACGAGCTTACCGAAGGCTTCGATATCGTGGCCGACGCCGGTGCTGGTTTCGCTCAGCGTGGCGAACACGGCCTTCGCGTCCGGATTGGCTTTCAACGCGGTTTCAAGCATCTCGGGCGTGACGGCTTTGCCGTAAGGCACTTCCACCAGCACGGTGTTGGCCCCGTAGGCCTTTAAGATACCCTTCCAGCGTTCGCCCCATC
>JBBQWA010000452.1:0-2876 GCA_038211045.1 Gemmatales bacterium
GACCTCGGCTCATCAAGAGGTGTCGAGACAATTCCAGCAAACGCGACGGAGAGTGGCCCGATCCATAGGATCGATCCTGCTGCGAAACAAATCGAGCTTCACCTTTTGCGAGTATTCGATCCGCCAACGCACTTTCATTTCTTGCTCCAATACTTCAATTGAATGGATCTCATCCCCCCTTCAATCGGCTCACCGCTTCCGTGGCATCCCAATACCGTGGGTGCTTCTCGTACGCGGTCACCGACTCGTAGGATTTAATCGCGGCGGGAACGTTGCCTGCGGCTTCGTACGCTTTGCCGAGTTGGAACAGGGTTTCCCCGCCGCTTTTCGTGTATTCGCGGTAATCGGTGTACGCCCGCACCGCCAGATCGGGGCGATCGAGTTCATTCAAATACAAATCGCCGAGGACGCGGGTGGCGAGGAACCAAGCATCTTCCTCGTCGCCGCTGCCCCGTTTCTGCTCGCGGATGTCTTCCAGCAAAGCAATTGCCGCGTCGCGTTCGCCCATTCGCAACATCAAGCGGGCTTCCACCACCATCGCGGAGTGTAATTCCGGCTTCACGACCCGGGCCAGCTTCGCCATATGCATGCCGTATTCGAGCGTTTCGAGATCGGGTTCCTTCTGGCCGACCACCACGTTCGCCTTGGCGAGGCAATACGGCACATCGAACCAACTGGCGATCTTCTCCCGCGCTTGCGTCACCCGTTCGATTGTCAGCGAGAAGTAGTAGGAATCTTTCTTTGCCAGGAAGTCCGCATCCGCTTTCGCCTCGATGAGCGAACTTTCGACGATCCGCACCGCGTTCAACACGTCCCCGCTTTGTGCGTAAAGTTCGGCCAACCGACGCATCGATTTCAAATCGTTATTGCCGGATTGCACGAACAGTTCTTGATCGGAGGCTGCGGCCTCGAAATCCCCGGCCGCCGCATTCATTTCCACGAGCTTTCGCAGGCCGGTGAAGAAGAGGGGCTTCTCGTTGGCGTGCAACCTTTGAATGCCGATGACCAACCCCGCCCGTTTCACTTGATCGAGATACCCACGGGCCTCGGCGAGTTGCCCTTTAGCTTCCGCGACTTCCGCCAGTTTGGTGAAGATGCTCGCCCCGCGTTCCGGCAACCCGCGACCGGCAATCCGCAGATACTCCGCACCGCGATCCGCTTGCTTCGCCTCGGCATCGTCGATCAAAGCGAGGCCCAACTGTTCGACGTATTCATAATTGAAATCGGCGGGGGTCACGCCCGGTTGGCACGCGGCGAGGAACTCCGATTCGCTCAACCCGGAATACAACTGCCTTCGCATTTCGAGGGCCGGAGCATCGTCCGCCGCGAGTTGCAGCTGTCTTTCGGTCGCGGCGATCGCTTCCATCCGGCGTCCCGGTAGCGCGAGTTGCGGTTCGCCCAACCGCCGAACCAACTCCGGGTGCAACCGCACCGCCAAATCCCAAGCCGGGTAGAGCCAATCTTTGCGAACCGATTGCTGGTACGGTTCCTCGGGGTTCAGCAACCGCGAAAGGTAACCCGCGGCGAGGTCAAAATCCTTGGCGTGCGTGAATGCGACCGTTTTCAAATAGTCGATCTTTGCCCGCAACTGCGGTTGGAACCGCTCGGCCGTATCCAGCATGCGCACGGCTTCTTCCAGTTCCCGCTCGTTCGGTGCCCCGTCTTTCACGAGGTTGGATTGCGCCAAGTTCACCAGAATATCGAAGTTCAACAATCGCACGGTTTCGGCATCGAGGCTGGCCACATCGACTTTGCGGTGCAAGCCGACGAGGCCGCTCTTGGCGAGTTCGTTGCGCGAATCGAGTTGCAGCGCCCGGCCGAAACTGGCCACGGCTTCCCGGATTCGGCCGAGGTGGAAATAGCCGAAACCGCGGAGCGTATGTTTGAATACCCGCAAGCCTGGCAGAACCCGCGTGGCGTAGATGAAGTACACCATGAGCGGCACTAGGAAGATCAGCTTATCCGCAACTTCCGGCAAGTTGGATTGGATGCGAACGAGGTACAGTCCGATGCCCAACAATGCGCAAAGCGTGCCGACTTCGATTTCCGATTCCTCGGCTTCCGCACAAAAGGTGAGGATGTAGAAGAAAGGCAACGCGATCAGGATCAACCACCCGAATTGCACACCGACGGTAGGATCGGCGAATTCCTCCAACTGTTGCAAATAGGTGAGTGAGAGGTAGATGAAGGCGGTACCGAGGGCAATGCCCAAGCCTAGCCGCCAGAGGCGATCCTTGATCTGTCGGAGTTGCGCGAAACCGAAGCCGAGCAATGCCCCGGCAATCACGCATGGAACCAGCCATTGCCTTTCGGCGGGCGGATCGGTGAAGGTGACCACGCCGATGCCGAGGCCGCCGAGGAGACCCAGATAGATGAAGAATGGGCTATCGAGCAACACTAGGAGAAGGAAGCCGAGGAAATTCTTTCCGGGGCGGTAACCCCGGGAAATTTGTTGGAACGCCCCGGCGAGCAAGCCGAGGGCGAGGCCGACGGCGGTGAAGAGAAGCACACGGCCGACGACTTCCCAAGAGGGATGCACGAGGCTGAGGTAAGCCCAAAGGCCGAGAAACAAGCCTTTGCAGACGTATTCGCGGAGAATCGCGTTCATGGCCGGTGGTTCTATTGCAGGGGGAAAGTCCGTCGCCCAATCGGAACGTGGAGAAGATACGGAGCCGGAGATGGCTTGGTAGGCGGATGGCGGCCCTGTTCGGGCGAAAATAGTTTAGCCAAAAAATCGTTCGCGGCGGCTGAATTCCCTATCCGCCAGCGGCGTCCTCAATTATATAAGCGAGCGGGGTATTGCCGGACGGTGGGCGTTCGGCTTCTCTCCCGTATCAACCACATTTGGAGAATGCGCTGATGATTCGCAAGATTGC
>JBBQWA010000453.1:0-2873 GCA_038211045.1 Gemmatales bacterium
GCGAAGTCGGTCTTGCTGCGGGTCGGGTCGGTACCCGTGACGCTGGAGGGCATCGAGGCGACTTGGAAGAGCGCGTATGATTCGTATTTGGGCGGCATCAGCACCCACGCGAGGTAGGCCAAGCCGCAACCGAGGAGCGCCCCGGCGAAGAGGATCGTGAGCCAGTGCAGCCGAAGGTAGGTTAGAATGCGGAGGGTTTGGCCATCGCCTTCCGGCTTGGCGAGAGCGGCGCGTTGCGGCGGATTGTGCCGCGGCGGAGCCGGAAGCATGCGATGCTGCACCGGGGCGGGGACGGTCTGTGTGGCGAAGGCGGGGCCGTTCATGGGAATCCTTCCTATTGTCTTGTTCCCCTCTCCCGCCAGGGGAGAGGGAAGTCTAAATCAAACTTTCACCGCGGGGCCCGCAAAATGCGGGGCCGCCATCTTCTTCTCTGGTGCATCCACCCGCACGTTCATGCCGAATGTGGGGGCGATCACGGTCGGATCGTTCGCTTTCACCACCAACCGGCCCAAGGCCCAGAGTTGGAAGGCGAGGAACCCCAAACCGACGGGCATCATCAGCCAACCGTCGATATCGTGGAACCATTCGCGGGTGCCTTTGTCGGTCGTCATCGTGTAGGCGACGCCCGTGGCAGTGATCCGCAGTACATTCGTAATCACGGCGATGGGGAGAATGCCGAGCACGACCATCAACTTCTCGAACCAAGTGCGATCCAACATGAGCACGGCCCCGGCCGCGAACGCAGCGAAGGTCATGAGCATCTTCAACCCACTACAGGCATCGACGACGCCGAGTTCGACTTCATCCATGCGGATGATGTTGCCATCGGGCACGGCCGGGTAGCCGAGGGTTTGCAGGAGGAACGTGCTGGCTTCGGTGGCCACAATCTTCAACGGCCCGCCGACATTGCGTTCGAGTTCGTATGGCAACGGCACCATGAAAATGAGGAAGCCGATGGCCGGCGCGGTTACCTTCAACAGCTTGCCACCACCTGCGAGCATGGCGAGCGAGGCGAGTGAGATTAAGAATGCGAGGGCATCGAGCTGGTGGAAGAGCAATCCGCCCGCCACGAATCGCAAGCCGAGGGAAAACGCGAGAACGATGCCGCCCACGATCGGCCAAGGTTTGCCGAGCCACTCGGCGCGGGCATCCCACTTGCGGTACAGGAGATAGCCGCTCACCAACGGCACGAGGAAGCCGTGGGAATATTGCGGATCGTTCAGCCACTTCTCGACCATCCAATCGAAGGTCGGGAAGAAAGCCCAGCCGAGAAACACCGCTGTGGCCACGAGGAGGCCGAGAGTGAAACGCGAAGTCTTATCGAGAGTGAAATTCATGGTGCGGGGGCCATCCGTGGAGGCTGCGAAGGTCATCCTGACTCGGCGAGAACGCCGCGCAGTCTTTCGAGTCGGGGATTCTATGCCGGTGCGATTGCGGAGTGCAACCCCAAGTTTTTGAAGGGTGCGCCAATATTTTCAGGCACCCACCCGTCCCAACTTCGTTCGGCCAAATGTGGACGATGTCGCCGCGGGCGCGGACGCGGCCGACGAGCAGACTGGTGAAGAACCCATTGCCAGTACAGAAGGGAACACTTGCGGGATCGGGGCGAAGGGGGCGTGTTAGCTCGCATAACGGGTGCGGTACATGGCACCGAAAGATGTCAATGTCCCGTTCGGTTACAGTGTTGCGGTAAATTGAGGCTTATCGGATAGCCTCTCAGTCTTGGAAAGTCGTCATATCGGACGGCAAACTGATTGGGGGCGACTACTGCCACTTCGGATTCGCAAAAATGCTATTGACTATGCGTGTAGTCTTCGAATAGAATCTGCCTACACCGATAGTCAACTCCACGACCAAGTCGAAAGAACCATGATGGCGGATGCAGCTGCAGTCCTCGGCTCCACCGAAATTGAAATCCTTCGCTTCCTCGGCGACCAATCCCCGTTGAGCGTCGGTGAAGTCGCCGATCACTTCGCGCGCACCAGTGGCCAGGCACGCACCACGATTCTCACGATCATGGAGCGGTTGCGGGCGAAGGGGTATTTGAGGCGCAAGCGGGCGGGAGGCACGTTCCAGTATTCGCCCGTCGTCGCGAAAGACGAGTTGTTCCGCGGCTTGGTCAAAAGCTTCGTCGATACGACACTGGCCGGTTCGGTCTCGCCTTTTGTCGCCTATCTGTCGGAGGGTGGCCCTGTCTCCGAGGAAGACCTCGAACAATTGAAGCTGTTGGTTCGCGATCTCGAACAAACCCGCAAGGGAGCTCGCAAATGAGCACATTGGTAGAACTTTCCGAAGCGTGGGGAGCGGCGATGTGGCGCGCGAGTTGGCAAGGCGGCATTGCCGCAGCAGCGGTGTGGGCCGTCTGTTGGCTCGCGCCTTCGATGCCCGCCCGGTTCCAATCCTGGCTTTGGCGATTGGTCGCAATGAAATTCGCGATCGTGTTGTTGTGGGCCGCGCCCGTAGCGGTGCCGTTGTTACCGGCAGTCGAAGTGCCGATGATGGTGCACGTGACCCAAGCATCTCCAGATCGGCCCGTGATGCCGAGCGAACCGGCAATCGCACACGAATCTTCCGGCGTCGCGTTGCCGTGGCTCATCGCATTGATCGTCTACGCCGTTGTTGTCGCTTGGTTTGGGATGCGAATCATGGTTTCATTCCGAGAAGCCGCCCGGCTGAGAAACACTTGCCGGCCCTCCGAAAACAAGGTGTTGCTGGTTCAATTGCACGCGGTGGCCAAAAAGTTCGGCCTCCGCGTGCCCCCTCGGTTATTGGAAGCCAATGGCGATGGAAGTCCGATGCTGATCGGCATCGTGCGTCCCGCCATCGTCTTCCCCACGACCATGCTGACTAGGCTCGGCGTCGCGGAACGGGAG
>JBBQWA010000454.1:0-2864 GCA_038211045.1 Gemmatales bacterium
CCGATCATACTTACGGCCACGAGAAGATCGAATTCTTCTCCAGTGGTGTCGAAGGCATCTTGGTCTGCGTTGCGGGGTTCGCCAGTATCGCGTACGCAATTCGGCACCTGATCCAACCAAACCCATTGGAAGAACTGGGCCTCGGTATCGCGCTCGCGGTCGCGGCATCGATCATCAATCTCGCGGTGGCATTGGTACTCTTGCGAGTGGGCAAGCGGTACGGTTCGATCATCCTCGAAGCCGATGGCCGACACCTCATGAGCGATGTGCTCACGACCGTAGCGGTGCTCGCCGGGCTGGGTTTGGTCGCGGCGACCGGTTGGCAACCGCTCGATGCCATCGTCGCCATGCTCGTCGGCTTCGGCATCCTATTCACCGGTTTCGGGTTGATCCGCCGATCTTACGATGGATTGATGGATCGCGCGTTGACCCCGGAAGAAATGGCGGCACTCCGGTTGGCCATCACGAACGCGATCCCTCCCGGGGCGGTGTACCACCACTTGCGAACCCGGCGGGCGGGCCGCCGCAAGTACGCCGATTTCCACCTGCTCATTGATGGCTCGATTACCATCCACGAAGGCCACCGTATAACGCATTGCATGGAAGAAAAGTTACGTCGAACGTTCCCCGAACTGGAATTGAGCCTGCATTTGGAACCGATCGAAGAACGCGATTCGTGGGAACCGGAAGAGTTGGCCCGGTTGGGCGAAGATACGGCACCGCCGTTATCAAATCCCGTTCGGCCTCCGATCGACGACTGAGAACGCCACAGTTACTAACAGTCGAGTATAGAACGCCAATGTTAACCCCGAGCGGCGGGCTAAGCCCGCTGAGGTGTTAGAACTCAGCGGGGGTACGCCCGCCGCTCGGGTGGCATTAGGATTGGTGGAAGAAAGTGGCGATCATCGAAATCCAAACCTTTCGATGCCGCGTGCTTGATTCCTGCCACGGCATCGGTAACAATCGCACGAACGCATGTCCTCTCTCCGTGCCGCAATCCTTCTGAGTAATACGCCGTATCGCTGGCCCGTTCATTCCTTCAAAGGTTCCACATGCCCCGTTTCATTTGGTTACTGGTCTTGGTGCTCGCGCCCGGGGGAACGTTCGCACAATCCCCCGCAGCAGACGACGCGAAAGCACTCCGAGAATACGTCCTCGCGAACTACACGAAGTACGAATACGCGATCCCGATGCGCGACGGCGTGAAGCTGTTCACCGCCGTGTACGTGCCGAAGGATATCTCCAAAACGTACCCGATGCTCATGCACCGCACGCCCTACGGCGTCGGCCCCTACGGCGTCGATACTCAAACCGATCGCCTCAGCAGAATGGGGCCCTACCTGAAATCGGGGTACATCCTCGTGAATCAAGACGTTCGAGGACGGATGAAATCCGAGGGGAAGTTCGTGGATATGCGGCCGCAAAACCCGAACAAGAAGAACTCGACCGACATCGACGAAAGTAGCGATACCTACGATTCCATCGATTGGCTGCTGAAGAAAGTGCCCGGGCACAACGGCAAAGTCGGCCTCCACGGCGTGTCGTACCCCGGTTTCTACGCCGCGTGCGGATTGATCGATCCGCACCCCGCATTGAAAGCCTCCAGCCCGCAAGCTCCCGTCATCGATATGTTCGACGGCGACGATTGGCGGCACAACGGCGCCCTGCTCCTCGCCCACAACTTCGGCTTCGAACAATTCTTCAACAAGATGACGCCCAAACTCTACCGCCGCCCCGGCAGCACCGATTTCGATTACGGCACGCCGGACGGTTACAAGTTCTTCCTCGAAATGGGGCCGATCCAAAACGCCGATCCGCTGCACTTTAAGGGGACTTCGCCGTATTGGAACGAAGTGATGAAGCACCCGGACTACGACGACTACTGCAAATCCCGCGACCTCCGCCCTCACATCAAGAACGTGAAGCCCGCCGTACTCACCGTCGGCGGCTGGTACGACGCCGAAGACTTGGCCGGTACGTTGAACCTTTACCAACGCATCGCGGCAACCAGCCCCGATTGCGCCCAGAACCTCCTCGTGATGGGGCCGTGGGTTCACGGCGGATGGGAAGGGGGCGATGGCGATGGCCTCGGCCCAGTGAAGTTCCGCTCGAAGACGAGCGAGTATTATCGCAAGAACGTGGAATTCCCGTTCTTCGAGCAACATTTGAAAGGTGTTGCGGCGGCCGCGATGCCCAAGGCCGCACTCGTGTACGAGACCGGCACCAACCGCTGGCGGAAGTTCGATTCTTGGCCGCCGAAGGAAGCCGAGAAGGTGACGTTGTTCTTCGCCCCGGGGCAAGCTCTGGCTTACGAAAAAAGTAAGGCGGTGAAATTCGACGAGTACGTTTCCGACCCCGCTAAACCAGTGCCGTACATCGAAAAAACAAACGTGCGAATGGATAAGGAATACATGACCGCCGACCAACGCTTCGCCGGCTCTCGAACCGATGTTCTCGTGTATCAATCGCCCCTGCTCACCGAGGATATGAACGTGAACGGGCCGATCGAAGTCGAATTGTACGTCAGCACCACCGGCACCGATTCGGATTTCGTGGTGAAGCTGATCGACGTATACCCGGACGATTACCCCGATCTCGATCCGAACCCCACGGGCGTGCGAATGGGGGGCTACCAGCAACTCGTTCGCGGCGAACCCTTCCGCGGCAAATACCGCAATAGCCTTTCGAAACCGGAGCCGTTCGAGCCGGGCAAACCGACCGTCATCAAGTTCACCATGCCGGATGTTTCGCATTCCTTCCGTACGGGTCACCGCGTGATGGTTCAGGTGCAAAGCACTTGGTTCCCGTTCATCGATCGCAACCCGCAGACGTTCTGCGACATAGGCACCGCGAAAGAATCGGAC
>JBBQWA010000455.1:0-2822 GCA_038211045.1 Gemmatales bacterium
GGGTTGGTAGTGAACGAAGCGATGGCAGCCGGGTTGCCGGTAGCCGTGTCCTCGGCCTGCGGCTGCGCCCCCGAACTCGTGGAAGACGGCGTGAACGGCTGGCGGTTCGATCCGCACAACCCCGGCGAAATCGCCGCGGCGTTCGAGCGCCTCGCCAACCTCGGCCCGCAAGCCGAGGCGTTCGCCGCGGCCGGTCGCAGAATCGTGGAGACCTTCGGTCCGCGGCGGTTCTCCGATGGTTTCTGTAAGGCTGCGGAAGCCGCATCGCCACCTCGGTACTCCATGTTCCATCGTATGTTACTCCGGAGGCTGGCGTATCGATGAGCGAACTGCGCGTCATCCATGTCGCCGAATCCCTCGATCCCTCCGGTGGGGGTTTGCCGGCGGTCGTAACACAATTGAGCGAAGCCCAGCGCGAGGCGGGAATTTCTGCGAAGGTCGTTTGCGTTCACGGCGCCCCGCCTTCACTTCCGAAATGCGAACAATTGCCAAAGCCGAGTTTGAAGGAAGCGATTTTCTCTCGGGGTTCATTCTCAATCCAACTTCAGAAGCAATTGGCCGAAGCGGATATTCTGCATCTACACGGAGTTTGGGATGTGCCACTGTTGGTTGCTGCCAAGCTCGCGCGCCGTTGTGGCAAACCGTACCTCGTGACTCCGCACGGAATGCTCGATCCGTGGAGCATGCAACAAAAAGCGTGGAAAAAAAAACTCGGGTTGAAGCTCGGCTTCCGAACGATGCTTGATGGCGCCGCCGCGATCCATTGGCTCAACGACGACGAAAAGCGCCTCGCGGAACCGCTCCGCCTCCGGGCGAAGCCGATGGTGATACCCAACGGTTTGCCCCGTTCCGCGCTGGCGGGAGTTCCCCCGGCGGGTTCATTCAGAGAACGGTTGAAACTCGGAGTGCCGTACATCCTCTTCCTCAGCCGGTTGCACAAAAAGAAAGGCCTCGACATTCTCGCGGATGCATTTGCAATTGTGGCCCGGGAATCTCCTGTGCATTTGATTGTCGCGGGGCCAGATGGCGGAGCGCGGGCCGAGTTTGAAGCCCGTATCCACGAACTCGAATTGGATTCGCGCGTTTCGGTGATCGGTCCGTTGTACGGTGCGGGAAAATGGGAAGCGCTCGCCGATGCCGCGTGTTTCTGTTTGCCGAGCCGCCAAGAAGGCTTCAGCATGGCGATCCTCGAAGCGATGGCGAGCCGCATTCCCGTAGTGATTTCACAGGAGTGCCATTTCCCCGAGGTGGCCGAAGCCGGGGCGGGTTACATCGAAGCGCTGAACGCGGAGGCCATTGCCGCGGGCCTTCGGAAAGTGCTCTCGAATCGGGAATCGGCGGAGGCGATGGGCCGAGCTGGCCGCGAACTGGTCGAACAGAGGTACACTTGGGATCGCGTGGCGAAACAGATGATCGAATGCTACCGGAACTTACGGGGGGCACCTCGTGACTGCCTGCCGTAACCTCGATACGTTCGCCAATCGCTTCGGCAAACGTCAGAAGCTCGCTCGTCTTCTCTGGAACATTACCACCGCGCTGTTGTACCGCACCAGTCCGCGGCCGTGCCACGGTTGGCGACGGTTTTTGCTACGTCGCTTCGGGGCGAAGATCGGTGCGGGGGCAAAACCCTATCCGAAGGCGATCATCTGGGCACCGTGGAACCTCACGCTCGGCGAGCGCTGTTGGCTCGCCGATGGCGTCGATTGTTACAACGTCGCCCCGATTGTCATCGGCGACGACGCCGTCATTAGCCAGCGTGCGGTTCTTTGCACGGGCACTCACGATTTCCGCTCGCCGACATTCCCCCTCGTGGCGAAGCCGATCCGGGTGGGAAATGGGGCATGGGTCGCGGCGGAAGCGTTCGTCGGCCCCGGTGTTGAAATCGGGGAAGGGGGGATCGTCGGAGCCAGGGCGTGTACGTTCCGCGATGTTCCGCCGTGGACGATCGTGACCGGCAACCCCGCCTCTGAGGTCAAGCAGTACGAGATGAACGGCTGACGCCCGTCGTTGACGAACACCGTTCGGCGGGTAGCTTAGGATTTCCAACGGGAGGCGAGTATGAGCCAGCTTTCGGGCCAACGCATCATGGTAACGGGCGGCGCCGGGTTCTTGGGCCGCGTCGTGTGCGATCGCTTGCGCGAACACGGGCCCGCCGAGATCATCGTGCCGCGCAAAGCGAAATACGACCTCACCGAACAATCCGACGTTCGCAAGATGTTGGATGAAACTAAACCCGATGCCATCGTTCACCTCGCCGCCGTGGTTGGCGGCATCGGCGCCAACCGCGAGAACCCCGGCCTGTATTTCTACCAGAACGCCATCATGGGCATCCTGCTCATGGAGGAAGCCCGCAAGCGTGGCGTGCAAAAATACGTCACCGTCGGCACCATCTGTTCGTACCCGAAGTTCACCCCGGTGCCGTTCAGCGAAGATGCGTTGTGGGATGGCTACCCCGAAGAAACCAACGCCCCCTACGGCATCGCCAAGAAGGCGCTCCTCGTGCAAGGGCAGGCGTACCGCCAACAGTACGGGTTCAAAGCCATCACTTTGCTGCCCGTGAACCTCTACGGCCCCGGTGACAACTTCGACCCGAAATCGAGCCACGTGATTCCCGCGATCATCAAGAAAGTGATCGACGCCCGCGAAGCGATGCAACCGTTCATCGACGTGTGGGGCACCGGCAGCGCCAGCCGGGAATTCCTGTACGTGGACGACGCCGCGGAGGGCATCGCCAAAGCCACCGCCGAGTACGATTCCCCGGATCCCGTGAACCTCGGCAGCGGCATGGAAATCACCATCCGCCAACTCACCGAGACGATCTG
>JBBQWA010000456.1:0-2800 GCA_038211045.1 Gemmatales bacterium
ACCGCCTGCGAATACTGCGATCCGAAGAACGTCGCCGCCATCGGGTATTGCTTCGGCGGTACGACCGCGTTGCAACTCGCTGCGACCGGTGCCGATCTGAAAGCCGTCGTCACGTTCCACTCGGCTTTGCCGACGTTGAAGCCGGAGGAAGCCAAGGCGATCAAAGCGCGCGTTCTCGTCTGCCATGGGGCCGACGACAAGTTCATCAAGCCGGGATCCATCGATTCATTCAAATCGACGATGGCGGAAGCGAAGGTGAACTTTGAGTTCGTCGCGTATCCGGGAGCCGTGCATAGCTTCACGGTGCCGGAAGCGGATAAGCACAAGATCGACGGCATGGCCTACAACAAGGATGCCGACGAGAAATCCTGGGCGAGCATGAAGAAGCTGTTCGGCGAAGTGTTCACGAAGTGATCAGTTCAGTTTGTGCCGGGCAGTGGTGTGATCGAAACGTCCCCGCCCGGTATGACTACGATCTTCAATTCGTTGCCCAGTAACAGGCGCATTCCCACCAACGATTCCTCGCCGATCGCCGATACCGAGATCGGACGCCAACTATTTCCCCACTCGATTTTCGCATTGTGGACATTCACGGTAACGAGGCTTCCATCTGCCAGTTCTCCCAAACTGCTGGATTGCTGGGGTAATGCGAGCATCGAGACGATGTCCGCCGCCAATGTCAGAGTGCCGTTGTAACCAGAATCCACGATTGCGGGGACGACAGTTTCAGAACCGGTTGGCCCGCGGAGTCGCAGGGCAACGCATGCTTCGCGATATTCGTTGACGGTGCCATGGATCATCGAAGTTACCCGAAACGATATGCGGTTTTTCGACCGGCTCGCACGAGCCAGAATTCGGAAGCCGGATTGCGAGCACGCAGCCGTGCAATCGCCGTGTAGTCATCCTCATCGATTTCGTGATCCCCATTGTCGATGGCAATGGCAACGAATTTGCCATCGTCTTCCTGCTTGAGCAATGGCTTGATCTTCGATTCGAAAATCTCACCGCCAAGCCTGGCAAGTTCCTGCGGACTGTGATGAACTGGGGCGGCGATCATGGCACAACTCCGGGCGGGTTTCGCTACAAACAAGTTTACCATTCGCATTGAATTCTGTCAGCGCGTAGAGTGTATTCGCAAGAAAAACTCGGGGCGCTCACGCGACCCGGCTCGCCGTTGGTGTTGGATATTCGTGACTGTTGTTCAGGCCCTTCTCGCTACTTTCAATCGCGAGGCCGTCGTAATGCCACCCTTAGAGCTCGGCGCTTCGCATTCCCTTTTGCATGATGGCGAATCTCGCTCTGCTTGATGAAATGGATTTGTCTCCGATATGGGACGCAGCCTTTATCGAATAGGATCTGCTTACGCAAACGTAGCCATGCGGTATGGAGAGACTCGCCTTCGCGAACCACAACTCGAATACTCATTGCAAGCGTCTTAACGGCTGACGCCACCGCCGGATTCCAAGAACCATTGACTTTGGTGATGAGAACACAATACCATCCATTCAACTTGACGACAACATCCCTTTCTCATCCCTTTCCCATTTCCACTTGTCGCCCATCTCTACTTCGATTAACTTTACTTCACAAAGCATCCTCCGGAATCGTGCCCTTGGAACTCCGCGACGCACTTTCCCAGATCGCCGAAATCCGCAGCAAGGCGGCTGCAGCGGAGCAGTTCCGCGGCTATCGCGCCGTACCCATCGGCATTACCGGGGTACTCGCGGTATTGGTCGCACTCGCGCAACCGCAATTCGCTACGAATGATGCGAACTACCTGATTCTCTGGCTTTCCACGGCGGTATTCGCCGCGGCGGTATCGGGCACGGGAATCTGGTTGCGGTTCCGCCACGGCGTCGATCCGCTCGCGAAGCAACTCACTTGGCTCGCGGTGGGGCAGTTCGCCCCCTGTTTGCTCGCGGGCGGGTTAGTCACGCTAGTGATCGTTCAACAGGTGCCGCAATACTTCGCGCTGCTGCCCGGCCTCTGGCAGGTTTTCTTCAGCTTGGGCGTGTTCGCCTCGTGCCGATTGTTGCCCAAGTCGGTCGTCGTGATCGGCGTGTGGTACCTCGTGGCGGGGTGCTTCAACCTCACCGCGGCGAACGGGCCGAGGGCTTTGAACCCGTGGGCGATGGGCATTCCCTTCGGCGTCGGCCAACTGGCCACGGCGGCGGTGCTCTACTGGAATTTGGAGAGGGCGAACGATGAAGCCTAAACTCGAAGCCGAGGAAACCGGCCGGTATTCGTTCGAGGGCCTCGACCGCGTACTTCACGAGAAGGCACGCCTCGGCATTCTCACGTCGTTACTCGCCCACCGCGATGGCCTCGCGTTTAACGCCCTACGCGAACTCTGTTCGCTCACCGACGGCAACCTCAGCCGGCACCTCACCACGCTGCAGGAAGCGGGCCTCATCCAAATCGATAAAACCATTCAAGGAAAGCGACCGCGCACGCAAGTGGCCCTCACGAAACCGGGCCGGGCACGCTTTCTCGGGTATTTGAATCTACTCGAAACCATCGTGAACGGTGCTTTGGCCGTGGCTGAACCGAAAGCGCAATTGAATACGGCCTGAGGTTGATGGCAAGGTGGAAGTGAAATGGAGCCGCCCTGTGTTCGGAGCGGCTTTTGCAAACGAGTTTGTCCGACGATGAAACGATACCGAGTGGAGATGATCGGGATCGAACCGACGACCTCTTGAATGCCATTCAAGCGCTCTCCCAGCTGAGCTACACCCCCCGAGTATTCAAAGTATAAGAACCGGGCCGCCCGCAGTCAACGGGTCGGCCCGCTTCGTTCTCA
>JBBQWA010000457.1:0-2799 GCA_038211045.1 Gemmatales bacterium
TGGGCCGCCCAGGCGATCGACTTCAAATCGATGCCCGCTTGGGCCATCTCGTACAGGGGCGACATTTCCCGCAGGCGGTTCACTTCCCGCACCACGAGATCGACCACATAATCGACTTCCTCCTCAGTGGTGAAGCGGCCGATGCCGAAGCGGATGCTGCTGTGGGCGAGTTCGTCGCCGACGCCCAAGGCGCGGAGAACGTAGCTCGGTTCGAGGCTGGCGCTCGTGCAAGCGCTACCGCTGCTCACGGCCACATCTTTAATACCCATCATCAGGCCTTCCCCTTCCACATAGGCAAAGCTGATGTTGGCGCTGCCGGGGAGGCGTTCGGTCGGGTGGCCGTTCAAGTAAGATTCCGGCAGGGCATCCATGATGCCTAGCCGCAAGCGTTCGCGGAGGCGGTAAGTGCGGGCGGTTTCTTCGGGCATTTCATTGAGGGCGAGTTCCGCGGCTTTGCCGAAGCCGACGATCAACGGCACTGGGAGCGTGCCGGAGCGCATGCCGCGTTCGTGGCCGCCGCCATCGATCTGCGGTTCGAGGCGAACGCGGGGATCTTTCTTGCGGACATACAAAGCGCCGATGCCCTTCGGGCCGTACATTTTGTGGGCGCTGAGGCTGAGCAGGTCGATTCCCATCTCGATGACGTTGACCGGGATCTTTCCGGCAGCTTGCACGGCGTCGGTGTGGAACAGCACGCCGCGTTCTTTGCACACGGCACCGATTTCCCGGATCGGCTGGATCGTGCCAATTTCGTTGTTCGCCATCATCACGCTAACGAGAATGGTCTTATCGGTGAATGCGGCTTTCACTTGCTCCGCGCTCACGCGACCGTCGGTATCGACTGGCAAATACGTGACGTGGCAACCGTCGCGTTCGAGCCGCTTGGAAGTATCGAGCACGCACTTGTGCTCGGTTCCCAGCGTGATGATGTGGTTGCCCTTTTTCTTGTACATCGTCGCCACGCCCTTGAGGGCGAGGTTGTTACTCTCCGTAGCACCGCTCGTGAAGATGATTTCCTTCGCGGTGGCACCGATGAGTGCGGCGATCTGTTCGCGGGCCTGATCGACGGCGGCTTCCGCCGTCCAGCCGAAAGGGTGGTTCCGGCTCGCGGCGTTGCCGTACTGTTCCGTGAAGAACGGCAGCATCGCCTCGACGACGCGCGGGTCGGTGCGGGTCGTCGCATTGTTGTCCATATATATCGGGAGCTTCACCATGGTATCGTCCGTCTTTCCTTCGGGAATTATGCGGTGGTTGGAATGGGTTCGGGGTTGCGATTCAGTATGCCCAGCGTGGCTAAGGCCGGTTCGGTATTCCCGGGGGGGGCGAATACATCCGCGAGCGTGACGCCGTTGAGCACGACCAGGAGCCGATTGTGGATTTCAGTAAGGGGGCTTTTCACGGGGCACACATGAGCGAGGTCGCACGCGGAAACATCGGTATTGGCTTGGTGCTCGTTGCACACGGTCAGGTGGAAACCTTCGCCGAGGGCTTCGAGCAACTCGGCGAGAGTGACTAAACCGGTGGAGCGTTGCAACGCATAACCGCCCTTCACACCGCGGGTGCTGGAAACCATGCCGCGGTGGGCCAATTCTTTCAGGATGTTGGCGACGAACGAACGGCTCAGGCCGAACTTCTCGGCGATTTCGCGGGCATTACCCGCCGCGGCCTTCGTATGCAGGTGCGAAAGGATGAGCAGGGCGTAATCGGCTTTGCGGCTGAAGAGTGTCATGGGTATCTTACTGTGAATGCCACGTCGAGCCGGAATTCATACTGGCTTACTTCCATTTATAGGCATCGAGATGGGAGTAATCCAGTGCCAATTCGTTGAGAACGCGTCTCAGTTTCCGATGTATTGGCGTAGTAAGTTGTTTTGCTTGTTTAACTTGCGGAGGATTATCTTGCGGATTCGTTCGACAATTTTTGGGCTTTTTGCTTCGCTTCCTCAGGGGTAGTGAGTTCGCCATCGAGTTGGAGATTACGGATCGTATCGAGAATCCGTTTGAATTCGCGGCCGGGTTTCATGCCCATCGCCACGAGGTCGTCGCCAGTGACAAAGGGCAGGGGATTGAGAATCTCTGGCGAGACGTTTTGGAGAACGCGCTCGCAAAAGTTCGCCCCGCCCGGTTCGAGATGATTCGTACGAGCATCCGCTAAATGGAGCGCGACCAGTTCCCAACTCCCGGGGTGAGCGAGGACCGGGTAGAGAATGCTCCGTGGCAGTTCGCTCGCATGCACAAGTGATTGACGGTGCTTGTTCAGCCAAGCGATGCGATCCCGTTCCTCGTTCGAAAGCTTCAAACGGGAAACGAGCGAGATGACTTGGGGATGGTCGAGTTGCGGAAGAATCGCGGTCAATGCAAGACAGAAAGCGGGGTGACATCGTCCCCCTGCAACCAAGGAGGAGGGGGACGATGTTCCCCCGCTTTCAAGCCACACGAGTGTCTCTGCAGCTCGTTCAACGTTCATCAACTCCGGCAGGATGTGCGGAAGCAATCCGAACTCGCCGAGCAGACGGACACCGCGGACGCGGTGTTCGTTAGTGAGGATCTTCCGCAACTCTTCGGCGATGCGTTCTGCGCTCACGGCGGCGATCAGTGGAGCCATCGCTTTCGCTGCGGCAAGCGTTGCCGGGTCGATGGTCAACTCGAACCGTGCCGCCATGCGGACGGCCCGCAGGATGCGCAGCTTGTCTTCTTCGAATCGCTTTGCCGGGTCGCCGATGGCACGGAGTACCTTGAATCTCAGATCCCTTTCACCGCCGACATAGTCGAACACCTTGCCAGTGATGGGATCACGAAA
>JBBQWA010000458.1:0-2790 GCA_038211045.1 Gemmatales bacterium
GATGGCCCAAGCGATTTCCAGCAATCCGGCGGAGAGGAGATAGAACCAGTGCATGGGTCGATTCGTCGCTCGGGAATTTCGCGGGGAGAGGATCGCGGGAACGGTGTTCGACGATTCGAGAATAACATACTCCGAAACGCGAGGGAAGCACTTCCCGTCATTCCCGCTCAGGCGGGAATCCAGAAGGCATTGTTCCCAGAGTGAAAACTGGATTCCCGCCTCCGCGGGAATGACGGGGGGGTGAATGTACAATTTGGCCCGTGGCCGAAATCCAAGGGGGCACACCAATGGTTCCCGTCGTGCCCTTTTCCTCCTCGGCGAGCGGCGGGAGTCAGCCCGCCGAGTATAAATAACTCGGGGTGTGGTCTCAATCGGATCGTCACTCAGTACTCGCGGAGACCCCGACCGGTGCGAACATATCTCCTTCTCCTGATCCCGGTGATCCCTTTCGGAATGCTCGCGGCAGATCGCGGGCCGAAACCGCTGACGCCGAACGAAGCGGTGAAAGCGATGGTGGTGCCCGAAGGCTTCGTGGCCACGCTCGCCGCGTGCGAACCGGACATCGTCCAACCGATCTCTTTCTGCTTCGACGATCGAGGCCGCATGATCGTCGCGGAGGCCTTCAACTACGGCACTTGGCAGGCTAAGGGCAAAGATCGCATCGTCATCCTCGAAGATACCGACGGCGATGGCCGCTACGAGAAACGCACGCTCTTCTACGAAGGTTTCAATTACATCACTGGCATCGAAGTCGGCTTCGGCGGCGTGTGGGTAATGTCGCCGCCCAACCTGTATTTCGTGCCCGACCGCGATGGCGACGGCAAACCGGACGGCGAGCCGGAAATCGTCTTCGATGGCTTCGGTTACAAAGAAAGCCGCCACAACCTCGCCAACGGATTCAACTGGGGGCCGGATGGTTGGCTCTACTTCGGCCACGGCCGCACCAGCCCCTCGGATGTCGGCATCCTCGGAACACCGGCGGGAAAGCGAACCCATTGCGATGGCGGCGTGGCTCGCATCCACCCGACGCGGCGCGTCTTCGAGAACTTCGCCGATGGTACCACCAACCCGTGGGGTGTCGCCTTCGACGACTTCGGCCAGTGCTTCGTTTCCAATTGCGTGAACCCGCACCTCTTCCACATGATCCAAGGCGGGCACTACGAACCGTGGCGGAATCGCCCCGCCAGCCAATTCGCCTACGAACGCCTCGCCACCTGCGCCGATCACTTGCATTACCCCGGCGGTAAGTGGCAGGAATCCCGCGGCGATACGCCCGAGGTGCTGGCGATGGGGGGCGGCCACGCCCATTGCGGTACGCTCATCTACCTCGGCGGGCAGTTCCCAGCGGAGTACCGTGGCAGCGTGTTCATGTGCAACGTCCACGGCCGCCGGATCAACCGAGATGTGCTGAAACGCAAGGGTTCCGGGTACGTCGCGGGCCACGGCAAAGATTTCATGCTCGCGGGCGATCCTTGGTTCATGGGCGTGACGCTGCGAAACGGGCCGAACGGCAGTGTGTTCGTTTCCGATTGGTCCGACACCGGCGAGTGCCACACCCCCAAGCCGGATCGTGCGAGCGGTCGCATCTATCAGATCAGTTACGGGAAGCCTCCGAAGTTCGAGTTGAAGCTGCCCGAAATGAGCGACCTGGAACTGGCGAAGTTGCAAACGGACAAGAACGAATGGCTCGTCGAACATTCGCGCCGACTGCTGCAGGAACGGGCCGCGAAGCCGGGGTGGAATGGCAAGGACGTTCACACTATTCTGCGGGAGATGCTCGCCGGACAACTTGATCCAGGACGACGCTTGCGGGCGCTCTGGGCCTTGCACGTCTCGGGTGGCTTGGACGAAGACAAGTTGCTCGCGTTGTTGTTGAACGACGGCAACGAATACGTCCGAGGGTGGTCGATCCAACTAATGTGCGAGGAACGCGAACCTTCGGATACGACGTTGAAGAGGTTCGCCGAGCTGGCCGCGGCCCATCGGTCGCCGGTGGTTCGGCTCTACCTCGCGGCCGCACTGCAACGGTTGCCCGTGAAGAAGCGCTGGGACATTGCCGCGGGGTTGCTCGGCCACGCCGAGGATGCGACGGATGCCAACCTGCCGTTGATGATCTGGTACGCCTTCGAGCCGCTCGTGGTGGTGGATCCCCTATTCGCCTTGGGCTATGCAATCACTGGGAAGATTCCCCTCGTGCGGCAATACACCGCCCGGCGGTTTGTGGAATCAGAAATCGCTAGGGGGGAAAAGGCCGACCTGACCCTGATCGCCAAGTCGCTGATAGTCGCGGCCGACGCAGGACGTCGCGACCTGCTCGCCGGGGCGCGGGAAGGGCTGCGCGGCCGCAAGAGCGTTCCGCTGCCAAATCATTGGCCCGAGGCGCATGCGCTGATGATGCAAAGCGAAGACCCCGGCATCCGCGAATCGGCGAACGTGCTGGCTGTGATCTTCGGCGACCCCGTGGCTCTGGCGAACCTGAAAAAGACCGCGACCTCGGCGAACGCAACGCCGGCCGATCGTAAGTCCGCATTGGAAACGTTGATCGATAAACGTATCGAAGGATTGCCCGAATTCCTGTTCGGCCTGTTGAACGACAAAGCCGTGCGACTAACCGTACTCCGCGGCCTCGCGGCCGTGCCCGACGAGCGCACCCCCGAACGCATTCTCGCCGTGTACGCCGACCTCAACGCCGAGGAGAAGCAAGCCGCCATCGCCACGCTCGCGTCTCGGAAGGAATTCGCGTTCATGCTGCTGGATGCCGTGGAAAAGAAACTCGTTCGCACCTCGGAG
>JBBQWA010000459.1:0-2771 GCA_038211045.1 Gemmatales bacterium
CAGAGGAAGCAGTAGCGTCCGTCGCGGATCTTCGACGGCGGGCCCCCCGAGGCCGACCGCGAAAGGAGAAGCCGGAAGAAATGGGGCAAAATTAAACATGCCTGTCCCATGCCTGTCCCGAATGGCACAAAGTTAAGCCGATTTTGCCTTCTTTTTCAGCTCTTATTTCATTTTCGACCGCGGCTTGTTCATCAGATCGTACTCCTTGGGCCGACGCTTCCTCGCCCGCGGTACGGGCGGTGGACATCGCGATTTTACTCTTACAAGTGAATTTGCTTCGACCTATTTGCTCCCTCACTCCAACCCCTCTCCCCAAAGGGAGAGGGGAGTAAAACCTATCCCCAAGTTACGAGGCCGGGTTCGAAGGCGTTCGGTAAGTTCTTGTGCTTCGGCAGCACCCGCACCGTGAAGCCGATCTGGCCGCTGTACTTGCAAGGTACGCTGCCGGTGAACAGTACCGTCTTCGAGGCATCCGGGCTACCGCTGGGTTGCAGCGTGGCCGTGCTGGCGTCCGGCACTTCGCCCTTGTTATCGACTCGGCCGTAGTACAGTTGCACATCCACATCCGTGGGTGAAACGCTGCCCAGCTTCACGCGGACCTTCACGGGGAATTCCTTGCCCACGTGCATCACTTCACCGGTCGGGGCTTCCACGTTTTCGATCTGGATCTGGCCCCACGAACCGACGAGTTTCTGCCGCCATGCGGCGAGTTCGACCGCCCCCGCGAGGTTCGATGCCGTGAGCTTCGATTCGCGGGTGAAGGCCGGCAGGTAAGCTTCTTTGAGGTACTGCTCGACCATGCGGTTGGTGTTGAACACCGGTACGAGCGTGCCGATGGCCTGCTTCATGCGGTGGATCCATTCGCGGGGCAAGCGATCTTCGCCCCGTTTGTAGAACGTCGGCACGAGTTCGCGTTCGATGAGTTCGTAGAGCAATCGGCTTTCGACTTCGTCTTGGTAGCCGAGGTCGGTGTATTCTTCGCCGTCGCCGATGGCGAAGCCGTTGAGGCCGTTGTAGCCTTCGCACCACCATCCATCGAGGATCGAAAGATTCAAGCCGCCGTTAACGGCGACCTTCATGCCGCTGGTGCCCGAAGCTTCCTCCGGGCGGCGGGGATTGTTCAACCAAACGTCCACGCCGTGAACCATGTGGCGGGCGACGTGGATGTCGTAGTCTTCGATGAACACGACCCGCTTGCGGTACTCGGGGCTGCGGGCACTGTGGACGACGCGCTGGATGAGGGCCTTGCCTTCGTTGTCCTTCGGGTGGGCCTTGCCGGCGAAGATGAATTGGACCGGGCGATCGGTTTTGTTGAGGATCGCGGTGAGGCGGGCCGCATCGCGGAAGACGAGATCGCCGCGTTTGTAGGTGGCGAAGCGGCGGGCGAAGCCGATGGTGAGGGCTTCCGGGTCGAGTACGTCTTCGGAAGCTTTCACTTCCACGGGGGAAGCGTTGCGGCGCTTCAATTGCATCTTCAACCGGGCGCGGGCGAAGGCGATCAAACGCGCCCGGCAGCGTTCGTGCGTCCGCCAGAGTTCGGCATCGGGAATGTTTTCGACTTGCTTCCAGATGCTGTAATCGGTGGGCTTGGCGGGCCAACCTTGGGTGGAGTACCGTTCGAAGAGTTGCCCGATTTCCGGGGCGAGCCACGAGTAGGTGTGCACGCCGTTGGTGATGGAACCGATGGGGACTTCGGTCTTGCCGATGCTCGGCCAAATGTCTTTCCACATATTGCGGGACACGGAACCGTGAAGGGCGCTCACGCCATTGCTGCTGTTGGACATTCGGATGGCGAGTACCGTCATGCCGAAGGATTCGTTGTCGTCCGACGGGTGTTGGCGGCCCAAACCGAGGAACTTGTCGCGGTCGATTCCCAAGGATTTCGAGTATTCGCCGAGGTATTCGTCCATCATGCCGATGGGGAAAACGTCGTTCCCGGCGGGTACCGGTGTATGCGTGGTGAAGACCGTGCCGGCCTTCACGGCCTCGGCGGCCGTGGCGAAATCGAGCTTCTTCTCGGCCATGAGATTGCGTACGCGTTCGAGGCTGCAGAACGCGGCGTGGCCTTCGTTCATGTGGCACACGGTCGGTTCGATGCCGAGAGCGCGCAGTGCCCTCAGGCCGCCGATGCCGAGAACGATTTCCTGCTGGATCCGCATCGTCTTATCGCCGCCGTAGAGTTGGGCGGTGATGCCGCGATCCGCCGGGCTGTTCTCGGGGATGTTCGCATCGAGCAGGTAAAGCGGGATGCGGCCGACTTGGATGCGCCAGATTTTGAGGAAGACTTCGCGGCCCGGCAGCGGCACGCTCACGAGGATCGGGGTTTCATCCTTTTTCAACTCGGGGATGAGCGGCAGGTTGAAGAAGTCATTTTCGGGGTAGCGTTCCTGTTGCCAGCCATCGGCATTGAGGTACTGGCGGAAGTAGCCTTCGCGGTACATCATGCTGACGCCGCAGAGCGGCAGGCCGAGATCGCTGGCCGATTTGAGGTGATCCCCGGCGAGCACACCGAGGCCGCCGGAGTACACGGGGACGCTTTCGTGGATGCCGAATTCCATCGAGAAGTAGGCCACTTTCAGAGCGGTTTCATTGGGGTACGTCTCTTGGAACCACGTTTTGCCCTTCATGTACTCATCGAAGTGCTTCGCGACGCGGTCGAGGTGGGCGAGGAAGCTTTCGTCGTGGGCAAGTTCCTCAAGCCGGCTTTGTGGCAGCACGTAACCGAGGCGGATGGGGCTGTGGTCGAGGGATTCGAAGAGTTCCGGCGAAAT
>JBBQWA010000460.1:0-2770 GCA_038211045.1 Gemmatales bacterium
TTCCCGAGCAATCCCTTCACCCTCGGTGTCGCCTCGGGCGACCCAGATTCTTCCAGCGTCGTTCTCTGGACACGCTTGGCCCCCAAGCCGCTCGATGCGGATGGCGGCATGGGTAAAGAGAACGTTCCCCTCGTGTGGGAAATCGCCGAAGACGAAAAGTTCACCAAGAATCTGAAGTCGGACAAAGTGATCGCATCCGCCGACCTGGGCCACTCGGTTCGCGTCGAGGTGAACGGGTTGGCACCGCACCGGCCTTATTTCTACCGCTTCCGCGCCGGCGATACCGTCAGTCCCGTGGGTCGCACGCAGACGATGCCGGACGAGAAATCGATGCCGGAGAAACTGCGGTTTGCTTTCGCGTCATGCCAGCATTGGGAAGCCGGGTTGTTCACCGCCTACGATCGCATGGCGAAGGACGAACTCGATTTGGTCGTTCACCTCGGCGATTACATTTACGAGAGAGCCGGAGCGGCGAAAGGGGTTCGCAAACACGAAGGGCCGAAGCTCACCGCCCTCGAGCACTACCGAGTTCGCCACGCCCAGTATCGCAGCGATCCGATGCTGCACACGATGCACGCCCGTTGTCCGTGGATCGTCACGTGGGACGATCACGAATTTGAAAACAACTACGCGAATGACATCTCGGAACGCAAGGATGCCGATCCCGTCGAATTCTTGAAACAACGGGCGAACGCCTACCAAGCGTATTACGAAGCGATGCCCCTGCGACCGAGTTCGATGCCGCAAGGCCCGAACATGAAGTTGTACCGCACGGTTCACTTCGGTAAGCTCGCCGCGTTCCAAGTGCTCGATACCCGGCAGTTCCGCACCGATCAACCCAATGGGGATGGCAAGAGGGAACTCAACGCGGAAGCACTCAGCCCGAAGAATACGCTCCTCGGTAAGGCTCAACGGGAATGGCTGGAAGCCGCGCTTTCGCAATCGAACGCGACTTGGAACGTGCTCGCCCAGCAAGTAATGATGGGTATGGTGGGTTCTTCGGTCGGGAACGCACCGGCGAAGTATTCGATGGATCAATGGCCGGGCGCCGCCCACGAACGGATGAAGTTGATGGCAACGATTGCCGAACGGAAGATTGCGAACCCTGTGGTGCTCACCGGCGATATCCACTCGAACTGGGTGAACAATCTCCGCATCGACGACCGCAAACCGGAATCCGCCTGCGTGGCCACGGAATTCGTGGGCACCAGCATCAGCAGCGGCGGGAACACGCCAACCAACCCGGAGGCGGTGGCCACCATCCGCAAGCAGAATCCGATCGTTCAGATGCAAAACCGCGACCGCGGCTACGTGCGTTGCACCGTAACACCGAAACAATGGACTAGCGATTACATCGCCATCGACGACGTGCTGAAGCCGGGCGGGAAGAGCAAATTGAGCGCATCGTTCGTTGTGGAGAACGGCACACCCGGCGCGAAGAAGGCGTGAACTGGTTGAAGCCAAAATCGCCGAAGTAACATCTCCGGCGATGCCCTTCCCGGCACTACCTACCCGCCGGATCGATCATCATTAACTTTCGTTCCATGAGCGGATACCCACCGGAGAGCAGTTGGAATCGGTATTCCCCGTACTCGGGGAATTCGATGCCGCCGATCTGCAAATCGAGTTCGACGATGCCCAAAGGATCGTCGCTGTGGACGACATTCGACGATTCGAATAGCGGTTCCCGCTCCTCGTTCACATCCACGATTTTGAACGCGATCGGAGTTTCGCTATAGCATTCCGTCAGGCAGCAGTAAATGGCCAATTGGTTCATGCGGGCCGGCAGCACCGGGGAATACGCGGAGTTGAACAAACCCAAAAGGGTGCGCTTCCCGGTGCCCGGATCGACGTGAATTCCATCGCACAGCACCAGCGCGAGCGCGACCGGTTCGGTACCTTCGGCCATTTCTAACCACCTTTTGAATGAACGCCGCGCGAACAACTTGCAACTGTAGCCCCATCATACACGATCTCCGTTCGCTCCGAACAGAGGCTTTCCCCGCCGCCGAATGTGTGGGAGGATACTGCGTCGAATCTCTCCGCACCGATCTCCCTTCAGGATGGACATTCCGATGAAGCACTCGTTGATTGCCGCCACGGGAATACTGCTCGCGGGAACCGCGTTCGTCGTGCTCGCCCAAGTTCCGGCAAAGCCGGAAGCCAAGGCGACCAAACAACCGCCCGCGGTCGCTAACCCCGATTCCCAGTACCGCCTCGGGCCGGATTCCCTGCCGCAGGAAGGCGTGCCGAAAGGGGAAATCCGCGGGCCATTCACCCTTCCCTGCAAGGTCTACCCGGGCACCCAGCACACGTACTGGGTGTACGTACCCGCCCAGTACGATCCGAAGATTCCGACCGCGTTGATGGTCTACCAAGATGGGCAAGCGTTCATGAACCCGAAGGGGGACATGCGGGCGCAGAACGTCATGGACAATCTGATCTACCGACGGGAAATCCCGGTGATGCTCGGCGTGTTCATCAACCCCGGCCGCAAACCCGATCAGCCCGAACCGACCCCCTCGAACTGGGGGGACAAAGACACCAACCGGCCGACCGAATACAACTCGCTGGACGACAAATACGCCCGAGTCGTTACCGAGGAATTGCTCCCGGCATTGGCCGAGGGTTACAACGTCTCGAAAGATCCGGAAATGCGCGGCATCGGTGGATCGAGTTCCGGTGCGATCGCCGCGTTTACGGTCGCGTGGGAACGCCCCGATCAGTTCCGCAAGGTGCTCAGCAACGTCGGCAGCTTCGTCAACCTCCG
>JBBQWA010000461.1:0-2763 GCA_038211045.1 Gemmatales bacterium
CTTCGTGTTTCACTTTGAGATCGTAAGATTTGGCCGCATCGTTCCGGCATCCCGAAAGCAGCAGCGCCGCGATCCCCATCGCCGCGCACGCGGTTCGTATTGCAAACATGGTTCCCCCATCGTCATCCGTGACGTATCCGACGGCGGGGAATACCGAACCGAAGCTCCGCACGCAAGTGGGAATTCGATCGATTGGCCCCATAAAAGGGGACAGGAACGAATGGCATGAACTTAGCCGCAAGTCCCGATCCCACAATGGGCTGAACAAAACCGTGGCCTTCTGTCAGGATGAAGGTGGGCCCAATCGATCACGGCGTTGTGCGTCACTTGCCAAAGCCAAGTGCGGAATCGCCCTTTGCCCCGGTTCAACTCGAACTTCGGCAATTGCCTCAGCAGCGAGATGAAGATGCCTTGCACTACATCTTGGGCGTCGTGCTCGTTGACCCCTTTCTTGCGGACGTAACGAATCAGGAGGGGTTCGTAAATGTTGACGAACTCCCCCCAACTCTCGCGGTCGGCGGGGTTGCGGAGGCGACGGAGCAGCGAACTGGATGTCTTCTCGACCATGCGGTACAGCGTAGCCAATTTCGACCTCCGATACGCGGGAAAAGCACCTGCGCTTCTCACGAACTGTGCTACGCCGCCGGTAAGGGAAACGTGACACTGGAAACGAAAAAACTCCCCGGTATGGCCGGGGAGTTTCGTTTCGCACTCCATTTACAGCGGTTTCAAGTCACCTTAACGGAAGTCTTGCGACTTCCGCTACAAGCATTCGCACTCCGATTAGGGAACGAGCGGTTGCATCGGATCGAGCTTCGCGTCGACATCGGCCTTCTTGACGGCTTCCGCCTTGGCGGCCTTCTCGCGGGTTTCCACGGCAATCTTAATCATGTCGCAGAAAGCGGTGAGCTTGGTGCGGAACGTCGCGGGCTTCAAATCGACATTATCGATCATCATGTACAAATTGATCTGCTTGTAGCCGTCGTTGTACTCGTGGTAGCAGAGTGATCCGGGGAAGAAATCCGCGTTCAATCGCATCATTTGTTTGCACATTTCGCTGCTGATCGCCTCCGTACCATCGGCGGTGACAATTCCGGCCGTGATAATGAAGAAAGTTTGTTCCTTATTCCAGCGAACCGTGGGGCGGAAGTTCCAACCGCTTTGGTCGATTTCCAAGTTCAGTTGCACCAAGGTACCGTCTTTGTCGTGAACCGGTTTGACTGTGAAACCGATATTCTCGAACACTTCCATCAAATCTTCCGCCGTGTACTTCTTGCCCGCCTTCACCGGGGCGGTCTTCACCGGTTCGGTTTGCTTGATGTCGTCGGCGCGAACCGCGCCGGCCAAGCCGAATACCGCCACGATCAAACCGGCCAGAATGTTGCGAATCGTCTTCATGATCCATCCTCCGTAGTGGGCCGTTTCGGCCCGCGTTTGTTGGGTGGGAGCTGCAACTCGCAACTCCTTTCGCCCAGTGCTACGCGGCCCTTCCGGTTTTGTGACAGAGTGCGGAGGAAAATTGTTGGATTCACCATGCCTGTGGTCGCACCACCGGAATGTTCAAACCGACTTTTGTGCCCTCAGTGTGGCACCCCCCCCTCCCCCAGGGCACAAATAACGACGTCCGAACCGAACAATCGCCCGACCGTTCGCCAGAACGCGGGCGATTCCCGAGCGGATGCCCGTCGTGTTGTCTGCCAACCATATGCCAAATATCGATTTACAGCGGAATCGTACTCGCTCGAATCGATCTGGCCGGGCGTCTGGCTGCGGGTGGAATTACCCGTTCACCGGGGTATGGAAGGCCGGAGAAGCCGATTGTGCTCTCCCGACTCGGTGCTCGAGGGCACAATCGCGGAGTAGTGGTGGGGAGAAAGCATTAGCATTTAGCCCCCGGTGAAAATGGTCACCGCAGGTGAGCCGCACCGGGGGTACCACGAACACATGGATCCACCCGCTGCTCATCCCACCTCCGGTGTGGCTCGAGCGGTGGGGTTATTTTGCCTTTGGCTCCAAGATCATCAGAATAGTTCGGCCGGTTTACAGCCCGCTTACTCCGAGGGCCGACTCACGCCCGCTGATACTCTCGCAAGAAATCATCCCGCAACACCCCGCTTTGGGTGAGTGCCGCACGTAAAGTTCCCGCCTTCAACGTCTTGTGACCGGGTAGTGTCATTGGGGTGACTGAACCATCCGGTTCAATCCGGGCGAGCGACACATGATTACCTTCCCGAACGACTGCGAACCCTAAGGCCGATAATGCTCGAAAGACGCGGTCGGCTGGGGCGTCGGCTGGAAACTTGGGCACATCGCTCTCCAAGCTAGGCGGCAGCCGGCAACTCGGCCACGAATGCCTCCAGCACCGGCCCTTCGTCAGTCGATGCCGCCAGTGCGTCAGGCCCGAACGTCTCTAAATGAAAAGCGATAGCCGACTGAACGTCGGCCAAGGCCTCTTCGTAACTGTCCCCTTGGCCGAGCACCGCCCCTCGGGCCAGTCCCAGGGGATAAGCGATGAAGCCGTCGGGGTGACGTTCAATGACAATCTTGAGCGCGGGGGGCATCACGAATCTCCAGTGATACTGCTATGTTAATCCGCTGTGGCCGCTGCGCCCAGTAGAAGCCGGACGTAGGAACCATCCCGGTGTCGGTTGGGAGTGGAACGCAGGTCGTACGTTCGGGCAAGCCACGAAGTGAGAAGGAGGAAGTTTTTCCTTTTTCGTGCGGTAGGGTTTAATTTTGCCCTTGGCTCCAAGACCATCAGAA
>JBBQWA010000462.1:0-2691 GCA_038211045.1 Gemmatales bacterium
CGCATTGCGGCAGGTGAGCCGGCAGTTGTCGCCGAAACGGTCAAAGTGATAAATCTTGCCCTGTGCGACCACGGGCGGGGCATAGCCTTGGCCGAGTTTGCAATCCCAGAGCTTTTTCAGCCCTTCCTTGGGCCACCGTGCAAGAATGCCTTTTTCGGGGGATGTGCCATCGCCGTTGTGGCCGAGTAACCTAGGCCAATCGGAGCCGGGCCGCGTCACGCTCACCCGCTTCGTCGCGTCGGGCTTGGGGGATTCTTCCGGAGCCGGTTTTTGGCAGCCGAGGGAAAGTAACAACAGAATTGGATGTACCCGTTTCATGGCGACCCTCGCGTACTGAAGTTGCGTTCGCCCGCATTCACCCTGCTTTCTTAGGAAATATCCGAAGCCGACGAGGAATTCGGCCTCGGCAGAACCCGATCCAGAACCCGCTTCCGCCGCTTCCGGGCGAATTCCGTAGCATTGCTGCACCAGATTTTTCCAATCCGTCGGGCGGCGTTCGCCGTCTGAATTGTGAGTACCATGGGCAAACGCGGAGCCGCGGAACCCGAACGACAAACTCCGGATTCGCCCAAACCGGGCGATTCCGGTGAGTCGATCGTATCGACGTTCAATGAACTCCGCGACGAACTCGTTTCCACACTCTGCTACCTCCTCGGCAACCGCGACGACGCCTTGGACGTGGCCCAAGAAACGTTTCTCAAATGCTGGCGAGCCAAAAGCTCGGCGGCGGGGATCGAAAACCTGCGGGCGTGGATCTTCCGCATCGGCTTGAACGCCGCGAAAGATTTTCAACGCAGCGCGTGGAACCGCCGGATGAAAACGACGGTCACGGAGGAAAGCATGATCGCCGCACCCGAATCGCCCCTCGGGCGAACACTCGAAGAACGGGAAACGCTCACGCGATTGCGCGAAGCGATTACCGAACTCCGGGAGGACGAAAAAGAAGTGTTCCTGCTTCGGCAGAACGGCGATCTCACCTACGAGCAGATCGCCGAGATTCGGCACACGCCGGTGGGAACCGTGAAAACGCAAATGCGGGCCGCCCTGATCAAGTTGCGGAAAATCCTCGTGACATCCGAATCTGCGTAATTCCCTAACCAATCCATCAAGTCGGTGAGCTGTTGCTCTCGGAGTTCCAACCACTCCGGTCGCTGATGCTCCCGGCTCGCCAAGAAATTCTCGGAGCTTCCAAATGTTTCACTGCACCGATTGCCAACCGCTGTTGCTCGATCACCTCTACGGCGTGCTGCCCAACGAGGAATCCGCTGCGGTCGAACAGCACCTTGCGGGCTGTGCCGCCTGCCGGGCGGCGTTCGAGAAGACCCGCGAACTCCAAGGGTTGATTGCCGCGGCCGCCAAAGCGAGCTTCCCCAAAGCCAAGTTCCAACCGCCCGTGGTGGAACCGAAACGCCCCGTGAAATCGGCCGGGCGGTGGGCCACGTGGGTTGTCGCGGCGTCGCTTCTCGCCGCGGTCGTGGTATACGGTTTGCCGGCGCTCTCCGATACGGCCAAGTACGCCAAGCACCGCCCCGAAGTCGATACCCGGCTCGCCGAGGTGAATGCTGCGGAGAAACAGCGGATGCTCCTGCGGGCAAATCTCACCGCCAAGGTGCAAGCCGCCGCCGACCGCAAACAACTCGCCGAAGTGAAACACGAAGACCTCGAAAAACAATGGATCACCGCCGAGAATGCGGCCGAGACGAAGCGCAAAGCCCGACCGTTCCAAGTGGAGATCGTCGGCCCGCGCACCGCGATCCCCGGTGCTCCGAACGAGTACCGTTTGAATATCACCGATGCCAACGGTCGCCCGTTCCCGGCCAAACTCGATGCCACCGTGAAAACGCAAAGCGGCGTGGAACTCTTCGCCAAACATTTTGAAGCCGATAAGAACCCCGATGGCAACGTGCTGAAACTCCCCGCCGGGATATGGGCGAATGCGCCCGCCGGGGAAGAAGTCTTCTTGCACCTCACTTCGGTCGATCCGAAAACCGGCATGCGTTCCGAACTCACCGAAAACCTGCGGATGCTGGAGCCGATCTTCGCCACGTTCCTCACCACCGACAAGCCCATGTACAAGCCCGGCGAAACCGTTTGGTTCCGCTCGCTCACGCTGGATCGTACCCGCTTCCTCCCCCCGCAAAAGGAAACAACGCTGCGGTTCGAGATCAAAGCCCCTTCCGGCGAAGTGCTGCAAGGCTCGGAACAAATCGGCTTGGCCAAGCCCGCCATGCTCACGAAAACCGGGCAAATTCAATCGGTGATCGGGCCGGATGGCCAACCGGTTCGCGGCGTAGGCACCGGCATGTTCCCCCTCGGCGATGACCTCGCCGGGGGCGAGTACACGCTGAACGTGTGGGAAGTGCCTCAGCCCGGCGAAGCCCCCAAACCGAGCCACTCCAAGCCGTTGGCGAACCGCAAATTCATCGTCAACAAGTACACGCCCGACCGCCTCGTGAAGAAACTCGAATTCGATGGCAAGAGCTACGGCCCCGGCGATGTCGTTCAAGCCAAGTTTGAACTGAAAGATCAAGCCCAACCCTTGGCGAACGCCGATTTGAGTATCGTTGTCGATGTCGATGGCGAACCGATCAAACTCGATGTGGCCCCGACCAAGACCGATGCCGCGGGCTTCGCCTCGATCAAATTCACACTGCCGAAGAAAGACGACATGCGGGAAGCCCGCATCAACGT
>JBBQWA010000463.1:0-2691 GCA_038211045.1 Gemmatales bacterium
CAAGAGGAACCGCGGGGCGGCTGCAGCGCCCACGGCGAGGCTTGCGGTTTGGAGGAATCGGCGGCGCGATAATGGGAGGGCCATTCGAGTTGTTCCGATGGGATGAACGGGGGACGAACCGACAGAATTGTATGCGTGGCCTGGGTTCCGTCGAGCCGGCCGGAAACCGAATAAGATAATGGCAGTCGCTCGGGGAGAATGCCATGCCTTTGCGGGATCATACTGAAGTGCCATTTTCACTTCCTGGCAACATGCAGGCTTTACACTCTCGTTGGCCCACCAAAGCGATGGACTATTTAAACGAACTTTTGCCGATGCGTTACCGAATGCTGCCGACTTCCCACTTGGGCCGTTTCTACGAACTCGACATTGCGACTGTCAACCGCCTGTCGCAGGATACCGACGAATCGGGCATCGGTTCGAGTGCGACATCGCGTGGCACGGCGCTTCTTTCTATGCCCCAACCTACGTTGACATTGGAGTATTCGGAACCCAAGTTTCCCGTTTACGAAGTGAAGGTGATGGAAATCGCTACCCAGCGGATTGTCGCGGTCATCGAATTCGCCAGCCCCGGGAATAAGGATCGTGCCGAAACTCGTGCCGAATTCGCTGCAAAGTGCGCCCACTTTTACAAGAATCGGGTATGCGTGTCGATTATCGACGTCGCGATCGAACACAAGTTCAATCTCTATTCGGACACCTTGGACTTGTTGGGGCACGAAGACCCCGCATTTTCCGGGAAGCGTGTGCCACAATACGCAGCGACTATCATCGCAAGGGAAAACGACGATTCTTGGGTTCATCGCATCGAAACTTGGGCTTACCCTTTGACGTCGGGCCAATCATTGCCCAAAATTCCGATCATTCTCTCCGATACGGAGTCGGTCATGCTCGATCTCGAAATAACATACGAGCAATCGATGCGATCGTTGCGTATGGATCCCTATCTCCCTGGTGCCCAATGACTTCTCCGCTTTCCATCGGTTTCCTCGGCGCCGGCCAAATGGCCACGGCACTCGCACTCGGCTGGACCGAGGCCGGGTTGCTCCACGTCGAGAGAAGCGTGGCCAGCGATCCGAATCCCGAAGCCTTTGAACGCTTCCGATCAACGACGGGAATCACCGCGTCGGCCTCCAACGCCAACGTCGTGAAGAAATGTTCCGTGCTGATCTTGGCGGTGAAACCGCAAATCCTGCCCGGACTGTACGAAGAAATCCGGCCCTTGCTCAAACCGGATCAACTGGTCGTATCCATTGCGGCCGGTATTACACTTGCCCAATTGCAAAACGGCCTCGGGGAGAACACCCGCATCGTGCGGGTAATGCCGAACACGCCGGCCTTGGTGAGCCAGAGCGCAACGGGCTTTGCTTGCGGGGCCAAAGCTTCGGCCGAGGATGCGGATTTGGTGGATACGCTCTTTCGTTCCTTGGGCGTAGCGTTCCGGTTGCCGGAACACCTGCTCGATGCCGTGACCGGCCTCAGTGGCAGCGGCCCGGCCTACGCCTATCAGTTCATCGAAGCCCTCTCGGACGGTGGGGTCAAGATGGGCCTACCCCGCGATGTGGCGACCAAACTCGCGGCGCAAACGATCCTCGGCGCCGCGAAGATGGTGCTGCAAACGGGGCTGCATCCCGCCGCGTTGAAGGACGCCGTGGCATCGCCTGGCGGCACGACGATTGCCGGTTTGCACGCCTTGGAAAAGGGCGGTTTTCGGGCAGCAGCCATCGATGCGGTCGAAGCGGCAACTTTGAGAGCCAAGGAACTCGGCCTCCCCCCGCGCTGAATCCATCGTAAGATAACCGTGCTAAAACTTCTCCGATTGGAATCTCTACTCCCGGTGCTTTATGGACAGGCATTCAATCGACGGAACTCCCCCGAGCAACGGCATCCGCAGCCTTGAAAAGGCCATCGCCCGCCGCAACATCCGCCAAGTGCAGGAATCAAATCCCTTCGCCACGCTCATGGACTTAATCCGCGAGTTGAAGGAAGCCAAGATCCACTTCGAACTCTCGCACCACCGCGACGACGGCGTTTCCATCCTCGCCACGCTGCCCGGCGAACGCTGGGAAATCGACGTGCTCGACGATGGCGAAGTCGATTTTGAACGCTTCAAAAGTGACGGTTCCATCCTCGACCGCACGGCTCTCAACGAAGCCATCCACCAGTTTGCGGAGTGAATAGCAACCCAAGTTGCGAACTGAGTTTCTTGATGCGTTATGAAATCGCGTGATTTGTCGGTTCGTCGAATATGAACCTTATTAGGCTTCATCTCGGTTAGCACGCTTGTCGGCGGCCTCATTTGTTGCGGATCATTTCTAATTCTCCCCGTCCTACCACTTTTTGCCCGTTTCCTAAGAAGGCGTGACCCGCAGGCAGTTCGTGGCTGGATGATCTTCCTGAGCCTTTGTTGGCTCGCACTGATCGTTTTGAATTGGTTGGTGTTCTTCAGTGGATAGTCTTCACGCAGCAGTTTTTCCGAGGCTTACTCATCGTGCAGGCAATCCTATAACATTTCCTCATGACCCCAGAACTCGTCCTCATATTCGATTTCGGCTCGCAGTTCGCGCAGCTCATCGCCCGGCGTGTCCGCGAACTGAATGTCTTCTGCCAGATCGTTCGCCACGATCTCACCGCCGAGCGAGTGAAGGAACTCGCCCCGAAAGGCATCATCCTCTCCGGCGGCCCGGCCAG
>JBBQWA010000464.1:0-2689 GCA_038211045.1 Gemmatales bacterium
ATCGAGCACCAAGCCGGAACCGAATTGATTGTCCGCGACGTTCTCGACCAAGCTGAGATCGAGGCGATCCAACGGTGCTTTCACCGTCAGGTTGAAATCCAAACGCTCGGCATTCGTAGAGGTGTAACCGCCGAGCTTTCCGGGAGTTTTCGATTCTTTCAATGCCGGCGGCGGGTACTTTTGATGCGAAACGACCACGGCAACTACGCTGGGGCTGGCTTCATCGATCACTTTCTGGAGTTGTTCTTCGAGTGCTTTCGCCGGGGAAGCGGGTGCTGTGGCACTCACCGAGAATGGCGAGAACGCGAGGAGTGCCAAGTAAATGCAGCAGAGTGGTGAAGTCATGTTGTGATTGCACACGCAATTCAGGTGAATCGCAAGGAGAAAAACTGAGCTGGAGAATAGTGGCTACATTGGCTTCTTCGCGGCGCGGATATACGCTTCGAAGTTGACCACCGGGGTTTCTTTCCCGACGCCGTGGTTCAAGTTCAGAATATGCCGATGGCCCCCCCCCGCGAGGCGAACCTTGCGAACCGCGGCTTCCACTTGATCCGGAGTTCCCGCCCGCAGAACTTCCTCATCCACGTTTCCTTGAAACACCAACTGCGGGTACTTCGCTCGGGCCGCGGCGAGATCGTGCTGAACGCCGAGGCTGACCACATCCGCTCCTGTGTTGGCCATCTCGTCGAGGTACGGGCATTCTTTCACGAACAGGATGCGCGGAACGCCGGTCACGGCGTTCAATATCCGGGTGTGTTGCGGTTGCGCGAATTTCGCGTATTCCTCGGGAGTGAGCATTCCCGCCCACGAATCGAAGAGTTGGTACACGTCCGCCCCTTCGCTCACCAGCGTTTGCAGGAACCCGATGGTTGCGGTCGTCAGGCGTTCGAGCAAGCCGTTCCAAACTTCGGGTTGTTCCGCGATGAACTTGCGAGTTTCCCCCATGTTCTTGCCGGTGCCGATGCAATATGTCGCCACCGTGAACGGCGATCCGGCGAACGCGATTACCGGCAACGCCCCGGCGAGTTTCTCCTTCACCCTCTTCAACAGCGCCCGGATATGGCCGTAGCTTTGCGGTGTCGGGTTCGGGTTCAGCCGTTCCAGATCGGCGGGGGTGTGAATCGGTCGATCCGGCATCGGCCCCAAGCCCGGCTTCAGCGCGAATGGCAATCCCATCGCAATTGGCAACGTTGTAATGTCGTAGAAGAGAATGATCCCATCGACGCCGAAGCGTTGCGGGCAGAGCGTCGCCTCGGCCGCTTTTTCCACGTCTTCGGAAAAGGCGAAGAACTCGGCCCCCGCTCGCACACGGCGGAATTCCGGATCCCACCGGCCCGCTTGTCGCATCGCCCATATGGGGGCGCGCTCGACTTCTTCGCCACGGGCCGCACGAACGAGAAGATGTGGCGAACTGGCAGGCATGTAGAGATCCGGCGGGAAAGCGTTAAGGCTTCCTACCAAGATACAAGGTGGCGATGCCGAACGTGAGCGGGTGAAAGCGAACTTCGTGCAATCCGGCGTCGCGGAGCATCCCGGCGAGGTCGTCGCCGTCCGGGAATTGCAATACGCTCTCGGGCAGGTAGCGGTAAGCGCTGTTCTCGTCTCGGCAGAACATTTTCGCTAACCGGGGCAGCACTCGGCGAAAGTAGAAACGGTAGAGCGGCCCGAGGATTCGCCCCGTCGGCCGGGAGAATTCGAGGATCGCCACGCGACCGCCGGGGGCCGCAACGCGAACCATCTCGGCGAGGCCTTTCTTAGTATCGGTAATATTCCGCAGTCCGAACGAAACCGTGACCAAATCGTAGTGATCTCCGGGGAAAGGCAGTGCCTGCGAATCGGCTTCGTGGAACGCGATGCGTTCCGTCGTTCGCCGGCGTTCCCCCTTTTTGCGGGCGAGTTCGAGCATCTCCGGGCAGAAATCCGAAGCGGTGATCGCACAGGTTTTCTTCGCGGCGGAATCGAGGGCGAAGGCGAGATCGCCGGTGCCTGTGCAAAGGTCGAGAATCGGTTGGCCGGGCGTGGGCGGCGCGAGCTTCGTGAGTTTCCGCCGCCAGTATTTATCGACGTTCAAGCTGAGGAAATGGTTGAGGAAGTCGTACCAAGGTGCGATCTGGCCGAACATCTTTTGGATGCGGAATTCCTGCTTGTCGAGCAATTCGGTTGGCACGTCAACCCTCGGTTCGATGATACATTCCACTTTAATAACCGCAGTTCCGGAGTGTTCGCAACGCCCGTTCGCCGTAGACTTCCGGGAGTACCTTCCCGCAATAGGGGTTGCCATGCTCGACGCCGACAAATTCATGGTGAAGGAACAAGTGAAGTTCCTGCAACAACACCAAACCTACGACATTTTCGACGGCGATACTCAAAAGCCGATCGGCATCGCCGAGGAAAACATCGGGGCGCTGAAAAAGATGCTCCGTTGGTTCATCAGCAAAACGTGGATGGGAACGACCATCGAAGTGCGGGAAGTGCCCAGTAACGAATTGGTTCTTACGATCCGCCGGGGGGCGTACCTGATCCGTAGCCGGGTTGAGGTGCACACCGCCGCGGGGGAACTAATCGGCTACTTCAAAAGCAAAGTTCTCTCTTGGAGCGGCGGCTTCTGGGTGTACGACAAAAACGATCAGCAGTTCGCCGAAGTGAAGGGCAACTTCATCGGTTTCAAGTACCGCGTACTCACGCCCGA
>JBBQWA010000465.1:0-2674 GCA_038211045.1 Gemmatales bacterium
GCAACACCACCAAAGAGATGACCCGCAAGTTAAACGAATATTTTGCCGCCGGTATCCGCGTGGTTTGGTTCATCTACCCCGTGAAGCGGATCGTGCGCGTGTTCTCCTCGCCAAAGGTGTACTTGGATTTCGGTGTAGCGGATACCCTGGACGGTGGCGATTTTCTTCCGGGTTTTACGCTACCTGTTAGCAAGCTGTTTGAGAAGCTCGGCCCCGCCGAGGAACCGAAGAAGAAAAAGAAGAAGGGTAAATGACGAAAGCCGCGGGGAGGCCCGCGGCTGGTTCCGCACGGCGGCCGCCGTGCGAATCTTCACTCTATATTTATCGGCCGAAGGAACGGCCGTCGGGCAAGGCTGGGTCACTCGTCATCGGATTCGGGCGCGGTCGAAAGATCCTCTTCGTCTGCGGGTTCGGAGAGTTTGTAACCCTCACCGAGCCAACGCCCCAGATCGATCGTACGGCAACGCTTCGAGCAAAACGGGTACTCGGGGTAAGCCGACCATTCCGCAGGCATCGTCGCGTCACAGATCGGGCATTGCACCTTATTCATCGGCTCCCACCTACCCAAACTTTCGTACTTTCCCGAACAACCCGCATTTCAGGGTTTACCGCCCTTTTTCCCTTTACCGCTATTCTTTGTAGATGGGGGTGGCGGAAGGGGGCTGGTTGCGGGGGCTTCCGCCGGTTTCGTTTCGGCAGCGGGCGGTGCCGCGGCGGCTTCATCGGCCTTCGCGGACTTCGAGTAGCTATCGCCGCGGTTGTAATCCGTTTCGTAAAATCCGCTGCCCTTGAACAGGATGGCGGCACCGCTGCCGAACAGACGCCGGAGTTTCTTCTTTTTGCACTGCGGGCACTTCTCGAGTATGGGCGCGGAGAAGGACTGCCATTCTTCGAAGGCGTGTTGGCAAGCGTCGCAGACATACTCATATGTGGGCATCTTAAATCCTTGGGAATGTAGTGTGGGTACTGCCCACCTTCCTTCCGTGATGGGCAGTGCCCACATTACTTAGCGGATCAACTTTCGCTCGCAACGATGACGGAAGCGGGGCGCAACACGCGATCGTACAGCAGGAAACCATGCTGCAGCACCGACACGACCCGGCCAGGCTTGATACCGGCGGCGGGTTGCTGCATGACCGCCATGTGCAGATTCGGGTCGAATTCGGAGTTCGGCGCGGTTTCGATCTTCTTCACGCCGTGGCGTTTGAGAGTATCGAGGAATTGCGTGACCGTGACGGCCACCCCTTGGGCGAGGGCACCGGTGTCGCCAACTTTCGCAGACTCTGCGGAAGCCCGTTCGATGTTGTCGAACACGTTCAACAGATCCCGGCACAAGGATTCCGCGGCGTACTTCTTCTGTTTCTCCGCATCCTCGCGCAACCGTCGGCCGGAGTTTTGAACGTCGGCTACGAGCGACTTGTAATCGGCGTTCTGCCGTTCGATCTGATCGATCTTGGCGCGGAGCACCACCAATTCGGCAGGTTCCGCAGGGGTTTCGGGAATGTCATCAGTTTCTTCGTTCATAGATCGGAACCTCGTCGTTGGCTTTGACTGCATAGCGGAAGCCGCCAGACTTCCGAGTGGTGTCATCTTCGGAAATCTGGCGACTTCCGCTACAAATTGAGAGGGCTACTTCGCTTCTTCGGTGCCGAACAAATCCTTGAGTTTGCTGAAAAAGCTTTTCTTAGCCGGCGGGCCGACCTGCTTTTGATCGAGTTCGGCGAGTTTGCGATACAATTGTTCTTGCTCCGCGTTGAGCGTCTGCGGCGTATCGACCACCACTTGAACGAGCAAATCCCCTTTGCGATTGCCCCTTCGGCCCGGCATACCGTGGCCGGTGACGCGCAGTACCTCGTGGGTTTGAATACCGCGGGGAAGCTCGTGCACGACTTTCTCACCGGTCAGCGTGGTGAGTTCGACCGGGCCGCCGAGCGCGGCTTGGGCGAACGTGACCGGCCATTGGCATACGAGGTTGTTGCCGTCGCGTTGGAAGAAGCGGTGCTCCTTTACCCGCACGGCGAATTCGAGATCGCCCCGCGGAGCACCGGCATCGCCGGCGTCCCCTTCGCCCGGGTACTTCACGCGATCCCCGGTGTCGAACCCTGCGGGGATTTCCACTTCGATCGTGCGTTTGCCCACCACCTTGCCGACGCCCCGGCAACCGGTGCACGGATCGGGAATGATCATGCCCTCGCCGTTGCACGCACGGCAGGCGGTTTGAACCCGCATGAACATCTGCTGTTGGATCACCACGCCTTGGCCGCCGCAGCGTTTGCAGGCCGTCGGTTTGGTGCCCGGCTTGCTGCGGGTACCGTTGCACTTCTCGCAGTGGTTCTCGCGCTGGATCGTGACGGTCTTCTTGGCACCGGTCGCGGCTTCGACGAGTTCGATATCGAGAACGACTTGAACATCGCGGCCCGGTTGGGGGCCGGCCCGGCGCCGGCCACCGCCTTGTTGGCCGCCGAAGAAGCTTCCCAAAAGATCCCCGAAGATATCGCCGAGATCGACGTTCCCGGAGAAGCCGCCGCCTCCGCCACCATTCTGGAACGCGGCGTGGCCGTGGCGGTCGTAGACCTGGCGCTTCTGTCCATCGGAAAGCACTTCGTAGGCTTCGGTCGCTTCCTTGAACTTCACCGCGGCTTCTTCGTCACCGGCGTTGCGGTCCGGGTGATAC
>JBBQWA010000466.1:0-2661 GCA_038211045.1 Gemmatales bacterium
CCGATGCCAAGATGCCGATGCTGGCTCTGTGGCCCAGCGATTCCGGTACGCGGAAGTTCACGCTCCCGCGGGTCCGCATCCTCGATTTCCGCACCCCGGACGTCCTCATCGATTTCGACGGCGGAAGCGTGACGACGAAAGTGGGACGCCTCTCGCAGAAGGACGATGCCGCGGCCGATCTGCTCATCCTCCGAGACGATGGCAAAATCGAAGTCCGTAAAGAAGCCACCGACATGGCCAACACCAACCCGCTGACCCTTCGCGCCCAACGCGAGAAAGCCTGGGATGATTGGCTCACCCGCGTGCGTAAGCAGACGGACACGACCGCGCCCGGCACAGCCCCCGGCACCGGCTTCGGCCCCGTTCGCGGCGGCTCAGGCGGCTGATGCCCAGTTACTGATTGTTTTCACCCTCTTTCCCGTTGGGGAGAGGGTCGTCCCGCTTCGGGACGGGGAGAGGGGTTTTGATTGGTTCTAAAGCCCCTCTCCCCAGCGGGAGAGAGGGTAAGATAAGAGCGCCACTCAACCAATGCCCTCTTATTTCGATACCCACGCCCACCTCGACGACGACCGCTTCGCGGGCGATCTGGCTGCCACGCTGGATCGCGCCGCAGCCGCCGGGGTCGAGCGCATCCTTTGCATCGGCATCGACCGTGCCACCAGCGAAGCGGCAGTTCGCCTTGCCGAGGAACATCCGCAGATTCTCCGAGCCGTCGTCGGCATTCAACCCAACCACGTCGCGGAAGCGCCGCCAGGGGATTTCGAAGCGATTGAACGATTGGCCGATCGACCGTGTGTCGTCGGCATCGGCGAATCGGGGTTGGATCGCTATTGGGATCGTGCACCCTTAGAGATGCAACGGGTGTACTTTCGGGATCATCTCGAACTCGCACGTCTGTTGAAGCTCCCCATCGTCATCCACTGCCGGGATGCGGACGAAGATTGCCTGCGAATGCTCCGAGAGGAATTCGACGCCCACGGCCCGTTGAACGGGATCATGCATTCCTTCGCCGGTTCCACGGAAACCGCCGCGGAGTGCGTTCGCCTCGGTTTGCACATCTCGTTCTCCGGCATGATTACCTACAAGAATGCTCAGAACCTCCGCGATACCGCACCCGCGATTCCCCGCGAACGATTGCTCGTCGAAACCGATTGCCCGTACCTCGCTCCGGCCCCGCACCGCGGGAAGCGCAACGAACCGGCGTTCGTGATTCACACGTCGGCGATGCTGGCTTCCGCTATCGGCATCCCCGCGGAGGAACTCGCCGCAATCACGACCGCGAACGCCCGGCGACTCTTCGGGTTGTAGGCGGGTTCTGCGTGCCGAGAACCGTGAGCAAAATAACCGCAACAACACTGGCGAGCCGGGAGCGTGAGCGACCGGAGAAAGCCCATTGGAATGACGAACATATACCGGCGAATCATCTGAATGAACGTTTGATCACCTCCGGTCGCTTTCGCTCCCGGCTCGCCGGGGTGATAGTGTGATGAATTCGATTCCCGCAATCTCCAAGTTTGAAACGCACCGTCAAAACGGGAGCATCAGTCAGCGACTGGGGGCAATCCAACTACCGTTCCGAAATCTCATTTCCCATTGCGATTCCAACTGGGCTTTACTTGACTCGCTCGAAATACTTCCACAAACTGAGTGCACGGGGTGTGTCTGTTCACGGAGGTAGCTGTTCATGATTCGGTTCACTTGCCCCGGTTGCGAAACTCCCTTCACTGTGGCCGATGAAAAAGCGGGCAAGTCCGGCAAGTGCCCGAAGTGCCAAACGCAATTCGTGATCCCGAACGCACCCGCTCCAGAACCTACGGCTTCCCTCCCGCCATCGATTCCAAAACCGAGCCACACGGTCGAAATCGCCCCCTGCCCCAGTTGCGGTTCGCGGCTTTCGGTGGAAGCCAAAGACCTCGGCTTGGATATCGAGTGCCCGAACTGCCAAACGCAATACAAGGCCCTGCCACCCGGCGAACCGGCAAACCCACCCGTGCAGAAGGAACCAACGCCCTCAAAACGCCGCAGGGAAGTCGAAGACGAGGATGAAGAAGACGAACGGCCGGTGAAGCGGAGCAACCGCCGCCGCGATGAGGATGAGGACTACGAAGACGACGATTACCGCCGGCGGCCATCGCTCAAAACGAAGCCCGGTGAATTGCAGGCCGTGGCGATCATGCTGTTGATCGGCGGCATCTTGGCGTGCATCTCCGGATTGGCGCTTGTGGCCAGTTGCTACGGATTGCTCTGGCCGGGTTCGTATTATGCCATCGTATTCGGGATCATGGCCATCGTTCGAGCGGCCCCACTCCTCGGCAATACCGATCGCAAACCGCCGCCGAAGGGCCTCTGCATCATGCAGATCATTTGCGTGGTGAATTGCGATTTGGCGAATTGCGTCATGGGAATCGTTGGCTTGGTTCTGCTCGGAAACGAAGAAGTGGTTCGCTACTACGCCCGCCGCGGTCGGCGATAACGTTCAATCATTCGATGGAATAGATACTTTTCGAGGTCGCCGATGATCAAGTTCCCATGCCCGGGATGCCAAGCGCTCTTCAACGTGACGGACGATAAAGCCGGGAAACGGGGGAAGTGCCCGAAATGCCAAAGCCCCTTCACGATTCCGCAACCGGAAGCGGCCGCCGCCGCCCCGCCACCGCCGGC
>JBBQWA010000467.1:0-2639 GCA_038211045.1 Gemmatales bacterium
GTCCGCCGAATTCGCCAAGAACATCGAATTCAACACGATGCTGGAAACGCCTGCGGAGACCGGCTTCCCCACGATCTGGCTCGGCGATCCGATCGCCATCAAGGAACCGACGGCGGCCACCTTCCGCCCGTACTCGGGTGCGAATTTACTGTTGCTCGGCCAATCGGAAGAAGCGGCACTCGCCACGCTCACCGCGGCATTCGTCGCACTTTCGGTACGCCTGCGCCGGAGTTCGCCCGGCATCATCACGATCCTCGACGGTACGCCGGACGATTCCGAATACGCCGAGCACCTCCGCCGCGTGAGCTTCGCCATGGGTTTGCCCGCGGCTTCCAAATCGCGTGCGGAACTCCCCGCCGCGATTCATCAACTCGCACTCGAAGTGGATCGCCGATTAAAGAACGAAGCGACCGAACGCAGCCCGCGCTTCCTCGTCATTCATGGCCTGCAACGGCTGCGCGAACTCCGCAAAGCGGACGACGATTTCGGCTACGGGCGCAAGGGTGAAAAAGCCGCATCCCCCGCGGATGAGTTCGCCACGATCCTGCGCGAAGGTCCGAGCGTGGGCATCCATGTGATCGCGTGGTGCGATTCGATTACCAATCTCACGCGGGCCGTGGATCGCGCCGGGATGCGCGAGTTCGCCATGAAGATATTGTTCCAGATGAACCCGAACGATTCGGCGCAACTCATCGACACGCCCGCCGCCAGCCGGTTGGGTCGCAACCGGGCGTTGTACGTCGAGGAAGGTTTGGAACGCCCGGAGAAGTTCCGTCCCTACGGGTTGTGCCGGATGGATTGGCTTCGCATGGTCGGCGAAACGCTGGCATTGGAGGAATCGATTGTGAGTGAGGTCGAGAATCCGCCGATGAACGAAGATGCGAAGCTGGTGACGCCAAGAATTTAGCCACAGAGCCACAGAGACACAGAGAACTCTGAGAAGAAAGTCAGATTGATGTAGCTGTAGATCTCAATCCACCATCTCGGTTTTGTATTCTCGGTGATCTCTGTGCCCCTGTGGCAAAATCTCGTTCAAAGGCCAAGGATGGCGAAGGTCGGTCTTCCCCGAATTGCGATCCTCGGCGGTGGCCCCGCAGGGTTGGAAGCTGCGCTGGTGGCACGTTCCCAAGGCTTCCCCGTTGCACTTTACGAACAAAGCACCCCCGGCGAGTTTGTCGGCCGTTGGGGCTTCGTGAAGATGTTCACCCCCTTCGGCATGAACTGCACACCCCTGGGCAAGCAAACCCTTCGCCACGAAAATCCCAAGATCGAACTGCCCGCGGATACCGACTTCCTAACCGGGCGTGAGTACCGCGAACGCTATCTGCTTCCGCTTGCCGCAACGCTGAAGGATTGCATCCGTCCGCAATGTTCCGTGGTGAGCATCGGGCGCAGCGGCTGGCGCAAGGGCGATCTCGGCGATGCGAAGAAGCTGCCGCCATTCCGGTTGTTGGTGCGGGATAACAACGTGGAGAAGATCGAAACCGCGGATGTGATCTTCGATTGCACCGGCACCTACGGCCGGCCCAATTGGATCGGCGACGGCGGCATCCCCGCCATCGGCGAATCTGCCGCGCGGGCGCAGCTTTCGTACTGGCTCGAAGACATCCGCGGGGCGAAGAAGGCGACCTACGCCGGGAAGACGACCATCCTTATCGGCGGCGGTTACTCCGCCGCGACGACCGCCTGTGAGCTTGTAGAACTGGCTCAGGAAAATCCCGCAACGTGGCTGATCTGGCTGACCCACGGTTCGAAATCGCAACCGCTGCCACGAATTCCGAACGATCCCTTCAAGGAACGCGACCGCTTGGCTGCGAAGGCCAACCACCTCGCAGCTCGTTGCGATGGCAACTTGGAATACCGCGCCAACACGCAGATCGACGAAGTGACGAGCCACGGGCCGGATAAAGGCTTCCGCGTGAGTGGCCGCGTGAATAACAAGCCGATGCTTTGGGAAGTGGACCGCGTGATTGCAAACGTGGGATATAAACCGGAAACGAACCTAGCGGCTGAGCTGCGCGATGATGAACCGGGATACTTCATCATCTGTGCGAAAAGTGGAGCTTCACTGATCCGCGATTCGCACGAGCAAATCCGGCAAGCGTTCTCGTCGTTGGCGATCAATCACCGAGCCGCGTGAACAAGAATCAAGTCCGAGTCCGAGGCTGAAGCGTAAGCGAAGCAAAGTTATGCTTTCGAAGGCGAAACTTCGCTTACCCTTCAGCCTCCGATTACGCCACGATGTTAACCAACTTCTTCGGCACGACGATCACTTTCTTCGGCGGCTTGCCAGCGAGTGCATCCTGCACCTTGGCGTCGGCCAACGCGGCGGCTTCCATCGCCGAGTTCTCCACATCGGCCGGGAGTTTCAGCTTCACCTTGAGCTTGCCGTTCACCTGCACCGGTACTTCGATCTCGTCGGCTTTCACCAACTCGAGGTCGTATGCGGGGAACTTCTCGTAGGCGAGCGTTTCCGGGTGGCCGAGCACGGCCCACAACTCCTCCGCGACGTGCGGGGCGTAAGATGCCAGCAACAGCACGAACGGTTCGAGCGCACTCCGCGGCCGCACGTCGAGCTTCGTCATATGGTTGACGAATTCCATCATCGTGCTGATGGCCGTGTTGAACTGCATCGCCTC
>JBBQWA010000468.1:0-2593 GCA_038211045.1 Gemmatales bacterium
GTGGTTGAAGGCCTTCGGCTTGTCCTTGAACACGTTCGTCGCCTGGTCGTACTCGAAGTACTCGCGGAAGAACTTCAACAGCCGCGCCTTCTCGACTTTCGGGTCGTCAAGCATCCGCCGCAACTGGGTTGCAATCTGATCTTTCGCGGCGAGTTCCCCCTTGGCGGCGGCGGCCATCAGGCCGGACTCCCGTCGGTCGCCCAAGGCCAGGCTTAGGGCCACGGCGATTTCCTGGGGCGCGAGCATCCGCCGACCGGCCCCGGTGCCCAATTCGCTGCGGAACAAGGCGTCGGTCCGGAGGAGAACCGCCTGGAGCATCGTGCGGATCGCCCCGGGGCGATCGCCCCGTTTTTCGCACCGCGCATAGAGGTCGAGCAACCGCTTGACCTCCTCGGCCCCGGCGGGGCGGCCGATGGCCATGCGGTATTGTTGCTGGATTGCGGCTTCCAACTGCTTTTCCGTCGGCGGTGCGTTCGGATCGAAGAGTGCCACGAACTCCCTCACCGAGTTCCCGACCCCATTCACCTTGCCGTCCTTGACGATATGGCCCGTTTGCGAAGCGACGATCGCCTCCGCGTTCCGCACGAGGATCTCCGCGCTCGGTTCGTCGATCGTGTAAAGCCCGGCGAAATCCTTGATGCCGCGTTCGGGAATCATTGTGAACGGCTGCACGAGTCCGGCGGGCACCTTGCCCCGGGTGAGATCGGCCACGAGGCCCATATACCCGCCTGGGCTGAGCCGCCACACGCGGGCGGCCGAAGCGTCCCCCGCTTCCCCCGGCGTGCCGAACAGCAGTTCATGCGGCACGAGGTTTCCCTGATTCGGCAACTTGGCGACGCGGCCGTCGCCGTGATGCACGATCCACGCCACCACCTTCCGCGAAGTCGCGGCGTCGGGCCGGGCTTCCTTCGGAGGGGGCATCAGGCCGTCGCGGATTTGCACGGCGATGGCCTGCCAACGTTCGCCGCCGTTCGGCCCGGGATCGGACAACAAATCGTCGAGCCGTACATCCCCCGCGTGCTTCTTCTCATCATGGCATTGGACGCAATGCTTTTTGAGAAACGGGGCGACGGTTTCGGCGAACGCTTGATCCGTGCCGGTCGGTTCAGCGGCGAACAGCCGTTGTGCAACGCAAGCTGTCAAGCAGAGTGAAAGTGCGAAGTGGGTCATGGAGAGAACCTACTTGGGTGGGATGAAGGCAGAGGCGGGTGGCACGGCGCGGATGAAATACTCTTGCCAGATGACGATATGCGCCACCATGCGCTCGCGGGCAAGCGAGCCGTCCTTCGCTTCCAAGGCTTCGAGAATTCCAATGTGCTCGGCCATGGCGGATTGCAAACAATCCGGTTCCGTCGCCAAGCGGTTGAAACCCTTGTGGAGCAGCCGGTACCGGTTAATATCCTGCGCGAGCCGGCGGTTGCCGGAGGCTTCGGCGATCGTGCGGTGGAAGCAGTCGTCGAACTCGGCCCATTGAGTCGTCCAGTCTTTTCCGCGTGGCATCGCGCGGAGTTGGTCGATCGCGGCTCGAAGCGGGGCAAGTTGTCGGCGATCCATGCGAACCGCAGCCAGTTCCGCCGCTGGTCCTTCCAACATTTTCCGCATCTCAAAGACTTCGAAGATGTCGTCGGGCGTGATGCCTGCCACCCGCGCCCGGCAGTTCCGCTCGCGCTGGATCAACCCGTCCTTGGCGAGTTGCCTCAGAGCATCGTGGACGGGCGTACGACTTACCCCAAGCACTCGCCCGAGGCCCAGTTCACTCAACACGGTCCCGCAGGGGTAATGCCCCGTCAGAATATCTCGGAGCAGCCGGTGGTACACGGTCTCGGACAGCGCTTCGTCATCGTTCGCTTCAATAGGTAAGGTTACGCCGATGGTTTTCGATCGGGGCGTCGCAGTTCGCATTTCTATTCCGTTCCTATTCCATTCGATCGTTGAAAAGTACATCCACTTTTGATATTTAGAAATGTACCCGTCAATCCCCGCGAGTCAATGGCGTTTCTTCCGTTGCACTGCACCTTCTACTTTTTGGTCGCGATGAGAATTTCGCGAAACATGCCTAGGAGCCATCATGCGAAGCGTATTCATCCTCCTGCTCTTACCATTCCTGCCGACGTACGTTTCGGCGGCCGACGCCCCCGAATTCGCCGCCGGTTGGCTCCCAATCCAAAAACTCGACGCCAAACGAAGCTGGGACGATGTCCGCAAGATCGACGACAAGATTCACTTATACCTCCCGCAGGGTGTTAAGACCTACCGTGGCGTCTTCGTCTGCTACGTCTTCCATTCGCAGGATCCCCGCCAGTTAGCCGACCTTTGGGAGTTTGCGATGGTGACCGTGCCCACACCGTTCGAGTACGACCTCGGTTACATCGATAAGCGAAACCCGCGTTTGAAGCTGGGCCATCCGGTCGGCAACATGGGTTTCCTGTTAAAGTACCTCGACTTGGCCGCGAAGGAAACCGAACACCCCGAACTCGCCGTCGCCCCCCTCGTCGGCTGGCTCGGCCAAAACGGCTCGACCCTCTGTAACGACCTTTGGAAGCGCGCCCCAGATCGCGTGATCGCGTGGACGGACTCCTTCCCCAATTGGCTG
>JBBQWA010000469.1:0-2549 GCA_038211045.1 Gemmatales bacterium
CAGCGTGTTGAACGGGGAGACCGGGCCAGCCTCGCGCATCGTGTTGGCCAACGCTGCGGCGGCGATGTTCGCGGCGAACGCCGTGAGCAGTTTGCGGGAAGGTGTGGAACGGGCGGAGGCGTCGATCCGGAGTGGAAAAGCGAAACGAGTGTTGGAGCGGATGGCAGCGGATGCGTGAATGCTCGCACCCTCGACGATCGGAAGATTGAACTCCCGGCTCGAACTGTACTCGACACCACCCAAAACCTCGCCGACGACGGGAATCGCCGTACCGATCACCGCCCCCGTTTTCCTTTCTCGAATGGCCCGTTCGTACACTCCACAACGCCGGTAGATGAAGAGGTTGGCGGCGTTGCTATCGAGAAGATATTTCCTCATACCTTCTCCCGGCCGGCAACGGCTTCACCGGTTCGAGCGTTGGTGAGTTCCCATTCGCGATCTTCGCGCCGCCTCATTTGCATCTCCGCCCATTCATCGTCAGATACAACGGGAGCGGGAATCGAGTTTGCGAGAGCCAACCATCGGTCGATGGATTCCATCGTATCGTCGAAAATATCGCCGGTACCGGAATCTCCATTCGACCAATACTCGGGCTCGCTCGGCGGGAAGCTATCGCTGAGCAAAGTTGATACGGTTGAATTCATATCGTTCCCCCGAAGTTCATTGGAAGAATCATAACGGTGTCGAATGGCAAAACAAACCCGTTTTTCTCAAAGCACCAGCATCGCGTCGCCGTAACTGAAGAAGCGGTAATCCTCCCGGATCGCTTCTTCGTATGCGCGCTTCAGCAATTCGCTCCCGGCCATCGCTTGTACGAGCAAGAGCAGCGTCGTCCGTGGCAGGTGAAAGTTCGTAATCATGCCGTCGATGGTGCGGAAGCGATACGGCGGATGGATGAAAAGTTTCGTCTCCCCGCAGTAAGGATGCAACTCTCCTGATGCTGCGGCCGATTCGAGGCTGCGGGCCGAGGTCGTGCCCACGGCGACCACCCGACCGCCACGAATTTTGCAAGCGAGTATCGCATCGACGGTCGATTGAATGACTTCGCACCACTCCGCGTGGATGTCGTGCTTCGTGGGATCGAGTTCTTTTACTGGTGCGAACGTTCCCAAGCCGACATGCAAGGTCACCCGTGCGACCCCAATTCCGATTCTCCCGAGATCGGCTAACAATTCGGAGGTGAAGTGCAGCCCGGCCGTGGGCGCCGCGACCGAACCCGCCTGTTCCGCGTAAACCGTTTGGTAACGTTCGCGATCACCCTCGGCTTCCTGCCCCTTGCGGATGTACGGCGGCAGTGGAATGGTTCCATGCCGATTCAATAAATCCTCCGGCGTGCCTAGGAGATTTGGTCGCATCAGCCAATGGCGGTCGCTCGTGCGACCGATAAGTTCCAATCGGAGCGGGCCAGCGCCCACGAGAAAGCATTCGCCTTCGTGCGGGTAACCGCGCGTTTGCGTGAGGAGTTCCCACAATCCATCGCCGGTGGTGCGGAGGAACAACGCTTCCCATTTACCGCCGGTGTTTTCGCGGGTGCCGGTGAGGCGTGCCGGGATCACCTTAGTATCGTTCAGAACGAGAAGATCACCGGGTTGCAGCAACGAAGGCAGATCGCGGAAGTGGCGGTGCGAGATGGTTCCGGCGATTCGATCGATCGCCAACAAACGAGATGCATCGCGCGTGGCGGCGGGTTGCTGGGCGATGAGGTGTTCGGGGAGATCGTAATCGAAGAAGAGGGACATTGAATCGGCCGACGAAAAGTGTTCAGAAAATCTCCCTCACCCCCAACCCCTCTCCCGCACGGGGAGAGGGGAGCAAGCAAAGATTACTTGAAGTTCTTCAAGAATTCCTCGAAGCCCTTTTTGTGCTTCTCGACGGTGTCCTTCGACCCCAGCAGTGTCAGGTAGTATTGCTTGCCGTCTTTGGCTTCGAACACGACGTAGAGTTGGCGGAAGTTCTCCATCTTGGTGGACTCCTTAGCCATGGGGAATGCCTTCTTCATGAAACTGCCGGAGACATCCTGGTACGTGGCTTCGATGGTGCCGACCTTGATCTTATCGGTCTTGTCCTTACGACCTTCTTCCGCGAATTTATCCAACTGGCGTTTCAAATTGGCTTCGAGCGATCCGCTGCCGCCGGGGAAGGCGAAGAGCGCCAACTCGGCGTCGTCTTTGTCCTTCTCGGCCTTGGGCAGTTTGAACTGAGCTTGGCGCATCGCGTTGGAAGGGTTTTCTTCTTTCCAATCGGCGGGCGGAGTCGATTTCATCCCCGCGAGTTCCAAGGGTTTGTTCTTGTTCTCTTCGGAGTATGCCGTACTCACGGCGGCTGCCATCAAGGCCAAGGCGAAGAATCGGCGCACGGGTGGTACCTCTGTGGGGTGGGAATGGGGCCATGAGATTGTAAGATAAAAGGCTGCCGGATTACAGTGTTTGGCGGGGCAACCGTGGCGAAATTGAAATTCACTTACGATTACCCGCGCCCGGCGGTCACGGTCGATGCGGTGTTAATCACACGCGAAGTGAAGCCGAGAGTGCTGCTCATCCAGCGAAAGC
>JBBQWA010000470.1:0-2537 GCA_038211045.1 Gemmatales bacterium
AAAGCATCCAGATTCCGCGCCCGGACGGGCAAACGCCGAAGCTTTTGAAGTATGGCCCATTTATACCGTGACGATGCTGGGAAACATTCGTCCGGCCGGGCCAAGCCGCTTCGACCTCCCATTCGGCAAGGGAGTGCTGGATCAACTTGGCCCGGTTCTCGTCGTTCCATTTGAACTCGGTCACCCCGCATCACCCTTGGGGTTGCGGATCGCCTTGCGGCGAATCACGAGCAGGCGGAGGTTAGCCATCGGTTCCCAGTTTTCAGTGTTCAGTTTTCAGTGTTCAGTCACCGCATTCAGTCTTTCACTGAACACTGAAAACTAGCTACGCCTTGAATTGCGGATTAAACTCCGCGATCGAAGCGTTCAGTTGCTTTTCCACGTCGGCGGTGATCTTCTTTTCCTTGGCCAGCAGGTTGCGCACTTCGGGCTTCTGTTCCTTCATGAACTTGAGGAACTGCGCTTCCCATGCCCGCACCTTGCGACGATCGACGGTATCCAAGCCGCCGGAGTTCCCGGCGTAGATGATCATGATCTGATCGACCACATTCAGCGGTTCGTACTGCCCTTGCTTCAGGATTTCGACCATGCGGTAGCCGCGGTCGAGTTGTTGCTGCGTGGCCTTATCGAGGTCGGTACCGAGTTGGGCGAAGGCTTCGAGTTCGCGGAACATCGCAAGCGTCAGCTTCAACCCCCCGGCGACGCGCTTATCCTTCATGGCGCCGATCTGGGCGTTGCCGCCCACGCGGCTCACGGAGATACCCACGTCCACGGCGGGAAGCACCCCGGCGTTCTTGAGGTCCGGTTGCAGGTAGATTTGGCCGTCGGTGATCGAAATCACGTTCGTGGGAATGTATGCGGACACTTCGCCTTCGAGCGTCTCGATGATCGGCAACGCGGTGAGCGAACCGCCGGAGCCGACGACCTTGGCGATCTTGCTGCCCGGAAAGTGCTTCAGATCGTGCTCGGCTTGTTCCTTGCCGCCGAACCCGCCGGGGCCGACGTACACCTTGCCGGGTGTGCCGGGTGTTCGTTTTTCGGTCGGCTTGTCCGCACCGTTGACGCCCCAATCGGCGGTGGCCTTCGCAACGTCCGCATCGGCGGGGACGATCACCCATTTCTCGGCGAGTTTGGCGCTGCGTTCGAGCAAACGGCTGTGGCAATAAAAAACGTCGCCGGGGTAGGCTTCGCGGCCGGGGGGCCGACGCACGAGAAGCGAAAGCTGACGGTAGGCCGCAGCTTGCTTGCTCAAGTCGTCGTACACGCAGAGCGTATCTTTGCCTTCTTCGTACATGAAGTATTCGGCCATCGCGGTGCCGGCGTACGGGGCGATGTACTGGATCGGCGCGGAATCGGAGGCCGAAGAAACGACGACGATCGTGTAATCCATCGCCCCCTTCTCGCGGAGCTTCTCGACGACCGACGCGACCTTCGATTCCATCTGCCCGCAAGCGATGTAAACGCAGATGACGCCTTCGCCGGCTTGGTTCAAAATCGTATCGACGGCGATTTGCGTCTTGCCGGTCTTGCGGTCGCCGATGATGAGTTCGCGTTGGCCGCGGCCGATGGGGGTCATGGCGTCGATGGCCTTGATGCCGGTTTGCAGCGGCACCTTCACCGGTTGGCGGTCTTGCACGCCGGGGGCCGGGCTTTCGACGAGGCGGGTGCGTTTGGTGAGGATCGGCCCTTTGCCATCGACCGGGTTGCCGAGCGGATCCACCACGCGGCCGATCATTTCCGGGCCGACGGGCACGGAAAGCAGGGTGCCGGTGGTGCGGACTTCCATCCCCTCGCGCACTTTCAGGTAGTCGCCGAGGATGATGATGGAGACGGACGATTCTTCGAGGTTGAAGGCGAGGCCCTTCACGTCGGCTTCGGGGAAGTCGACGAGTTCGCCGGCCATCACTTCCGAAAGGCCGAAGACGCGGGCGATGCCGTCGCCGACTTCGAGAACGCGGCCGGTGGCCCGCACGTCGGTTTGCTGGCCGAAGTTTTCGATCTGGCCGATGAGCACCTTGGTGATTTCGTCGGCCGATTGCTTAAGCGCCATGGTTGCCACTCGTCAGGAGGTAATTTTTGAGGTTTTCGAGGCGGGTTCTCACGGTCGTGTCGTAGACGCGATCGCCCACTTGCACGAGGAGGCCACCCAACAATTCCGGTTCGACACGCATCGCGAGGATCGGCTGTTTGTTCAGCTTTGCGGCGAGGGTGTTTTTGATGTTCTCTTGTTGCGATTCGTTCAGGGCGGTGGCGCTGCGAACGGTCACGCGGATGCGGCCCGATTCGGAATCGCGGATTTTCGCGTACGCCGCAGCGATGTCGCGGAGCAGGAACAATCGGCGATTCTGGTTCAAAAGCCCGAGGAACTTTTGAACGAGGAGCGACGCGCCGCCGAAGGATGCGGCAATCGCCTGTTGCTTGGCCTTCGCCGAGACGGCGGGGCTGGCGAAGAAGTTTTCGATGGTGGGATTGTGGGCGAATACGCCCTCGGCCAGCGCGGCGAGTTCCTCGCCGATGGTATCGGTTTCGTTCGATTT
>JBBQWA010000471.1:0-2532 GCA_038211045.1 Gemmatales bacterium
GTCGGAGTGTTATCCTATTCCCACCAACGCCGTCGGTGGGCTTTCAAATTATTGCGATCAAAACTTCAGCTTCATCCCCTTCAATCGGGCCACGGTTTCAATCATCAGCGCATCTTCCTCGGCTTCGCTGTTTGCGATGTACGTCACGCTGAAACGCAGGAACGCCCCGGCGTCGTCCCAAGGCACGCAACAGACGCTCTGCTCCCGGATCAGGTATTGGCTCGCTTCCTCTGCGTTGGCGAAGGCAAGTTCGCCCGCCGCCTTCGGCGAGGGCGTGTAAAGGAAGTACGTGCCGCCGGGCATCTCGCAGCGGAAGCCGACTTCCTTCAATGCCGCGACGAGTTTCTCCAACCGGCGATGGTACTTCGTTCGCACCATCACCGGGATCGTTGCATCGCGCAACGCGGCGGCCGCGGCATGTTGCGTCGCCATAAACTGGCCGCTGTCCGAGTTGTCTTTCACGTCCGCATACGCTTGCACGATCTTCGGATGCCCGGCTACGAACCCCATCCGCCAGCCGATCATGTTGAATCCCTTGCTCATCGAATGTACTTCGACGCCGACCTCTTTCGCCCCGTCGATTTGCAGGAAGCTCAAGGGTTCGCCTTGGTAACTCAGCATGATGTGTGCGGCATCCTGCACGATGACGACATGGTTCTTGTGGGCGAACTCGACCACCCGTTTGTAGAAGTCCTTCGTGGCCACGGCCCCCGTTGGGCTGTTCGGGTAGTTCAGAACGAGCAGTTTGGCCCGCTTTTTCACGTCGTCGCTCAGGCCGTCAAGATCGGGGAAGAAGCCGTTCTCGGCCCTCAACGGAAGCCGCACGACTTCGCCGCCGAGGTATTTCGTCCACGTGCCCGCGACCGGGTAACCCGGCACGGTCATCAACGTAACATCGCCGGGGTTGATGAAGCAGGCGGGCAACATCGCGTAGGCGGGCTTGCTGCCGATGCAGTGGCAGATTTCCGAGACTGGGTCGAGCTTCACGCCGAACTGCTTCTGCATGAACTCGGCGGCCGCTTCCTTGTAGGCCGCGATGCCGTTGTCGGCATAGCCGCGGTTCTCGACCTTATCGATCTCGGCCTTCATGGCGGTGCGCACCTGGGCCGGGGCCATGTCGTCGTTTTCGCCGATGCCGAAGTCGAGCAGTTTACGATCCGGGAAATCGGCGAGGGCTTGACGCTTGGCCCGCTTGATCTTCTCGAACTTGTATATTTCGGTGCCCTTGCCGTAGGCGGCACCGCCGATGCGTTCGGCGAACAGGGATTGGAACCACGGGTCGGCAGGCATGGATGATCCTTGGAAGACGGGTAATGACGCAATCATTTCATGGTTGAAGTGCGAAGTGGCAAGAAGATAACCTGGCCTTCCCATTCTCCGGGGATGCTGCATGCTGCGAGCATTGCGATGGCTTCGGCGGCGGAGTGGATCAATTCATCCCTGCGGATCAAGCAAACACCCGGCATCGTCCGACCTTCCGCAACTTGGTCGTAGGCGAAACTTGGTATCGTTTTGGCGTCGTAGACAACAGAATTTGTCCCTCACGAGCAGCGAATTCGAGAATGACCGGCCCGCAATTCATTTGCGGTTGAATGAATCAATCTTCGAACATCGCCCCGGATTCGTTCTCCGGGTCGAGGCTTGCACGCAAGGCCACTTCGAAATTCTGCCCGGTGGGACGGATGTACCTCACGCTGCCATCGCCCATGAGTGCAAATATCGAATCCGTGAACAGCGGAGTCAGATTCGGCAGTGGCCCATCCTCCGAGTATCGGAAGTCGTCCGGTTTCGTCCAAGCGACCGGCTCTCCAGCTTCGGCCACGAGTACCAAATTCGAGAGGCCGCGCCGGGAACCGTAGAGGCTTTGCATCGTCCAATGGCTCAAATGTTCCAACTCGCCGGGTTCATCCGTTGAACGTGGCGAATGCTGGAATATGGTGTTGATTCCCACGAAGGTCTTGTAGCATGTTTTGCCTCGGTTCGCATCCGGAGGCAGTTTGGGGCTGGTGTACACTGCGGGCATCCGGTCGATCAAAGGTCGATTGGTCGGGCTATCCCACGGCTCATCGAATCGAAATTGATTGTAAAGGTCTTCTTCGTCGAGGAACGGCAACAACGCGACTCGCCAACTCAGGAGCGGTTTGCCTGCGGAATCGCAGATCGCACCCAGCGGGAGCGCCCCGTACTTGGCATCGTAATTCTGGAATGCCGAGCCGATTTGCTTGAGATTGTTCGAGGTGACCATCCGAGCGTTGATCGATGGAACGCGCGAAACGGTCGGTCGCGTGGCCCACACAGCGACGACGATGGCAACGAGAAACACCGCAACCAAGGCCAAACGGCCGTGCTTGGGAGGGGGAACCGGTGGGCGAACTGGCAATACATTCGTGGCAGACATGATCGCACCTCCAAAGTACGTCATTGATATTCTATGCCACGACACGCCGGTTACGGATCGAAGGTGATGCGGGGATCGCCTTCCGGATCGATTGCTGCGGCGATCGAAGCCGCCGGGGTTCCTTTCCGCATGCT
>JBBQWA010000472.1:0-2531 GCA_038211045.1 Gemmatales bacterium
GATGAAGGCGGTACTCGTTTCGCCCCACTTCCTCTTCCGAATCGAAGACGATCCGAAGGAAACCGAGAGCGTTCGCACCCTGAACGATTGGGAATTCGCCACGCGCTTGAGCTACTTCCTTTGGAGTTCGATGCCGGATGATGAGTTGTTCTCGCTGGCCGAGAAAGAGACTTTGCGCAAACCCGAGGTGCTGAAAGCCCAAGTGGCCCGAATGCTGAAGGATCCCCGCAGCCGGTCGCTCACGGAGAACTTCGCCCAACAATGGCTCACCCTGCGGAGCCTGAAGACGATCACGCCCGATCCCAAAACTTATCCGAGCTGGGATGAAAACCTCCGCTCGGCCATGTTGAACGAAACTGAGCAATACTTCGATTACATCGTCAAGAACGACCGCAAAGTGACAGAATTCCTCGATTCCGATTACACGTTCTTGAACGATCGGCTCGCCAAGCACTACGGCATTTCCGGAGTTCAAGGCGAGAGCTTCCGCTACGTCAAACTCTCTGACCGCCATCGCGGCGGGCTGATTACCCAAGCCAGCATCCTCACCGTGACGTCCAATCCGACGCGGACATCACCGGTGAAGCGGGGCAAATGGGTACTCGAAAATATCCTCGGTACACCGCCTCCGCCACCCGCACCGGACGTTCCCGAACTCGAAGCGACGCCGCTGAAAGGAACTCTCCGGCAACGGATGGAACAGCACCGGGCCAATCCGGCCTGCGCAACCTGCCATGCGAAACTCGACCCGATGGGCTTCGGACTCGAAAATTTCGACGGTATCGGTGGTTGGCGAACCGAAGAACAACGGAGCAAGATCGACGCGAGTGGCGAAATGCCCGACGGGGCAAAATTCGATGGCCCCGCCCAACTACGGAAAATGCTCCTAGGCAAATCCGAAGCGTTCCGCAAATGTTTCGCCGAGAAAATGCTCACCTATGCCCTCGGCCGCGGGTTAGAATACTACGATCACTGCGTGCTCGAAGACCTCGTGAAAAACCTCAAAGCCGGCGAAGATAAGCTCTCCTCGCTCATCTTCGCCATCGTGCAGTCCGATCCCTTCCAAAAACGGAAAGGCAAAAGGAGCGAATGACCATGGCAACCCGCATCACCCGGCGCACCGCCCTCCACGGCCTCGGTTCGCTCGTCGCACTCCCCTACCTCGAGTCGCTGGCTCCGGTGGCCATGGCCGCAGCCACGACTGTGAAGCCCCCCAAACGGGCCGCATTTGTGTACGTTCCCAACGGCATCCACATGCAGGATTGGACGCCGAAATCCGAAGGGAAACTCGGCGAACTCCCCGCCACACTCGCCCCGCTCGAAGCCTTCAAAGACAAAATGCACGTCCTTTCGGGGCTAGCCCTCGATAAAGCCCGAGCCAACGGCGATGGCCCCGGCGATCACGCCCGCGCCATGGCGGCGTTCCTCACCGGCCGCCAACCCCGCAAGACCCACGGGGCCGATATCCGCCTCGGTATGTCCGCCGACCAGCACCTCGCCAACACCCTCGGCGACAAAACGCGATTCCCCTCGATCGAACTCGGCATCGAACGGGGTGGAACCTCCGGTTCCTGCGATTCCGGTTACGCTTGCGCCTACCAAGCCAACCTCTCGTGGCGTGGCGAATCGACGCCCAACGCCAAGGAAATCGACCCCAAAGCGGCATTTGACCGCATCTTCGGCGGCAACGATCCGAAAGAACTCGCCGAGGCGAGGGCCAAACGCGAACTCTACAACAAGAGTGTGCTGGACTTCGTGATGGACGACGCCAAGGCCCTTGGGAAGCAACTCGGCCAAGGCGATCAACGCAAACTCGACGAGTACCTCACCGCCGTGCGCGAAGTCGAAGTGCGAATCGAAAAAGCGAAGAAGGCGAACGGCGAAAAGAAAGTGACGAAGCCGAACGTGAACATCCCGGCGGGCATTCCCAAATCGGCGGAAGAACACATCCGCCTGATGTGCGACATTATGGTGCTCGCCTTCCAAACCGATTCCACCCGCGTGGCCACCCTGCCCTTCGCCAACGACGGCAGCAACCGCTCCTACGCCTTCATGCAAGTGCCGGAAGGCCACCACGAACTTTCGCACCACCAAAACGACACCAAGAAACAGGCCAAGATTCAAAAGATCAACAAATTCCACATCGATCAGCTCGCGTACTTACTCGCCAAGATGAAATCGGTAAAGGAAGCCGACGGCAGTACGCTCCTCGATAACATGCATCTCGTGTATGGCTCCGGCATCGGCGACGGCAACCGCCACAACCACGACGACCTGCCGATCCTGCTCCTCGGCGGCGGAGGCGGAAGTTTGCCCACGGGAAAGCATACCCTCTACCCGAAGGATACGCCGCTGATGAACCTGTATTTGAATCTGTTTGAACGGATGGGAGCGTCGACCGCCTCGTTTGGCGACAGCACTGGCAAATTGAAGCTTGTGTAAATTCGTTACCCCGAAGCGGCGGGGGAGGGGGGGCCCACCCCACCACAAAACACAAATATTAGTGGTGACACACGCGCAAAAACGCGCAA
>JBBQWA010000473.1:0-2517 GCA_038211045.1 Gemmatales bacterium
CATCGCCAAGAACTTCGCGGCCGCGGAACTCGATGCGAAGATCAACCAACTCCTCGTGTATCAATTCGCAGGGATCCACCTCGAAACGACCGAAGAAAGCATCGACGTCCGCACGACCAAGAAAGGGCAGGTGAGCCTCGGGCGGAAGAAGTTGGAGGCCGTGGCCGTGGCCGTCGCTGCGGAACCGCACAACCGCGTCAAGGACGTGCCGCTGCCGGAGGGCCGGGCCGACCCTCTATTGGAAACCATGGGTATCCTCGCGGCCGACGGCAAAGTGAAGGCCGGCATGAAGGCCAAGTTCACGCAGATCAACGAATTCCTAAAGCAGTTGAAACACGCGATGGCCGAGGCGGAGCTGATGAACCTTGGCCGGGAACTGGTGATCCTCGATTGCGGTTGCGGTTCGAGCTACCTCACGCTGGCAGCGCACCATTATTTGAACGACGTACTGAACATTCCCGCCCGGCTCCTCGGAATCGATGTGAATGAAGAAGTGATCCGCAAGAGTTTGGCGAAGGCGCACCAACTGGGTGCCGGTGAACAAATCGCGTTCCAAATCGGCCGCATCGGTAAGGTGGACGTTCAACCCGATATCGTACTGGCCCTGCACGCCTGCGACACCGCCACCGACGACGCCCTGGCCCAAGCGGTGAAGTCCGAAGCCAAGCTGATCCTGAGCGTGCCCTGCTGCCACAAGTATCTGAACGGGCAGTTGCAAGGTGGCCCCCCCACCCGTGTGACATCCCCTTCTTCCACCTCCCCCATGGAGGGGGAGGTCGACGAGTCGAGCGAAGCGAGACCGGCGGGAGGGGGGGAGGTGGGAGTGCAGGTTCTGCGACCCATGCTCCGCCATGGCATCCTGCGCGAACGCACCGCAGACATCCTCACCGACAGCTTTCGGGCGCTGCTGTTGCGCATCGCGGGCTACCGCACCGACGTGTTCGAATTCATCTCCAGCGAAGCTACGGCCCGCAACCTGATGATCCGCGCAGTCCGCGGCGCACCCGCCAACGATCCCGCCTTCGTGCGGGAGTACGAGGCATTGAAATCGTTCTGGGGCGTGACCCCGTATTTGGAAGGGGCTTTGAACATCGAGGATTGATGCGATTTTGCTATCGAGAACCCCAGAGTCGTTGTGTCCGTGGTGTCGAAGGGGTTGCGTGGCATTCACCACGGCTGGAGTTACTGAGAGTTTTGCATCGTTTTCTGCAGGATGACGTTAGGAAAGCCAGAAAGTGGTTCGGATATCGAATCCAAGCATATCCGTGAATTCATTCCCAAATTTCACAATCTCTACATCAAAACCTCACTTCTCATTTTTAACTTATGGGCATCTGATTAGCGGAAACCCGAGTGATGTTTCGCATCAGTACTCTCATGGGGAAAGAATGACTACCGTAAGACGTTCCGCGTTTACTCTGATCGAGTTACTCGTTGTGATTGCGATCATCGCAATCCTGATCGGGTTGCTGCTGCCTGCCGTTCAAAAGTTCGTGCCGCAGCCAGCCGTATGAGTTGCCAGAACAATCTCAAGCAGATCGGATTGGGCATTCACAACTTCGAGAGCGGCTACGGGCACTTTCCAACGAGCGGTCAAGGATTGATCGGCACGACCGTGGCGTTAGACATGTATTCGACATTCACCTATCTGCTCCCTTACATCGAGCAGGATAACATTTACAACCAGTTCGATTTGGCCTACCCGTACAACGCGTCGGCCCGCTCACAGAACCAAGCGGCGGCGAAGAACCAGCCCAAAACCTATCTTTGTCCATCCCATCCGAATCGTTTGCCCGACCCACAAGGTTACGGCCAGGTCGACTACATGCCGATCGCTGCGGTCGACATTGACCCCGTCACCGGGATCCGGAACAAGACGACCGCCGTCCCCGGCATTCTCAGCATTGCCGGCAACGCATTCACTACCGGCGACCTGACTTGGACCCCGGGTACCCGCCAGCGCGCCGGCGGGGGAGTCGGCTTGTCAGGTGTTCCGGACGGCACCTCGAACACCATCGCAATTCTTGAAGACGTTGGTAAAAATCACGAGTCGTTTAGTCCTTTCATGCAGGCCAACTATCAAGATCCCGCCGGGAGCGTCGATTCCGCACCGGGCGGCAGACGGAACAACTACCGCTGGGCCGACCCCGACACCGCGAACAATTTCAGCGGCCCTTCGAACTCGACCGGTAGCAAAATCGCCCGGGTGAATAACTCCAAGACTCCGATCGGCGGCGACTGCCCGTGGGCCACAAACAATTGTGGGCCGAACGACGAACCGTACGGCTACCACGGTGGCGGCGTCCTTGCGGTGTTCGGCGATGGCCACGTCGGGTTCATCCGCGATCAAACCACGGCTCAAGTCCTGCGAGCGCTATCTACCCCAGCGGGTGGTGAAGTTGTTGAATTGCCGTAGACACGATTTCCATGCACCATCGAAGCCGCTTGCGGCGTCGCGATTCCCCCGTCACGCTGTTGGTAATTAGCAAAGACGCAAGCGGCGTCGATGCGAACAAC
>JBBQWA010000474.1:0-2479 GCA_038211045.1 Gemmatales bacterium
ACGCGGATCGTGGAACGCTACCTCTTCGTGAATCGCCCGACCCGCCCACGGTTGTACGCGCTCAGCATCGGCGGCAACGGATTGAAAGCGGACTCGGAAACGGTGTCCAAGTTCTTGGGAAGCTTCCGCCTGAAGTGATTCCCCTATAATCTCTCCATGTTCACCGGACTCGTTCAAGCACTCGGCACCGTTCAATCCTGCACCCCGGATGGCCACGGTGGGGTCGAACTCGTCGTGCGCGAACCGAAGATTGCACCGCAGTTGACGCTCGGCGAGAGCATCAGCGTGTGCGGGGCGTGTCTGACGGTCGTGGAATTCGATGCCGAAACCTTCCGATTCCAAGTCGGCCCGGAAACCGTTCATCTAACCGTGCTCGGATCGTTGAAGCCCGGCCAGCCGGTGAACCTCGAACGCTCGCTGCGTATCGGCGACCTCCTCGGCGGGCATTTCGTATCCGGGCACATCGATGGCACCGGCAGGATCGCCAAACGCGAACACCAAGGCGAATGGGAAATGGTCGAATTCGCATGCGATCCCGCGTTCGACGATTTGCTGGTGAAGAAAGGTTCCATCGCAGTGGATGGTGTGAGCCTCACCGTGGCGAGTTGCGACATTGGGAGGTTCACAGTGATGCTGATCCCGCACACGCAGCACGCCACGACGCTGGGAACCAAAGGTGTGGGCGACGCGGTGAACCTCGAATTCGACCTGTTGGCCAAGCACGTCAAGAAGATGCTGAAGAATATGACGATTACGGTGTGACTTAGGCGAGCCGGGAGCGTGAGCGACCGGAGTTATTATTCGGAACTCCGGTCGCTCACGCTCCCGGCTAGCCAAAACCTAGAGCTACCAATGCCCCGCCCCCCCCAAGAAATCCCAATCCTCCCCGACGTCAACGCGAAGCCCGTGCCGGTGCCCGCGCCGAAGCCCAAGCCGCGCCTCACCGAGAGGAATCAGGGCGATCTACCGCAGTACGGGCCATCCCCCCGGCAAACGCTCTCGTACCTGCGCGGGCTGATGGAGAACCACGGCCTCGAACCAAAGGCGAAGCTCGGCCAGAACTTTCTCATCGACCTGAACCTGATCGACGTGGTGATCCGCGCGGCCGACCTTTCCTACGAGGATTGCGTGCTGGAAGTCGGCACCGGTACCGGCTCCCTCACGGCGCGGTTGGCCCAAGAAGCCGGGGCCGTGTTCACCGTGGAGATCGACCGCGATTTCCACCGCCTCGCGCAAACGATCATCGGCGGTAGGGGAAACGTCGTGAGCCACTTGGGCGACGCGCTCGCCCGCAAGAACGAACTCAGCACGACCATGCTCAATGGCTGGGCCGAACTGGCGAAGAAGTTCGAAACCCGGCAACTGAAGCTAATCGCCAACTTGCCTTACGCCGTGGCCACGCCGATCATCAGCAACTTGCTCTTGCTTCCGAATTTGCCCATCGAGCGCATGGTGGTGATGGTGCAATGGGAGATCGGCGAACGCCTCCGGGCCGAGGCCGGCACCAAAGATTACAACGCGCTGAGCGTGCTGGTGCAGAGCGTGGCCGACGTGGAGATCGTGCGGAAGGTAGCCCCGACGAACTTCTTCCCGAAGCCGAAGGTGGATAGTGCCATCGTGATGATCAAGCCGAACCCGAAGAAGCGCGAACTCGTCGGCGACGTGGCGAAGTTCCGCGCCTTCCTGCGCGACTTGTACACCCATCGGCGGAAGAACCTGCGGGCGGCACTCGCCGGTTGGCCGCAGGCCGAGGGGCGGCACGAAAAGGCGGACGTCGATCGCATCTTGAAGGAAGTAGGCATCGACGGCAACGTTCGAGCGGAGACGCTGGATTTGGAACAGCATTTGAGGTTGAGCCGAGCGTTTGGAGGGTGAAGAAACAGCATTACAGAGCCGCGAGCGTCAGCGAGCGAAACGATACGCACCACCGTGACGACATTGACTTGCAACCCACCTTGCGGGCGAGGGCCAGGATCTCGCCGAGGTCTTCGTCCTGCATCAGGTCGTCGGGGCCGAGGAACTCGGGCGAACGCTGGAAGTACTTCGCCACACGCACCACGCCCGTCACGTAAGTCTCGACCGTCCGCAAAGAGTAGTTGCGCAAAAGCAGGTCGTCGATAAAACGCCGCCGCAACGGCATCATCGGCATCCGGTCCAGTCGGATCATGGTGAAGCTCCGAATGTTGTCGGTCGAGGAAGGAGCTTTCAGGATGGTGCGGTCGAGCCCCGGGCGCAAGCCGGAGTCGGTTCGTGAGAGCAGGAAAATGGCAGAAGGAGTGCAGATTGGGAGAAGGGAATCGATTTTACCGAAGATGAGGGCGCAAGACGTTCAGGGGGACGCTCAAGGACTCGCAAGACCACCGCGAAGCGGTTTAGTTCAACGACACAGCTCAGCAGCAGGGGCCGCTCGGGATGCTACACACCTCGAAAAGCGAAGATGCGGCCCCGGTCTGCTGCAGCGCCTGGTTCGGCCTCAGTC
>JBBQWA010000475.1:0-2476 GCA_038211045.1 Gemmatales bacterium
TCGACCCGCACTGCCACATGATCTCGCGGACGACCGACGATTACCAACGCATGGCTTACGCCGGGTGCTCGGCCATCTCCGAACCGGCGTTCTGGGCCGGGTTCGATCGCGGCACCGCCGAGGGCTTCCGCGATTACTTCCGCCACCTCGTCGACGTCGAACCTCTGCGGGCGGCGTACTACCACATCAAACATTACTCGTGGCTTTGCATCAACGCGAAGGAAGCCGAGAACGTGAGCCTCTCCCGCGAAGTGATCGCGATGATCCCGGAGTATTTGAAGAAGCCGGGGGTGCTGGGAATCGGCGAAATCGGTTTGAACAAGAACACCGCCAACGAGGCCACCGTGTTCCAAGAGCACGTCGATCTGGCAATGAAAACGAACGAGCTGATCCTGATTCACACGCCGCACCTCGAAGACAAATTCAAGGGCACGCGGATGATCGTGGATATGTTGAAGAACGATAAGCGGGTGAAGCCGGAGCGCGTGTGCATCGACCACGTCGAGGAGCACACGGTTCGGCTGGCCTTGGAGAACGGCTTCTGGTGCGGCATGACGCTCTACCCGATCACGAAATGCACCCCGGCCCGCGCCGCGGACATCGTCGAGATGTACGGCCCGGATCGCATCATGGTGAACAGCGCCGGCGACTGGGGCCGCAGCGACCCGCTGGCTGTGCCGGAGTTCATTCAAGAGATGAAGCGGCGCAAGCACCCGGAGGCGTTGATCGAGAAAGTGGTGTACCATAATCCGTTGGAGTTCTGGCGGCAATCGAACAATTGGAAGGAGGGGGTATGAGCAGCTCAATTCTTGAAGCGCCGGCGAAGATTGAACGGGAACCGGATTTCCTTTACGAAGTCGTAGACGGCCAAATTGTGGAGAAGAAAGTGGGCGCGCGCGAAATCATGCTGGCCAATACTTTGAGCCGACTTCTCGCCGCTTGGCTGTGGGATCGGGATATCGGCCATGCTTTGATCGAGATGGGGTATCTCATTCCGCCCAAGAACAACGAGCGTAAGCCCGATTTTTCGATCGTTTCATTCGATTCTTGGCCCTATGATTTGGAACTGCCTGTGGGCGGTACGATGCCGGTCGTCCCGGATTTGGCGGTCGAATTCGTCAGACCGTCGAACTATCAAGACGATATCGACGAAAAGATCGAAGAGTACTTCACGGCCGGGGTCAAAGAGGTTTGGGTCATTTCGACGAAACTCCGTCGGATCACCCAATACACTTCCGTACTCGATGTCGTGCGATACGGTGTATCGGACACTCTCACCACGGATCTGATTCCGGAATTTGAGTTGCCCGTGATGCAATTGTTCCCAGCCAAGCGCGCCAAGTGACCACCTTCCTCGCCCTCGAAACCTCCTGCGATGAAACCGCGGCGGCGGTGTTCACGAGCGACCTACGCGTACTCTCCAGCGTGGTCGCATCGCAGAACGCGCTGCACGCGCCGTTCGGCGGTGTGGTGCCGGAGATCGCCAGCCGGGCACACGTTCGCACGCTGTTCCCCGCGATCGATCGAGCGCTCGCCGAAGCGAAGTTGCAGCTCGCGGACATCGGCTGCATCGCGGTTCACAACACCCCCGGATTGGTCGGCGCATTGCTCGTGGGTGTGACCGCTGCCAAGGCGCTCTCGGCCGCCCTCGGCGTGCCGTTGATCGCGGTGAACCATATTCAAAGCCACATCTATGCGTGCCGCATGGCCGCCGGGAAAGACATCTTCCCTTGCGTCGGTTTGGTCGTGTCCGGCGGGCACACCGCCCTCTTCCGATGCGATACCGCGTTGGAACTCCAACTCATGGGCGGCACCCGGGACGACGCCGCCGGGGAAGCCTTCGATAAGGTCGCGGCGATCCTCGGCATCGGCTTCCCCGGTGGGCCGAACCTCGAACGCGAAGCGAAGCTCGGCAACCCGAATGCCTTCCCGTTTCCCCGGCCATTCCTCAAAGATGAACGCTTGGAATTCAGCTTCAGCGGTTTGAAAACGGCGGTGCTCTACGCCCGGCGCGATCATCCCGAAGCGAAGCGTTCCGATCTTGCGGCGAGCTTTCAAGAAGCGGCGGTCGATGTACTCGCGGCGAAATCCCGGCAAGCACTGCGGAAGAGCGGGTTGATGCGATTGGCCGTGGGTGGTGGCGTGATCGCCAACGGTCGTTTGCGAATGAAGCTGGAATCGATGTGCGCGGGAGAGAACGCAGAGTTGTTCATCCCACCGATGAACTTGTGTACGGACAACGCCGCGATGGCGGCACTGGCCGTGGAGAAGTGGAAGCTCGGCCAATTCGCTGCGCCCGATCTGGACGCCGAACCGAATTTCTTGTGAGCGGAATCGCGGGAACCGATCCTTGTGCATTCTGCCCCGAAGGGGCCGGCGTTCCAAGCCCAGGGCGGAAGCCTTGGGAAAGGCATCCATTCCGTTCTTATCGCCCTGAAAGGGCCGGCGTGCGCGTGTTGACGGCCCTTTCAGGGCG
>JBBQWA010000476.1:0-2438 GCA_038211045.1 Gemmatales bacterium
AGAAGCCGCCGGCGAACCTGTTCGATCCCGATTACGAACGCAAGATTCTTCAGTTGATGGTGGACGCCGGGCCGCTCGTCGATGGCGTGACCGGCAAGCAGGAAGCGACCGTCGATGGTTTGAGTTGGGACGAATATGTGAAGCCGTTAATCCGCATGCGTGAGATCCTCGAATGTTGAATGCCGCCGAAGTTCGACTCGCTTGTCGCGATGGTTCCCTCAGCGGGCCGACGCCCGGCCTCGCACCCGGGTTCGTGCAGGCGAACCTCGTCATGCTTCCCAAGGAATGGGCTTTCGATTTCCTGCTCTTCTGCCAACGGAATCCCAAGCCTTGCCCACTGCTCGACGTGACCGAACCGGGCGATCCCGAACCTCGCGGCGTCGCGCCGGGGGCCGACCTCCGCACCGATCTCCCCGCGTACCGCATCTGGAACCACGGCGAACTCGTCGCGGAACCGACCGACGTGAAAGCGTACTGGCGGGATGATCTCGTGTCTTTCGTGATCGGGTGTTCGTTCACCTTCGAGAACGCGCTCCTCGAACGCGGCATCCCCGTCCGGCACATCGAACAGAACCGCAACGTCCCGATGTACCGCACAAACCGCCCTTGCCAATCGGCAGGGCGTTTCTCGGGGCCGATGGTGGTGAGTATGCGGCCCCTCACCCCATCGCAAACGATTTCAGCATCGCTCGTGTGTGCGAAGTACCCGTTGGCACACGGGGCACCGGTTCACTTCGGCGACCCCGCCGCCATCGGCATTGCAGACATCGACACGCCCGATTACGGGGACGCGGTGGAAATCCGCCCCGGCGAGCAACCGGTGTTCTGGGCCTGCGGCGTGACCCCGCAAGCGGCGCTCGCCCAAGCGAAACCGCCGTTCGCCATCACCCACAAGCCGGGGCATATGTTCCTGACCGACCTCCGCGACCGCGATTTGGAAACGTAGAAATTCGCCGGAACGATGGCGGATTACAGCGGGATGCCGCGTATTTCGGATAAGCCCGCCAGTTTCGGCGTGACGTCGGCCACGGAATCGGGCATAATCTTTAGAAGCCGATCCCTCCTTTTCCACCAATCACAGAGCGCACAATGGCCACACCTTCCCGACGGAACTTCATCCAGGCTTCGGCTGCGGCGGCCGGTGCCGTCATTCTTCCCACGCAGCCCGTCCGGGCCGCCGGTAACGACATTCTGCGCGTCGGCCTCGTCGGTTGCGGCGGTCGCGGTAGCGGTGCCGCAGTGAATGCGTTGAACGCCGATAAAGGCGTTCGCCTCGTGGCCATGTGCGATGCCTTCCAAGATCGCCTCGATACCAAGTTGAAAGAAATCGGCTCCGCCTTCCCGGATCGCGTCGATGTACCCAAGGATCGGCAATTCACCGGTTTCGACGGTTACAAGCAACTCATCGACAGTGGTATAGATGTCGTCATTCTGGCCACGCCCCCCGGCTTCCGGCCGATCCACCTCGCCTACGCCGTGGAGAAGGATAAGCACGTCTTCATGGAGAAGCCCCACGCGGTGGATCCCTCGGGCATCCGCTCGGTACTCGAATCGGTGAAGAAGGCCAAGGAAAAGAACCTCGGTTTGGTGTCCGGCTTCTGCTACCGCTACCAACCCAGCAAACGCGAAACGGTCAAACGCATTCACGACGGCCAGATCGGCAAGGTGCAAACGATCCACACGACGTACCTCACCGGCGAACTCTGGTACCGCGGCGAAGATCCGAAGTGGAGCCCGATGGAGTACCAGATGCGCAACTGGTACTACTACACGTGGCTCTCGGGCGATTTCAACGTCGAGCAGCACATCCACAGCATCGATAAAGCCGCGTGGGTGATGAACGGGGAACTGCCAATCGCCGCGACCGGCTTGGGTGGCCGCCAATCCCGCACCGATAAGAAGTACGGCAACATCTGGGACAACTTCACCGTGGTGTACGAGTACGCCAGCGGGGCCAAGGTGTTCAGCCAATGCCGACAGATGAGCGGTTGCGTCGGCGATGTGAACGATTACGTGTACGGCACCAAGGGCACCGCGTCGCTGATGAAGCACACGATTACCAGCGAAGCCGGGGATACATGGAAGTTCTCGGGTAAAGACATGGACATGTACCAGTCCGAACACAATGAGCTGTTCGCCTCGATCCGAGCGGGTAAGCCGTTGAACGATGGCGAAGTGAGCGCCCACAGCACGCTGATGGGCATCATGGGCCGCGAAGCCGCCTATACCGGCAAGCGGATCACGTGGAAAGAGATTCTGGAATCGAAGCTGGATCTCAGCCCGAAGCAGTACGCTTGGGGCGAGAACCCGGTTCCGCCGGTGGCGATCCCGGGCCGCACGAAGTTCGTGTGATCTCCCTCTCCCCTTGGGGCGAGGGGCAGGGGTGAGGGGGCATTAAAAAAGCCTACGAGGATCAACCTCGTAGGCTTTTTGCTTGT
>JBBQWA010000477.1:0-2435 GCA_038211045.1 Gemmatales bacterium
CCCGAGTTGGTCAAACGCACGGGCGAACCCGTACCGGAATCTTTCTTGAAAGGAAAACGGTTCGCCTTCACCTCCGGGGTTCCCAAACTCTTGGGCACGCCCCGCAAGTTCCAACAGTACGGCAAAAGCGGCATGTGGATGTCCGATGCGGTGCCGAAGCTGCACGAACACGCCGACGATATTACGATGATCCGCTCGATGAAGACGGACGAATTCAACCACGCCCCGGCGGAACTGCTCCTCTTCACCGGATCGAACCGCCAAGGCCGCCCCGGTATGGGAACGTGGGTGACCTACGGCTTGGGCAGTGAAAGCGAGAATCTTCCGGGGTTCGTCGTACTGATTTCCAGCGGCGTGCAGCCGAGCGGCGGGGCCAACGATTGGGGCAACGGGTTCCTTCCCAGCGTCTACCAAGGCGTGCAATGCCGGAGCAAAGGCGACCCGGTACTGTACGTCGGCAACCCACCCGGCATGGACGAGAAGAACCGCCAACGCACCATCGATGCCCTCCGCGATCTCAACGAAATTCAAGGCAAAGAACTCGGCCACCCGGAAACCGCCACGCGGATTCAGCAATACGAACTCGCTTTCCGCATGCAAACCGCCGTGCCCGAAGTGATGGACATCTCGAAGGAGACCAAGCAAACCATCGAAGCTTACGGGGCCACGCCGGGCGGTGCCAGCTTCGCCAACAACTGCCTTCTGGGTCGGCGATTGTTGCAGAAGGGCGTGCGCTTCGTGCAACTCTTCGATTGGGGTTGGGATTTCCACGGCACCAATGCGGGCGAAGATATCCGCGATGGCCTCACCAAGAAATGCGCGACGATGGACAAACCGATCGCGGCACTGCTCAAGGATCTGAAAAGGCTCGGAATGCTCGACGATACACTCGTAGTCTGGAGCGGGGAATTCGGCCGCACGCCGTTCCGTGAAGGGCGCACCGCCGGGGGTTCGATCCTCGGCCGCGATCATTATCCCGATTGTTATTGCGTTTGGATGGCCGGAGCCGGGTTGAAGCCGGGATACACCCACGGCACCACGGAAGAACTCGGCTTCGCCGTGGCGGAGAACCAAGTTCACGTGCACGATTTGCAAGCGACCATTCTCAACCGTTTGGGCTTGGATCACACCAAGCTCACTTACCGCTACCAAGGGCGAGATTTCCGCCTCACCGACGTTCACGGGAACGTCGTCAAAGAATTGTTCATTTGAAACTCTCCCCCGTTCGAGGTCGGACCGATGTTATTCCGATTCGCCCTGATTTTCGTGGTATTCCACGCTTCCCTCGCGTGGGCCGGGAAACCGAATTTCGTCGTCATTTATACCGACGATCAAGCGTTCGATACCATCCGTGCCCTCGGCAACAATCAGATTCAAACGCCCAATCTCGATCAACTCGTCGAACGCGGCTTCACCTTCACGAACGCTTATTGCCAAGGGGGCCAATCCGGGGCCGTATGCGTGCCGAGCCGGACGATGTTCCTCACCGGCAAAAGCACCTTCCATACGCCGCCGTACAATTCGAAAACCTACGACAAACCGACGCTCGGCAGTACGTTCAAGAACGCGGGCTACGCCACGCTTTGCGTGAGTAAACCGGGGAACTCGTTCAAACCGGCCCACGAAGCTTTCGAAACGGTTGTTCACATTCCCCACATGGGGGCGACGACCAACCAGAAGTGTGCGGATGCGGCCATCGATTGGCTGAAAACGGGCACCGGCGAGAAGTCGTTCTTCATCTACTACGCCCCGAGCATGCCGCACGATCCGCGAACCGCCGAAGCGGAATTCCACAAACTCTACGACCCGGCGAAGATCGTGCTGCCCAAGAATTGGATGAAAGAACATCCGATCGACATCGGCGTGCGGGGGATCCGCGATGAGAAGCTCGCGCCGTACCCGCGCGACGAATCCGAAATGAAACGGCACTTGGCCGAGTATTACGCCTGCATTACGAGCCTCGATTTCCATTTGGGGCGCATCTTCGACACCCTGAAGAAGGCCGGGAAATGGGATGACACCATCGTGGTGTTCACCAGCGATCAGGGCTTGGCGGTCGGCGGTCGGCACGCGCATATGGGCAAGCAAAACCTGTACGAACACTTCAAATCGCCGTTGGTGATCGCCGGGCCGGGCGTGCCGAAAGGGAAATCGGCGGCACTGGTATACTTGCACGATCTTTTCCCGACCTGCTGCGACTTGGCCAGTGTGCCGATCCCGAAGGAATGCGATGGTGCTTCGCTCGTGCCGATCACGAAAGGCGAAACGAAGAGCGTTCGCGATTCCCTGTTGGCAGTTTACACCGGCACCCAACGGATGGTACGGGACGAACGTTGGAAGATGATGTGGTATCCGAAGTTGGAGAAGTTTCAGTTATTCGACTTACAAAACGACCCGAACGAACTGGCGAACCTCGCCGAAGTGCCGGAACAGGC
>JBBQWA010000478.1:0-2349 GCA_038211045.1 Gemmatales bacterium
TCGGCGTATTCGATGTTCATCGCTGTGACTTCGGGGGCGATCAGATCGTCGGCTTCGTTGCTGCGATCCGGCTCGGCTGTGTTCTGCACGCCGTCGGCCGTGATCCACGGCTTTTCCTGACGGCAGAGGCCACCAGCACTGTGGATGTAGTAGGTAATGCGGCGGAGATCGGATACTACTTGCTGATCGGCCGTGGCCCCGGTGCGATCCAACATCCAGGTTGGCACTTTAGAAACGAACATCGTCAATTGCGAAGACGTTCCCACTACACCGGCTTGCAGGGGAATACTCGCGGCCACGGTCGATTGGGCATCGGCGGACGCAGTCGTATCCGTCGATCCGGTGCTATCCGTGGAACCGGTCGTCGTAGTTCCTGTCGTTGTGCTGCCGGTGGTTGTGCTTCCCGTCGTCGTGCCGGAGGTCGATGGAATGGCTGTGGTATCGGCTTGGTCGTCGATACCGCCGCCCGATTTGGGTGGCAGCGGGCCGATGGGCAGCGTCAGATCCATGCTCATGCGATTGAACACGGCCCGGCCGAAATCGGCTTCCGCCACGACGCCGCGGCCGATATCGGTCTGGCTCAACGTGACGTCGAAGGCGACATACAACCCGCTCATGAGCAGTAGCGCGATCACGGTCGCCACGAGGATTTCGAGGAGGGTGTAACCGGAACGGCGGCGCTGGTATTTCAGAGCCGGAAGCGTGAGCGACGGTTCGATGGGATACCTTCGCTCACGCTTCCGGCTCCGATGATCCAGTGAAATCCTCATTGGCTCGCTCCCGTGGCGGTGGGGTTTTGGGCCTCGGAGGCGTTCCCTTGATACTGCGGATCGAAGATCATTTGCGAAAGCTTTACGGTCACGGTGCGGCCGACGGTGCTCTTGCACACGGCCGTAACCATGTACACGTTCGGGGCATCGGATGGCTCCGAAATCACTTCCCAGTTCCAGCCGGTTTCGATCTCGAAGGTACCTGTGCCGCCATCGCGGACACTGAGGATACCCGCTTCGACTTCCGCCAGTTTCGATTGGCACAACCGGGTGCCTATGTTCATCCGCGAGGCTTCCACGGCCATATCGCTGCCGGAATCGATGAGTTGGGAAACCGCCGCGAGGGAAATCAAGAAGATGGCGAGCGCCGCCAACACTTCGATGAGGGTGATACCGGGGCGTGAATGCGTCTGCCCCACCCATTGCAATGGGTGGGCTTTCGGGGCGTTTGGTGGATGTCTCCGGAGCATCACTTGGCCCCCGAGATCATGTTGACCGTGACGGCGCCGGTGAGGCTGCGAATTTGCACGAGGTACGAAACCGTACCCGGTTCCGTCAGCTTGAAATCGGGGGAATTCGTTTCGCGGCAGGTGCCATCGGGAAGGTACGTGACGATCTTGATCCAGCCGTCGTCGCCGGACTGTTGCACGCCATCGGGCGAAAGCGTGATGCCTTGGGGCAGGTCGAGTTGAACGATACGGGGCGGAATCTCGGGCGATTCTAGCGGATTGCCGGACCCATCGACTTCATCCGGGCCGATGCGGATGCGTTTGCCATCGGGGGAAGCGGCGAAGCGGTAGGCCCGGCCTTCTTCGATCGCATAACTCCGGGCGTCGGCGAGGCGGGCCACGCAGAGATCGGCGGCCCCTTTCACATTGGTGTCCCGCATAAAACTATCGAGCGAAGGAACCACCACCGCCCCCACGAGCAAAATCAGCGCGAGCACCACCATCAACTCGATCAACGAGTAGCCGCGGCGTTCGGGATTGTCTCGGCGGTGGAGCATCGTGGCCTCGGTATTACCTCACGCGGCCCAAAGCGTAAATCGGCTGGTTGGTGCTCGGGTTGGTAGTCCAAACCATCGGATCGGGATCGACGCCGTTGGTGGAATGGCTCCCATCGTATTGGTAGGGCTTGCCCCAAGGGTCAACCAACGCCGATTCACCACCTTCGACGAACGGCCGACCGCCATCTGGCGGTTGAATCAGCAGAGCCAAGGATTCGGGGGGGACTTGGCCGTTCTTCAACGTGAAGTTCTTCGCGGCAGTCTCCAACACCTTCATCGATTGCTTAGCGGTATCCACCTTCGCGTCGTCGATGTAGCGCGTGTAAGCGAACGTTGCAACGCCGGCCAAGATCACGATGATCGCGACCACGACCAAAATTTCGAGCAGGGTGAAACCCTCACGGCGACGGGCGAGCGAAGCTAGTGGGGCGGACGGACGGCGGATCATCGAAGAGCCTCCAACGGAACGAATTTAGGGTACTTCTGCATTCTACCGCAACCGACTTTAACCAGTGATGAGAGAAATCTTCCCGCTTGTGGCGAGCCGGGTCGCGTCAGCGCCCGGAGTTTATC
>JBBQWA010000479.1:0-2345 GCA_038211045.1 Gemmatales bacterium
GCGGCCACCGGAAACACGCGAACCATCAGCGTGGGCAACAACGGCGGCACGGGCAGCTTCTCGGGTGTCATCGCCAACGGCGTCACCTTCGGTACGCTGAGCTTCACCAAGGCGGGCGCCGGCACGCAGACCCTCAGCGGAGCCAACACCTATACCGGTACTACCGGCATCAGCGACGGCGAACTCCGCGTCAATGGAAACAACATCGCCGCGACCGGGAACGTCACTGTTTCCGGAACGGGTATCCTCAGCGGAAACGGGACCGTCGGCGGGGCTACCACCGTGCAAACGGGCGGCACGCTCACTGCCGGCACAGTTAGCTCGATCGGCACACTCACGGTTAACAATAACGTTACTATGCAAGCCGGATCGAATCTGCTCTGGAAGTTCGCGGCGGGTACCCCCACCGGCGATGTCACACCGGTTGCGAACGGCTTCAGTGATGCCGGATCGTCCAAGGATCTGATCGCGATCACCGGTGGTGTGAATACGCTCACGGCAGCCAGCCCGGCGGCGAACTTCAACCTTACGCAAGTGGGTGGCGCCGTGGTACTCGACCCATTGAAGTACTACAGCTTCACCGTGGCGACCACCCAAGCTCCCCCGAGCACTTCGGGCTTCGGCACCCTCACCGCGGCGGGATTGCTCACCAGTGCTCCCGAATTCAGCGCTTACATCACCGCCGGTGGCGATGTTTCGCTCTCGGCATCCGGTAACAACGTCTACCTGAATTTGACCCCGGTGCCGGAACCGACCACGGTTCTCGGTTTGGCCGCGGCGGGCATGGGCCTAGCCGGGATGATCCGCCGCCGCTTCCGCCGGTCGAAGGTTGCTTGAATGGAATTGTAAACACCACGCGAAGGGGGCCATTTGGCCCCCTTCGTTCGTATTCGGCTTCCCATTATTGAAAGATCGGCCCGGCAACGCGGCTACAATGAGTGTTCCCTTCCCATGGAGCCACGACGATGAACCCGACGAAGAACGATATTGCCGCGAATACCCGCAAAGCGGTGACCCAACTTTTGAACGAGCGATTGGCCGATTTGATCGATCTGCAATTGCAAGCCAAGCAAGCCCATTGGAATGTCAAAGGGCCGCACTTCATCGGCTTGCACGAACTGTTCGATAGCGTGAACGCCGAAGTGACCGGTTTCGTAGACGACGTCGCGGAACGCGCCGTCGCGCTCGGTGGCACGGTTCATGGCACCGCCACAACGGTTGCGAAGCAATCGAACCTCCCGGCGTACCCGCTCGACATTTCGGCGGGCAAAGATCACGTGGAAGCACTCTCCGGGGCAATCGCCGCGGCGGGCAAGCTGATTCGAGCCGCCATCGATCGGAGCGACGAACTCGGCGACAAAGATACCGCCGACCTTTTCACCGAAGTGTCCCGCGGCCTCGATAAGAAGCTTTGGTTTGTGGAAGCTCACCTGCAAGGCGGCGAATAATTTCTTGTAGCGGAAGTCGCAAGACTTCCGGAGCCAGCTCTGTCGGAAGTCTTGCGACTTCCGCTACAAGAAAGCTCGCATCACCACCCGAACAGGCAACATCCGGTTCCTGCACCGCCGGAGACCATCGGAAGAATCCGGCGTTCGAACGGCAGTTTCAGGTATTCCGCACGGTCGAATACCAGCTTCCCGGCCATGATCGTGTGCGTCACATGCGTGGCGTGTTCAAACGGGTCGCCGTCGTAGAGCACCAAGTCCGCCACCTTGCCCACTTCGATGCTGCCGTGGGTCTTGTCGATGCCGAGCAGCTTCGCGGCGTCGAGCGTAATCATCTTCATCGCATTCGCGTGGCCCAAGCCGTTCACCGCGGCCATGGCCGCTTCGCCGCGGAGGTTGCGGTTCTTGGGAACGTAGCCCTCGAATGACGATCCCATCAATACGGTCACGCCCGCCTTTTGAAGGATCGCCGCGGTCGCCAGCAGCGTGTTGTTCGTTTCCATCGAACCGCCGACCCGCTGCATTGTCGGATGGACGATCACCGGCACGTTCGCCTTGGCCAGTTCGTCCGCCAGCATCCAACTTTCGGTGCCGAGGGCGAGGATCGGTTTCAGCTTGAATTCCTCGCTGATGCGTAACGCCGTGCGGATGTCGTCCGCCCGGTTCGCCGCGAAGATCACCTTCAACTTGCCATCGAGCGCGGCCGCCAATGCTTCATGCTTGGCCCCGCTCCCCTTCTTGTTTTGGGCTTCGGTGAAGGCCTTGCGAACCTGATTTGCCAAGCCCATGCGGGTATTGGAGCCGCGCCCCTTCGCCGATTCGCCGAGGTTGACCAACAGGCCGAAAGTGGGCACGATGGCGGCCTCTTCGGTAGTGCGGCCCAACGTGCGGAACACGCCG
>JBBQWA010000480.1:0-2342 GCA_038211045.1 Gemmatales bacterium
GTTTGCACGCACCGCGAATCGTGTCGGCTGAGAGTGCTTGGCCGACATCCGCCTTGAATTGCCGGACGACCTCGGCGATAGTAGTAGCCATCCGTGGCCCCTGTGAGTTGGTTGGTTCGCACCCCCATCCTGACAGGTGGCCACGGATTTGTTTAGCCCATTGTGGGATCGGGACTTGCGGCTAAGTTCATACCATTCGGTGCTGATCCCAAGATGGCTCAGTAGTCGAAGCCGAAACCGGCGGCGAGATATGTTTCTTTCTGGAGATAGAACTGCCCATATGGCAAGTTGCCGTTGTAGTATTCCACGAAGAAGCGGGCGTTGCCCAAGCGCATGCTCGGGTTGCGGAACAACCAACCCGCTTGAGCGCGGAAATTGGGTTCGTAATTCTGATCGCCGCGGACTTCGAGGTTCGCCGCCACGAACGGCGTACCCCCGAAGCCGGTGGCACAGCGGTTGTACCACTCGAAACCAATATCGGCCCGGCTCCGGTTCTGGCTGGTGTTTTCCAAATTGAATACGTTCGTCGCAACGCTCCGCGGATCGGGCAATTGCTGGCTGTAAGCGTACGCGATGTGGGCGTAAACCCGGAACTGGTCTTCAATGATACGACCCAGCCCGGCCACGATTTCATCTTTGGCGTAGAAGAGGATTTGTTTCTGGGTACGCAAGATGAACTTATCGCCCAAGTGCGAACTGGTGTGTTCGTAGGCAATGGTTCCTTGCCACCAACCGCGGCGCCACGTGATCGGTATGCCGAAACGGTAATCGGCGGCCATCAGATCGGTGGATCCGAGCCGGGTGTGAACTACCCCGAACAGATCGAGTTGGTAATCGAGATCGGCCCCGGCGATGCCGGCCCGGATCAAGCCCATCGTGGTACCGATGCTCGTATCGAGGTTGTTGTTCCCTCCGCTGCTCTGGCTCAACGCGAGGAACTGCAATCGCGGATCCCGGTGAACCGCCATGGCCGGTGCCCACAGGAGCGTATTCGGAAACAGCGTAAAGGTATCGCCCCGCCATGTGATGGTGCGGAATTTCTCGCGGTCGCTGAGTTCACGGGCGTAATCGTCGGCCACGCTGCCGGGCAACGGCGGCAGTCCGGCGCCGACGAGAATCTCGGTGTTCGGCGTATTCAATGGAACAATCGGGCTTTCCGCGACGGGAACCTTCGGCAGATCGGGCAGCATCGGCACCGGCATAGGAGCGGGCGGCCGTGGAACGGGTTCCATCTGCGCGAACCCCGGCCAGACCAACGCGAACGCGGCGAGAAGCCCGAGGGCGAAACGGGGAATGCGGATACCGAATGCAGGCATGGCCTCGCCTCCGCCGGTGGGCGGTCGAGTAAAATTTTTGCGGAATCGTCCGAATGACGGGCAATAGCGTGGGCCATCGGGAAATGCAACGGAATTCTGCGGCAGGTGTGTGACAGTGTGCCAAGGGCGAGCGTCACGGGAGTTGGTGGATTTTTGGGGAGGTGGGATGGTAGGATGAACGTCGGTTCAAATTCCACACCTCCGGCAGGATGCCGCGATGCCCACCCAGTCGCATTCCACCCGTCGCCCCTCCCCCGAATCGTTCACACCCGAACAGCGGGCCGACGCCGACGCGTTGCACAAGGACATGATGGAGGCCATCGGCGAGGATCTCGCCGCGCTCTCCCGAATGCTCTTTACCAAGACCGACAACAGATCGACGCCGGCCCAGGGTCATCTGCTCAGGACGGCGTTCCCTGCCGGCGGGCCGCCCGGAGAGCTTCTCCGTACCACTCCAGCTCGGCGACGAAGCGGGTCGCGCCGGAACCGGGGTGGTCGCCGGTCGGGCGGCCGTCCTCGTCGAAGAGTTCGTGGGCCTTGGGCAGCGGTAGGAGCGACGGGATACTTGACATCCCCATCTCGGCCAGCATGGCCCGCAGTTGCATCGCCGCCCGCACCCCGCCGAACGCCCCGGCCGAGTAGCAGACGATCGCGGACGGCTTGAAGAAGTACTCTTCCAGGAAGTGATCCAGGAGGTTCGCCAGGGCGGGGGGGATGGAGTGGTTGTACTCCGCCGACACGATCACGTAGGCGTCCGCCGCGCGAATGATCTCGGCCAGCCGCTCAAGCACGTCTGGGGCCTGCCCCTGCGGGTACTCCTTGTACATCCTATCCAGCAGGGGCAGCGGATACTCGACCGGATCGACCAGCGTGACTCGGTGGCCACGACTGTCCAAGAGGGCGGTCGCGTAGCGGGCGACCCGCAGTCCGATCCGGTCGCGGCGGACGCTGCCCAGAATGACCGGGATGTTGAGTGACAAGGCGGCTCCTTCGATGTAGGTTGATCCGATCATTATACTGCGGCCC
>JBBQWA010000481.1:0-2305 GCA_038211045.1 Gemmatales bacterium
CCAACCCTTGGGGCGGGCGATGCGGTGCTTGCCGATCTTGCCCTTCGCTACTTCCATGTAATCGGAGAGCAGGTTCCAGCGGATCGCCATAGCGCCGTAGAGGAACCACAGGTAGAGGTGCTGGAAGCGGTGAATCTTGTAACGCGGCTGGTGCGGCGAGAAGCGGCCCACCGGCCCGGCGTCGATATCGGTATCTTGGTCGAGGATGTTCACGTAGGTGTGGTGGAACACGGCGTGCTTGCGGTGCCAAAGGTACGAGCTGGCGCCGATCATATCCATGGTTCCGCCGGCGATGCGGTTGATCCAGTTGCGGCGGGAGTAGCCGTGGTGGCCGCCGTCGTGTTGGATTGCCATGCCCACCGTGGCCATAGCGAAGGCCAGCGAGAACGCGGCGGGTAGCGCTTGGAACCAGTGTTCGGAATAGAACACGAGGCCGATGTACGAGGCCACGAGCCACACCATGATGATGGCGGACTTCAAATACATCTGCCAGGCATCCCGTTCGGCGAGCTTGGTTTCCGTGAAGTAAGCGGCCACCCGCTTCTTCAATTCGGTGTGGAAGCCGACGGTATCTTTGGGGAATTTCGGCCGGGGCCAATGGCCGTCCGATTGCACGTCGGAGGGCGTGGTGGCGGGATGGGCCGTAATCAATTCCAAGGAGGGGATGTTGATACCGAGAAGGCGGGGGATTGAGTTATTCACCGGGGCGAGATTCCTGGGCCAAGGTGTACGAACAAAAAGGCTCACCAGATGATGGACGGCCAGCCTGTCAAGTCTCGCTCATTTTAGAGCGCACTCCGGAAAATCTCAAGGCGAAGGCGCCGATTCTACCGGTTGGCGGGCAACGGCCTCCGGATCCGTTCCGAGGAATGCGAAGCGGGGTTGCACTACGCCGTCGCGTTCGATCGTTTCTAAGAACATGCGGAGCGGTCGAACCCACCAACAGGAATCGCCGTAAAGCGGCCGGTACACGACGTGCGGTTCCTGCGTTTCGGAGTGCTTCGCCATGGCGATCACTTCGTATTCGTTGCCTTTGAAGTGGCGGTATCTGCCGAGTGGGATCATGGAATTCCTTACACATGAACTGAGCCGCGAGCCTGAGCGAGCGATACTTTCGCTCGCTCACGCTCGCGGCTCTGTGAGTACGCTTTCGCTGTAGGGACGCGAGAAGGCCACCAGCGGTTTCCCGCGGCGGCCTTTCGCTTCCCCCAAACCCACTCCCCCGAGTGGTTTCATTGCCCTCTCCCCAAGGGGAGAGGGTGCAATCTTCAATTGTCGAACGCGCTATCGGTCAGACCGGTGTTGAACTTCACGTTCACGAAGCTCACGCTTTCCATGAGTTCGCCGGCAGGATCGCTCGGTTTCGGGCCGTCGTACGCTTCCCAACGCACCGGCAACTTCGTTTCCTTATCGATGTACAGCACCGCCCGGTGGGCGTAACGCTGGGTGTGCGGCTTCTCGCAGAAAATCTCGAACCGCAAACACGGCCGCTTCTCAAACTTGTACTCCGCGACCACGATCTGCACCGGGTTGCGGAGCTTGGTTTCCACGGTCACCATCTTCTCGACCCGGGCCAAGATCGCGGCCAAGCCGGTGTTCTGAATCGAATGCCGGGTGTTGGTGAGCGCCTTGGGATCGTCGAGTTTGAGCGAAACCATCGGCGAACCCGCGGTGGAACGGTAACGCATGAATTCGGATTTGCGACCGGCCACGTACGCCGTTTCCCAACCGTTGGCGGTCTTCGGTGCGAGGATCTTCACGCTGATGGCGAAGGGTTCCGTCCGCACGCGGATTTCGCCGGTCTGTTCCGCTTGCAGCGTTCCGTTCACCCGTTCTTGGCGAACGATGTGGCCCATGTAATCGCGGGTCTTGGCGTAAGCCGCCTTCGATTCGATCAGCAACTTCGAGAATGCGATCGAACCTTGCGGCGGCGCCTCGGCACTGTTCACTTGAATCACGCTCGGCTTCGAAGTGATCGATTCCAACATCGGCACGCGGATTACCGGATCGTCGGTCGGGGTCGCTTCTTCCACGGGCGGCAGTTGGGCGAAGGCGTTCACAGAGAATGCCAGCCAAGCTACCGTTCCGATCGTGTTCATCTTCATCGGGTTCGCCTCGTCGGTGTCGCACTCAGTCATTGCGGGACGGGACATAACATTTGCGGAAGGGCCTGCCAAGGGGAAGTTGGAATTCGCAAAGTACGAGTGTGGCAATTCTTTCTGCCCCCTCCCGCCGTTCTCGCTCCACTCGACCGTCGACCTCCCCCCACAAGCCCCACAAGGGGGGAGGTGAAGAGTGTATTGCC
>JBBQWA010000482.1:0-2303 GCA_038211045.1 Gemmatales bacterium
GTTTCATCACTTCCCCGGCGATTCGATCCGCACCGATTTCCACGATCAACGCCGTGCCCGGTTCGCGGTGTTTCCAACGCACGTAGCCGAGCGCCACAGTCGCATCCCATTTTGGCGATTGGCAGAACGACGTGATGGTGCCCACTTCGTCGGCTCCGAGGAACAGCTTTGCCCCGGTTGATAGTTCGATGTTCTTGGGGAACTTTATTTGAACGAACGAACGCGGGGCGTGCCCGGCGCGATCCCGGGCCATCACGATCGGTTCTTGGCCGAGGTAGCACCCCTTGGCGTACGAGACCGCCCTCTCGGCCCCGCCCACTTCCATCACGAAACGGGTTTCGTCGATATCCGTCCCATAAAGGGGTTTGCCCGCTTCGATGCGGAGCGTCTGGAACGTATCTTCCCCGGCGGGCACCGCCCCGTCCGCGATGAGAATTTGCCAAAGCGATTCATCGTGGGCGATCGCAGTTACCAGATCGTAGCCCTTTGTGCCGAGGCGATCCCGCCGGCGGATACTCACGGGAATGTTGGAGCCGAACGTGCGTTCGAGGTGTTGAAATTCTTGGAGTTCGGGAAGGGTTTCGCGCAGCGCGGATATCAATACCTGCTCAGCTTCGGGGCCGCTCAGGAAATACTGGGCGTACTCCTTCGAGACGTCTTGGAATTCGACGGCTTCGGAAATCAAATATCGGTCGAGGTGTTTGAACAAAGCGTCGCCGCGACCGGGAACAGTTTCCACCCAGAAAGCGTGCGGATGTTCCTGCCAACGGAGGTGATAGATCGCGGTTTGGAACAAGGCCTTGGCTCGTGCATCGCAGAAGTAGCTCGCGCAACCGCCACCGAGCGGGACGTTCTTGATGTCGTTCGTGGAAAGGTTGGCGAGGAACATCGGTGCTTCCGGCCCGGTCACGAGAATCTTGGCGAAATCGGTGTGGTCGAAGATCGCGGTCGCCTCCGTTGCGGCGCGATATTCCTCGGCGGTATCGGAGGGTGCAGGTTGGGCGATGTGTTCGAGCATGGGCTACTCCGCGGCTTCCGAGCGTTCGATTTTCACTCGCATTTTATGGGCGTCCGGTAGGATCAGCACGCGCTCGGCGGCATCGATCAGCCGTTGCAATTCGCCTTCCGTATGTAACGGCGTGGCGAAGAGTTCCTCGGCCACCTCGTCGGGCCAACCGCTCTTCACGAACAAATGGGTTTCGTTCGCGGCGTGCGCCCACAGGCTCGCCGCAGTGGGTTCGGCGATTTTGAATTGGGCGAGCCGTTTTACGCACACGGCGGGGGTGGGCAACTTTCGCAATAATTCTCCGCCTTCGTCCAACACCGGGGCGGCGCCCGTGAGCAGCACCAAACGGCCGTGCCCGGCGAGTGCCCGTTTCCCCACCGAAAGCGCATAGGCCAAGTCGCGGAAGTCGATGCGATCCGATTGCCCGGAAATGGAGGCGATCACCAAATCGGCTTGGGCTTCGACCTTCGCCAGCCAGAACTCCCGCAGCGATTCGATCCCGGCCTTGGCGCTATCCCACATTCCCACGGAGATCGAAGCGATACCGTCACCATGGCCTTCGATCGCTTGCACGAGGAAGCTCGAGCCAAGCAGGCCCAAGATTTCCGTGCTTTCCGCGCGGATCGCGATCCGCCGATCTTTGGTGATCTCTTTGCGGTATTCCTCGGCCATCGCCTTTTGCGATTCTTCGTCGGCCAGCGCCGGAAAGATGGCCGCTTCGCCGCCGGAGTAACCGGATACGGGATCGAAGCGCCGGGCGCTCAGCACCGCTACAACTTCGGCATCCACGAGGGTGCGGTTCAAATAGATGCGCCGCCCGGCCTTCGTGGTGGCGAGGTAGGCGAGTTTGTCCCGGTCGTCGGCATGGTGAACTTCGACTTTCGTATCGCCGTATTCGTCGGGCAGTTCTTCGAGCCACGTTTGGGCGCTCTCGGTCGCGACGAGCAGCGTGACATTCCGGGGATCGATGTGCGCCGAAGTGAGATGCCCGAGAAACGTATTCAACAGCGAACCGATGCCGGGCAAGCTTTCGTCGATCACGACGGTGACGCGGTCGTCCGGAGTGAGCGCCCGCCGCAGCGGGGCATTCAAGCCGAGCGGTCGTTCCAACGCGGCTTCGAGCAATCGAACCGGGGATTCGGCGGCGATGGGTTCGCGTGCCCGACCGACCGATACCGATTGCTCCGGAGCTACGCGAACTCGCCAAGCGTCGATGCCGATGGGGATAGCGATGGATGCACTCATGCGGGAATTATACGGTTCCAGCGCGGCTCAGAAGGTGAATCCGAGTGCGGCG
>JBBQWA010000483.1:0-1972 GCA_038211045.1 Gemmatales bacterium
CGTTGCTGACGCTCCGGACTCGCCAGTGTTGTTGTCAAATGCAATCCGTCCCGCTTGAAGCAAGCTCGAATCAAACTTAACCCCTTCTTCTTGGGTTCCAAAATCGCACCGGTATTCTAGCAACCCACCCGCCGCAGCGGGTGGGCTTTCTCAGTTACACAATCTCGTACGTGAACTGCTTCTCCGCACCCACGCCCACCTTCACCGATTCGATCGCGCGGCCTTCGGCCATGCGGCCCAGCAACTCGTGGGCGATCGCGGGCAACAGCGTGCCCGTGATGATGTGATCGACGTTGCGGGCGCCGCTCTCCACTTCCTTGCAGCGGCTCGCGATCGATTCCACCACTCCCGGCGTGTAATCGAACTTCGCTTTGTGGTTCATTTCGAGCCGGGTGCGAATCTTGCCCAGGTTCTTCTCGATGATCTTCCGCAGCATCGTGTCCGAGAGCGGGAAGTAGGGCACCACGGCCATCCGGCCCAAGAGCGCGGGCTTGAACGCCTTCAGCAAGTCGGCCCGCATCAGTTCGTTCAACCCGGCCGCATCCGGCGCGGTATCGGGGTCGGCCATCGCCTTCATGATGGTATCGGTGCCGACGTTCGAGGTGAGGATGATGATCGTGTTCTTGAAGTTCACTTCGATGCCGCGGCTATCGTTGAGCACGCCTTTGTCGAACACTTGGTAGAAGATTTCCTGCACGCTCGGGTGGCTCTTTTCGACTTCGTCGAGTAGCACTACGGAGTACGGCCGACGGCGTACGGCTTCGGTGAGCACTCCGCCTTCGCCGGAGCCTTCGTAGCCGCGGGGCGAACCGATGAGTTGGGAAACCTTGTACTCTTCTTTGAATTCGGACATGTTCACGACGACCATGTTGCGATCACCGCCGTAGAGCAAGTCGGCGAGGGCCAAGGCGGTTTCGGTTTTGCCGACGCCCGAAGGGCCGACGAGGAGGAACACGCCGATGGGACGGGTCGGGTCGCCGATGTCGGCCCGGCTCGACTTGATCCGCTCCGCAATCGCTTCGAGGCCGTGATCCTGCCCGAACACCCGTTCCATCAGCTTCTGCTTGATGTTGATGATCGTTTCGATCTCGTTGCGCACCATCTTGCCGACGGGGATACCGGTCCAGGCGCCGACGATCTGCGTAATGGCCATCGCATCGACGACCGGCAGAACGAGCGGGGCATCGCCTTGCAAGCGGCTCAACTCGGCCCGCAACCGGGTGATCTCTTCCTTAGTGTTGGGCGGGGCGTTCGGCTTCTCGGAAGCGTCTAACACTTCGCGCAGCTTGGTCACGAGGCCCTTTTCCTTTTCCAAGCGTTCCTTGAGAACATCCCGTTCCCCCTCGGCGGTGGTCTTGCGGGCCTTCAGTTCCGCCAGCCTAGCTTCGTGGTCTTCCCAACCGGTGTTTTCCCGTTCGATCGCGGCGATTTCGATGCCGAGGTGTTCGATCTCGCGGATGACGTTATCGAGTGTGGCCGGCGTGGCCCCTTGGCTCAGCTTCACCCGGGCGCTGGCGGTATCCAGCAAGCTCACCGCCTTGTCCGGCAGGTGGCGTTCGGGCATGTAGCGGATGCCGAGTTGCACCGCCGCGACCACGGCTTCATCGAGGATGCGAACCTTGTGGTGCTTCTCCATCACTCCGGCCACACCGCGGATCATGCGGATGGCCCGTTGTTCATCGGGTTCATCGACGCGCACTTCTTGAAAGCGGCGCTTCAACGCGGGATCGCTTTCGAAATACTTCTTGTACTCGTCGAAGGTGGTGGCCGCGATGGTGCGGAGTTCGCCGCGGGCGAGGGCGGGCTTGAGCAAGTTGGCCGCGTCGTTCTGACCGGCGGCACCGCCGGCGCCGATCATGGTGTGGGCTTCATCGATGAAGAGGATGATCGGGTGCGGCGACGCTTTGCATTCCTGGATGACATTCTTCAAACGGTTCTCGAATTCCCCCTTCACCCCGGCCCCGGCTTGCAG
>JBBQWA010000484.1:0-1832 GCA_038211045.1 Gemmatales bacterium
CCGAGTGGAGATGATCGGGATCGAACCGACGACCTCTTGAATGCCATTCAAGCGCTCTCCCAGCTGAGCTACACCCCCCGAGTATTCAAAGTATAAGAACCGGGCCGCCCGCAGTCAACGGGTCGGCCCGCTTCGTTCTCAATTCTTGGGCTTCTGCGGAAGTCGCGTCCATTCTTCGTAACAGTTCGCCCCGATCGGGCGGACGACCTTGCCATCGACGATGTCGAGGTGGATCAAGTTATAGGTGAAGGTTTCCCCCAGCGGCGTCTTGCGGGTGAGCACGATCTTCTGATCGAACACTTGGAATTTACCCGCGATGGTGTCCCCTTGGGCCGTCTTCCAAGTGTAGGTGAGATCGTCCTTCAATTCGATCACCCCCTTCGGCAGCGGCGCACTCGCAACGGTCGGCCGGAGGTATTGCACGATTTCCCATTCCCCCACGAAGATCTTGTGCGGGAGATCCGGCATCACCTTCGGCTTCGGTTCGGTTTTGGGCATTTGCATCGGGGGTTCGGCGGGGGCTTGCCCCATCGAAAACCCCGCGAACGCGGCCACGGCCATCAATGTGCATTCGATCCGCATGGTCGATTCCTCAAAACGGTACCGCCGCACCCATCCTCGGGCGCGAACGTACCGATAGATTACACCCGGAAAGGTTCGCATGCCTCGAAAAGAGGGGAGGAGTTAACTATGGAACACGAACCCCGGTACGACGCGACCGCCAAAACCCTCAATCTCGATGCGGGTTCACCGGGTAGTTCGCAACGGTGGATCGCCCCCGCCTTCTTCGATCCGCAAATCAACGGGGCGATGGGTATCGCTTTCAATTCGCCCAACCTCGATTCCGATGGCATCCGCACCGTGATGGAAGTTTGCCGAAGCCACGGCATCGGTGGATTCCTCGCTACCGTTATCACCGATAGCGGCGACGCCATTTGCCGGGCGTTCCGTACGCTGAGCGCGGCTTTGGAAGCCGATGCGGAACTCGCAAAGCGGATACTCGGTTTCCACTTGGAAGGCCCGTACATCGCATCGGACGATGGCCCGCGCGGGGCGCATCCTCGCATCCATACCCGCGATCCGAATTGGGAAGAGTTTCAACGTTTCCAAGATGCGGCGGGCGGCCGAATTCGCATGTTCACCCTCGCCCCGGAACGAACTGGGGCGTTGGAGTTGATCGAAAGGGTAGCAAGAACGGGTGTGGTCGTAGCTCTCGGGCACACGAATGCGGATGCCGAGATTCTGCGGCGGGCGGCGGAAGCCGGGGCACGCACCAGTACCCACCTCGGCAACGGCTGCCACGCCCAACTTCCGAGGCACGAGAACCCGATCTGGAACCAGATGGGGGAAGATCGCCTCTGGGCCAGCATCATCGCGGATGGGCACCATCTGCCGGGGAATGTGGTGAAGAGTATCGTGCGAGCGAAAACGCCTGGGCGGCTGCTGCTCACCTGCGATGCCAGCAGTTTGGCCGGGCTTCCTTCGGGGCGTTACGCCGAGTGGGGAACCGAATTGGAAGTGCTGGAGAATGGCAAGATCGTGGTTCCCGGAACGCCATTTCTCGCCGGTTCGGCAGTGTTTACCGATACCTGCGTGGCAAACATCGTTACTATGGCGGGTTTGAGCTTGCCCGAGGCGATCGACTTAGCGACGCGGCAACCCCGCATCTTGCTCGGTTTGCCCCCTTCCGAGGATTGCATCACTTTCGATTGGAAACCCGGCGGGCCACTGGAGAATATCCGAATGGCCGCGTGGCCCGTCAGTTCTTGATTTGAAAGTGACGGTACTCGCACGGCCCGGCTTCGGCACGGATTCCGAATTTCGTGGCCCCC
>JBBQWA010000485.1:0-1790 GCA_038211045.1 Gemmatales bacterium
GCAACCCGGCACCGAGCTTGGGTTGCGTGGCCCGGAGGAAGAGTTCCAGCAGGATCGCCGCCGTGAACATCCCGATGCTGATCCATTGTGAGAGGGTGAGGCCCATGGCGTACGTCGGTTCGATCCGCAGCGCTTCGTTCAAGAAGCGGTGAACCGAATATCCCAGCATCATCAGCACGATCACTTGGCCATCGTGGCGGCGGAACGGCTGGAATGCCAAGATTAGGAGAATCAGCAAGATCATGCTGATGGATTCGTACAGTTGCGTGGGGAAGAACGTGACCGTGCGCGGAATAAACGTTATGGCCACCGTGCCCGTACCCCGTTGCACTTCGAGTTCGATATCGTTGCGGCCGCGCGGCCAATCCTGCACCAGTTCCGAAAGCGTATCCATGCCGGTGTAGAGCAAGGGGGCATCGGTTTGGCGGAGTTCTTCGATCGTTTTCTTGTACGGATCGAAATCGTCGAACGCAATCCTCGAATCGGACGCTCCCACGCCCCCGTTCGCCTCCGCCATCTTAATCCCTGCAGCCACGGCATCGGCCGGTCCGGCGAGCTCCAACACGAGCCGGTTCGATTTGCCGTTCACCTTCACGATTCGGTCGCCCGGTTTCAACCCCGTCTTCTCCGCCGCCGAACCGGGTTCGACTTCTGCGACCAGCGACCGCGGATCTTCGATCTTCACCTTCGATACCCCGGGCTTTTGGGCCAGCGAGAACCCGGTGGACGTTTGCAAACCGTGAATCGCGGGGAGCCGATCGGTGGGGCGGGCCGGTCGCACGACCTGTTCGCGGGCGTGGGCAGCCAACAGTGGGAACTCGCCGAGCCGGGCCGAGAGCGGCACCGTTTGGCATTCTTCGAGCGCCACTTGGCCCCAACAGCAACCGTTCAGGTAGCAACCGATGCGGCCCACCGCGAGGCCGAGGGCGATCAGCGGAGCGCAGGCGTCGGCGAGCTGCCAGACGTTGATTTTGAACTTACGCAGCACAAGGCGGTAGAACAGGATGAATCCGAGCACGCCGCCGATGGCCGAGCCGTAGAAGACGATGCCGCCGTTCCAGATTTGCACGAACGATTTGGCCAAGCCACCGATCGATTTATCCGGGAATTGATCCGAGTATTGGATCATGTAGACCACGCGTGCCCCGGCGATGCCGGTGAGGAACAGCACGATAGCCATATCTTGGAGCTTTTCCTTGGGCATGCCGACCTTCACCACCCGCCGCGGCCCCCAGATCATGGCGGTGAGCAGGAACGTCAGGAACAGCATGGCCCCGAAGCCGTAGAGCGGCACGCCGTCCGGCGGCACCCACCCGGAAGTGAGCGGGATGTGGAACAGAACCTGATGCATGGTTTCATCCGTGACACTGGGCAACGCTGAAAGGTTTATGGTATCGAATGCGGCGCCCGCGACAGTCGCCCGTACCCGCCTCTCGATCGGCATCCGGAATCGTCGCCCCGTCGCGCTTCGGCGATTTCCCTAGAATTCAACTGTGCCCTGCGGGACTGCGTTCGCCCATTTCTTTGCGAACGCAGCCGGGGCCGAATGGGGAAGACACATGGCCGTGCCGGTTGTGGTTCCGAGCGTGGGCGAATCGATTGTCGAAGGGCGTATCGCCCGTTGGGCCGCCGCCGATGGCAGCGCCGTAAAGATCGATCAACTCCTCTACGAAATTGAAACGGATAAAGCGACGCAGGAGATCACGGCCCAAACCGCCGGGGTGCTGAAGATCGCGGTGAAGGAAGGCGAGATCGTGAAGGTCGGCCAGACCATCGGCGAGATCGACCCG
>JBBQWA010000486.1:0-1638 GCA_038211045.1 Gemmatales bacterium
TCGGCTTTGCCATCACGTTCGCCCGAATTGCTTATCGAGTTGTTGGCGACTGAACAGCAGGCTCGTGGGGCGGCCGTGCGGGCAGTGGTGCGAGTCGTCGGCCATCTTCCGCAGGTGCAAGAGGTGGGCGATCTCCTCGGAATTCAGCCGATCCCCGGCTTTCACCGCCGCCTTGCACGCCATCGTCGCCAGCAGATGATTCAACATCGCCTCTTTGGAAGGCGCACGCTCTTTGCCCACGAGTTCGTCGATCACCGGTTGGAGAATTTCCATCGGCGTCTTGCGGCTGAGCATGGCCGGGTAGCTGGAAAGCAGGATCGTGTTGCCACCGAAATCGGAAACCTCCAACCCGAGCTGCGCGAGTTCGGCTTGGGCATCGAGTACCGCCGCCGCATGATCGACCGGCAGCTCCACCGGCAGAGGAATCAACAAGCGTTGCACTTCGAGCTTGCCCTCGCGAATGCGGTTGCGCAACTGTTCGTATAGGATGCGTTCGTGCAGCGCGTGCTGATCAATCACCAACATTCCCTCCGGCGTTTCCAGCACGATATAAGCATCGTGGACTTGCAGCGCCGAGCCGGGCTTCATGGGTGGCAGGAAGAATGGTAGCGGAGCTTCCGATTGAGCCGCCGCTTGCGGCGTCGCCAGCGATCCCGTTGGATCGGGAATTTGGTGCATTGCTGGCGACGCCGCAAGCGGCGAGTTGGGTACCGAACGAATTTCCCACGGGGCTGTGCTGTCTTCGATCGCTTCCCGTCGCGGCGAGAAAATCGATTGCATCGGCGGGGCACTCGGATTCAACCGCCATTCCGGTAAACCGGTGTATTGCGTCGGAATCGAAGGATCTCGCTCCGGTTCTCGGTAGTGCAACGCCGGGACGAGGTTCTCCTTCAACAGTCGGGCCTTCACGGTCGAACGCACGAGCGAGTAAATCAGCGAGTTCTCGCGGAAGCGCACCTCGGCTTTCGTCGGGTGAACGTTCACATCGATACTATCGGGTGGAACATTGAGGAACAGAAATCCGACGGCGTAGCGACCGGTCATCAACAGGCCGCGGTAGGCTTCCTGCAAGGCGTGCCCAACGCTGCGGTCGCGGAACCAGCGGCCGTTCACGAACAGGTATTGCAGCTTAGCGTTCCCTTTATCGCACTTGGGGTCGGCGATATAGCCCTTCAATTCCACGGGGCCGGGACCGCTGTTCACTTCGTAGAGGGTGTCCTTCACATCCTTGCCGAAGAAGAGGCCGATGCGATCCGCGAGCGTGGCCGAGGCGGGCACTTCCCACACCATCTTGCCATTGTGCTTGAACACGAAGTGCGTTTGCGGGTTGGCGAGGGCGAGGCGCGTAAGCGTTTCACTGACGTGGCCGAGTTCGGTGCCTAAGCCTTTGAGGAACTTCTTGCGGGCGGGGATGTTGTAGAAGAGGTGCCTAACTTCGATCCGCGTGCCGACGGGGCCACCCCACGGTTTGATCGCGGAAAAGCCGGCGTTCTCGCCGCGGAGTTCGTGGCCGTGCGCTTCGCCGTGCGGCCGCGATTGCATCAGCACCTGCGCCACCCCGGCGATGGAGGCGAGCGCCTCGCCGCGGAAGCCCATCGTGTGAATGTCGAACAAATCCTCGACCGTGCTGAGCTTGCT
>JBBQWA010000487.1:0-1634 GCA_038211045.1 Gemmatales bacterium
GAATGACGCCCGCGGTGTGCGCCGCCGCCACGCCCTCGCAGGCCTGGATGATCAAAGGCGCCGCGACCTCGACCGGGAGCGCCCCGTTGTGGCTTCCGGAACGTCGAACGCGGAATTTGCAGTCGATCCTGCTGGAAGCCCTCGCTGGCGCGTCGGGCTAACAAGAGTTCCATTCATGCCCACATTCCTTCCCGTCGATGAACAACTCGCGATCCTCCTTCGCGGGGCTGCGCAGATCGAAACGCAGGCCGAGCTCAAGCGTAAGCTGGAACGCAGCTTCACCATGGGAAAGCCGCTGCGTGTAAAATACGGCATCGATCCCACCGGCTTCGATGTCCATCTTGGGCACACCGTACCATTGCGGAAGCTGCGCCAGTTCCAAGACCTCGGCCATACCGCCGTACTCATCATCGGCACCGCCACGGCCCAAGTCGGCGACCCCTCCGGTCGCGATGCTTCGCGTGCCGGCCTCACGCCCGAACAGATCGAAAAGAACGCCGTAACCTACCTCACTCAGATCGCCAAGGTCGTGGATATCACGAAGGCCGAGGTGCGGCCCAACGCGGCATGGTTCAGCAAGTGGGGCTTTGCCGAGATGCTGCATTTGCTGGGGCAAACCACCATCCAGCAAATCCTGGCCCGCGAGGATTTCAGCAACCGCATGAAGTCCGGCACGCCAATCTACCTGCACGAATGCCTCTACCCGTTGATGCAGGGGTGGGATAGCGTCGAGATCGAAGCGGATATCGAACTCGGCGGCACGGAACAACTCTTCAACCTGATGGTCGGCCGCGATCTTCAAAAGGGACGCGGGCAAGAACCGCAGGTTCCGTTCACCATGCCGATCTTGCGCGGGCTCGATGGCGAAAAGAAGATGGGCAAAAGCCTCGGCAACTACATCGGCGTCGGCGAGCCGGCCAAGGAACAGTTCGGAAAGACCATGCGGATTCCCGACGGCCTCATGCACGAATGGTTCACATTGCTAACCGACCGCACCGACGCGGACATCCGAACGCTGCTGGCCGGGAAACCGAACGAAGCCAAAAAGCAACTCGGTGCGGACATCGTGAAGTGGTTCCACGGCGAAGCCGGTGCGGAACAGGTGCTGGCCGATTGGGCCAAACAGTTCGAGAAGGGCGGCGACCCCGACGTGATCGACGAAGTGACGATCCCCGTTGCCGACTTGGTGGATGGCACGCTCACGGCCCAGAAACTCGTCGTCGCGACCGGGTTGACCAAGAGCGGCGGCGAAGCCCGCAAGAAGATTGAGGAAGGTGCCTTCAACTACGGCCCGGATCGCACGAAGCCCGTCGAGTGGAAAACCCCCGTGCCCGTATGCGATGGCTTGGTGTTGCGTTTGGGACGGAAGATCGTGCGGGTGCGAATCATCGGAGGCTGATGCGTCAGCGAAGCGGTGCGTTCGCTAACGCTTCAGCCTCAGAAAGATTCACTTCTTCGGCATCAAATTCATCACGGCGAGGGTCATTGCCCGCACGCCAACGCGAACGCTGCCTTCGCCATCCGGGCCGTAGGAATCGGTGTGCATCCCCGGCAGCGGGGCGGCGCCGGGTTTCAAGGAGGCCTCGTACTTTTCCTTCGGGCATGTGCCGAGGAAGAACATAAAGATCGGCGTG
>JBBQWA010000488.1:0-1585 GCA_038211045.1 Gemmatales bacterium
AACTACAAGGCTGCATGGTGGAACTACCGTTGGGGGCCGGATTACGGCAGCAAGCGTTGGAAGCTCAGCAATCCTAATGCGGAAGGCCAAGATGAATTCGCGTTCGCCTCGGCAAAGCTCCTCGACGAACGTACCGTGGAATTGGCCGTGCCCGGCGGAGTGAAGCCGGTGATGCAATTCCAGATCGGTTACAATGTGAAAGCGAAATCGGGCGACGCTATCACCGGTTCCGTATTCCTCACGGTTCGCAAAGCCGGGAACTAAACGAGAAGTGAGGTTACCGCCCCGAGTCGGCTTGAATCTGCGCTTGCAACTCCCGGGTGGCCGAGGCTTGGCTCTTCCCGGTCGCGGTGTAGGTTCGCATCGTTCCGCCACTGCCGAGGGGCACCGCACAGCGCAATTCGTATTCGCCCGTGGGCAGTTTCACCGGGGCATACACCCGGCCGCCTTGTTTGCGGATTGCGTCCGAGAAATCGCCGTTGCCGAACGATACCGCCGAAACGGGCACGATCTCCTGTTTCGGTTGATCCTTGGTGAATCCCAAGGTATCGGTTTCTGGAGTCGATTTAGCTCCGGCGAGTGCGGCGGTGGTCACGCTGGCACTCGGCCGGTACGGCTCCGCCGAACTTCGGCTGGTCGCGGTGGCCCCCTTCAAAAGCGGATCCTTTTTGGTCGCACCGTACACGGGCAAACCCTGCGGGGGAATCTTTTCCGCCCCGAAGATCGGATCGCGCGAGCTGCTGCTGCCGCTACTACCGGAGCTTTTGCAGCCGATGGTGGATAGCAACGACGCCCCGAGTACGGCCGCGGTAAGTGCAATCGATTTTCGTGCCATGTCGAACGGCCCCGCAACGTGCGATGCGGACAACCCGCACCCCACTGTATACACTCTTGCCGTCCCCCTGCGTTCCGTCTACACCCCGGCTACGGAAAGTAAACTTTACCGAGTGTCGGCCCGGCGGACTGTTCCGCAGAAGCCGAATATAATGAAGGAACTTGCGTGGGAACTCCTCCGATAGCAAGCATCTCCCGAGGTTGCAATGGCAGTGCATCAGATCGCGGTCATCGGTGGCGATGGCATCGGCATCGAAGTGATTGACCAAGCCGTGCGGGTGGTTCGCGCCGCCGTGAAAGCCCACGATCCCGCCGAGGGAATCGAGCTGAACCCGCTGCCGTGGGGCAGCGATTTCTACCGCAAGCACGGCCGGATCATGCCGGTGGATGGCTGGGACATCCTCTCCAAGCACGATGCGATCTTCTTCGGGGCCGTGGGTTCCGCCGACGTGCCCGATCAAGTGACGATCCACGAACTTCTGTTGCCGATGCGGCGGAACTTCGACCAATACGTGAACCTGCGGCCCGCCTACCTTTTCGCCGGGGTGTCCTGCCCGCTCGTCGGCAAGAAACCGGGTGAAATCGACATGATGGTGTACCGCGAGAACACCGAAGGCGAGTATGCCCCGGTCGGCGGCAAGCTCTACCCCGGTACCGATAAGGAAGTGGCGATCCAGAACGCCGTATTCACCCGTGGCGGCTGCGAACGCATCCTCCGGGCCGCGTTCGAAGCGGCCCGCAAGCGCCCCCG
>JBBQWA010000489.1:0-1533 GCA_038211045.1 Gemmatales bacterium
TTAGGATAGCTCCTCAGACGTATGCGGGAGTGGCGGAATGGCAGACGCGCCAGATTCAGGTTCTGGTACTCGCAAGGGTGTGGAGGTTCAAGTCCTCTCTCCCGCACTCGCAAAGCCCCCGGGAAACCGGGGGCTTTTTGCGTGATCCTCGTCAAAATGCTGGGAGACTTACCCCATGCCCGATCTCCCCATTTCGCTCCGCTACGACCGCGGCACCGTCGTGCTCGGCGATATTGCCAAAGATTTCGATACCGCCACGCTCCCCGGCGTGCTTTTCGATCCCCGCACCTCCGAGTATCGCGCCCAAGGCATCCACTACCGGGCCATCGTCGAACAGTTTCGCAAATCCAAGCAACCGTACGAAGATCACGCCCGCGGCTGGGAGAACAAACCCCTCGGTTGGAAGCTGACTACCGACCGCGAACCTTACCCGCACCAACGCGAAGCGGTCGATTACTGGTGGCATGCCGGGGCCAAAGGTGTGGTGGTGCTGCCCACCGGTACGGGAAAATCGTTCGTGGCCGCACTCGCCATCGAAAAGACCAACCGACCCGCTCTCATCATCGTTCCAACCATCGATTTAATGAATCAGTGGTACGCCAACCTCACCGAACTCTTCGGCGTGCCGGTCGGCCTCATCGGCGGCGGTTACTACGACTTCCAAGATCTCGCCGTGACCACCTACGATTCCTCGTACATCCATCTCGAACGCTGGGGCCACAAGTACGGCCTGCTGGTGTTCGACGAAGCCCACCACCTGCCCGGCGCCACTTACCAAGAAGCGGCCCTCGGCAGCTTGGCCCCGTACCGCCTCGGCCTCACCGCCACGCCCGAACGGGCCGACGGCGGCGAGATGCGCTTGCCCGGCCTCATCGGCCCCATCGTGTACCGCCGGGAAATCCAGGAACTCTCGGGCGACTACCTCGCCGAGTACCGCACGCAACGGGTGTACGTCGATCTCACCGCCGAGGAGCAGGCCCGTTACACGGCCTGCCGGGAGGAGTACCGCAAGTTCGTCTCGGACAACAACATCCAATTGGGCGGGCAGAACGGTTGGCAGAACTTCATTTTCCAAGCCGGCCGCACCCCGGAAGGGCAATCGGCATTGCGGGCCTTCTACGAACAGAAGCGGATCGAGCGCCAAGCCTCCGGCAAGTTCAACGCCTTGGAAGAATTGCTCTCCAAACACAATGGCGAACGCACCATCATCTTCACCGCCGATAACGCTACAGTTTACGACATTGCCCGCCGCTACCTCGTCCCCGCGATCACGCACCAGACGAAGATCAAGGAACGCAAGGCGATGCTCGAACGCTTCCACAGCGGCGAGTACACCGTGATCGTGACGAGCCAGGTGCTGAACGAGGGGGTAGACGTACCGGCCGCCGGCGTCGGCGTGGTGCTCTCGGGCAGCGGCAGCGTCAAGGAAAACGTCCAACGACTGGGCCGCATCCTGCGGAAGTACAAGGAGAAGCAGGCGGTACTTTACGAGATCATCGCGAGGGGCACTGCCGAGGAGTTTTCCAGCGAGCG